>DASUIE010000025.1:0-10941 GCA_036273175.1 Allostellaceae bacterium
CGGGCCGAGCTCGACCGCGTGTTCCTCGGCCCGACCTGGCAATTCCTCTGCCTCGCCGACGAACTGCCCAATGCGGGCGACTACAAGACCACGTTTCTCGGCGAGACGCCGGTCATCGTCACCCGCGGGCAGGACGGGCAAGTCCACGCGATGGTCAATCGCTGCGCCCATCGCGGCAACCTCGTCTGCCTCAAGCGGCAGGGCAGCACGGACCTCCTGACCTGCGTCTACCATTCGTGGAGCTACGATCTCGAAGGCAACCTCAAGAGCGTCGCGTTCCGCCGCGGGATCGGCGGCAAGGGTGGGATGCCGGACACCTTCAAGATCGAGGAGCACGGCCTCCGGAAGCTGCGCGTCGACCATTTCGCCGGGCTCGTCTTCGGCACCTTGTCGGAGGAGGTGCCGCCCTTCGCCGAATACATCGGCAACCAGATCGGCGCGCGGATCGGCCGGGTCATGCACGGCAAGCCCAAGGTGCTCGGGACCACCTCGCAAATCCTCCACAACAACTGGAAGCTCTATCTCGAAAACGTCAAGGACACCTATCACGCGAGCCTCTTGCACACCTTCTTCGCGACGTTCCGCATCAGCCGCCTGTCGATCGGCGGCGGCGTCCTGATCGGCGAGAACAGCGGCAACCACGCGAGCTACACCCGCGGCGGCAAGAAGCAGGCGGACCGGCCCGACAGCGACAAGCTCTACGCCGACATCCAGTCGAACCGCGACGGGCTGAGCCTCGCCGACCCGCGCCTCCTCGCCGCGAAGGAGGAGTTCGGCGACGACATCAGCGTGCAAATCCTCTCGGTCTTCCCCAATTTCGTGCTGCAGCAGATCAACAACTCGATCGCGCTGCGGCTCGTGCTGCCGAAGGGCCGCGACGAGACCGAGCTGCAATGGATCTATCTCGGGTTCGAGGACGACGACGCCGAGATGACCGAGCTTCGCCTTCTTCAGAGCAACCTCGTCGGCCCGGCCGGCTATGTCTCGATGGAAGACGGCGCGGTCGGCGGCTTCGTCCAGCGCGCGATCGCCGGATCGGAGGACGATCTGTCGGTGCTGGAGATGGGCGGGCACGACCACGTCTCCGACGACACGCGCACCACCGAGGCGTCGATCCGCGGGTTCTGGCAGGCTTATCGACCGCTGATGGGCCTCTGATGACGCCGGACGAGGTGGTGCGCCGCCTCGAGATCGAGGCGCTCTACGCCGAGTACGCGCATTGCCTCGACAACGACCGGCTCGAGGAATGGCCGGATTTCTTTACCGAGGATTGCGCCTACCGCGTCACATCGGCGGAGAATTTCGAGGCTGGGCTGCCGCTCGGCATCATCTACGCGACCTCGCGCAATATGCTGGCCGACCGGGTCATGGCGCTGCGCAAAGCCAATATCTACGAGCCGCAGCGCTATCGCCACCTGATCGCCAATTTCCGGATCGAGCGGGCCGATGAGGACGGCATCGACCTGACCGCCAATTTCATCGTCGTGCGCATCATGCAGGACGGGGCGATGAGCCTCTTCGCCGCCGGGCGCTATGTCGATCGGCTGGCGCGGGCCGGCGGCGGCTGGAAATTCGCCCGCAAGGACGCGGTGCTCGACAGCCGCCAGATCGATACGCTGCTCGCGATCCCGATTTGATCTTTTGTTTACCAACTCGCGCGACGCTGGCCTGTGTAGAGTGCGGCAGGCGGAGCAATGAAAATCCTGCTGATCGACGACGACAACCTGATCCGGCGCTCGGTGGCGCGGGTTCTGCTGGCCAACGGGCACGAGGTCTTCACGGCGGAAGACGGCGCGCGCGGCATGGAGCTGTTCCGCCGCGAGCACCCCGAGCTGATCGTCACCGACATCTATATGCCGCAACAGGAAGGCATCGAGACGATCCTGACCATTCGTCGCGAGAACCACGATGTGAAGATCATCGCGATCTCGGGCGGCGGCACTTCGGGGACCACCGACTCGCTCTACATGGCGAAGCTCCTGGGCGCCGACGCGGTGATCCAAAAGCCGTTCCGCACCGACCAGCTGCTCGAAGCGATCGAATCGGTGCGGCCGGCCGCGGAGGTCGACAACCGAGCCTAGCCTGCGCCACAGTGGCGCGGTGATCGAGCGGCTCGCCCAACTCCTGGCCCAGCTGTTGATTGTTCTCTGGGCCGCGACCGCGCAGGCCGCGGCGCCGGTCGTCGTCGCCTCGAAAATCGATACCGAGGGCGCGCTGCTCGGCAACATGATCGCCAGGGCGTTGCAGGCGAAGGGCATCGCCGTCGAGCGCAAGGTGCAGCTCGGCCCGACCAATATCGTCCGCGCCGCGCTCCTCGCCGGGCAGATCGACATCTATCCCGAATACACCGGCAACGGCGCGCTGTTCTTCCACCGCGAAAGCGACCCGGTGTGGAAGAACGCGAAAAGCGGCTACGAGACGGTCAAGGCGCTCGACACAAAAGAAAACCATCTCGCCTGGCTGACCCCGGCGCCGGCCAACAATACCTGGGTCATCGCGATCCGCCGGGATTTGCCCGGGTTTCCGGCGCGGCGCTGCCTTGACGACCTGGCGGGGTACCTGGCCGGCGGCGGCAGGTTCAAGCTCGCGGCCTCGGCCGAGTTCGTTGAAAGCCCGGCCGCCCTCCCCGCCTTCGAGGCGACCTACGGTTTCCACCTCAAGGCCGACCAGCTCCTGACCCTGTCGGGCGGCAACACGGCGGCGACGCTGCGCGCGGCGGCGGAAGGCACATCGGGCGTCAACGCGGCAATGGCCTACGGCACCGACGGCGCCCTCGCCGCGCTCGGTCTGGCGACGCTGTGCGACGACAAGGGGGCACAGGTGGTCTACGCGCCGGCTCCGGTCGTGCGCCAGGCCGTGCTCGACGCGCATCCCGAGATCGCCACGGTGCTCGACCCGATCTTCCAGAGCCTCGGCCTCCAAACGCTGCAATCGCTGAACGCCAAGATCGCCGTCGAGGGCGAGGACTCCGGCACGGTCGCCAAAACCTATCTGACAGAGAAGCACCTTTTGCCGTGACCGCCGCGCGGCAGCGAGGGAACCAGGTCGCGCTCGCGCTTGCCGTCGTCGCGGCGATCGCGGTCGCCGCCGGCGGCTTCGCAAGCGTGGCGCCGAACCGGCTCCTCTCCGGAAAGCCGGTGGTGCTGTGGCAGGCGGCGGGCGCGCCCGCTTCCACGGCGGTCGTGGCGCTGGTGGCGGCCCTCGCCGCCGGCGCGTTCGCGCGCTGGCGCGGCATCGGCGCGATGCTCGGCGCGGCGCTGCTCCTGGCGGTTTTGTACGCGGCCGGCGATATGGCGGGCCGCCTGAAAGGCGTCGTCTCGCTCGGCGCCGCGTTCTGGACCCTGCTCGGCGCGGCGGCGCTGGCGGTGGTCGACGGGATGCAGCGGTCGCGCGCGGGGCCGCTGGCGATGCTCGGCACGGCGGTGGCGATCCTCGCGGCGGCGGCGCTGATGGCTGCCGCGGGATGGTTCGACGGCCTGTCGCTGGCGCGCGAATTCCACACCAGGCACGATGTCTTCGGCCCGGCGGTGCTGCGGCATATCGAGCTCGTCGCCGGCTCGGTCGTGCCGGCGATCGCGATCGGCGTGCCGCTCGGCCTCGGCACCGTCCGGCATCCCAATTGGCGCGGGCCGATCTTCGCGACCCTGAACTTGTTGCAGACGATCCCGTCGATCGCCCTCTTCGGCCTCTTGATTGCGCCGCTGACCGCGCTCGGGATTGGCGGCGTCGGTCCCGCGCCGGCACTGATCGCGCTGGTGCTCTATGCGCTCTTGCCGGTGGCGCGCAGCACGGCGGCCGGGCTCGGCGGGATCGATCCGGCCGTCGCCGACGCGGCTCGCGGGATGGGAATGACCGAGCGGCAGATCCTTTGGCGGGTCGAGATCCCGCTCGCCGCGCCGGTGCTGCTCGCCGGGCTCAGGATCGTGACGGTGCAGACGATCGGCCTCGCGGTCGTCGCCGCGCTGATCGGGGCCGGCGGGCTCGGCAGCTTCGTCTTCGCGGGGCTCGGCCAGGACGCCGCCGACCTCGTCCTGCTCGGCGCGCTCCCGGCGATCTTCCTGGCGCTTGCGGCCGATTTCCTGCTGCGGCTGGCGGCCGGGCGATGATCGAGATCGACCGCGTCAGCAAGGCCTATGAGGGCCGCGCCGTCGTCGACGATCTATCGCTGGCCGTGCCGACCGGCGCGTTCTGCGTGCTGCTGGGGCCGTCGGGCTGCGGCAAGTCGACGACGCTGCGGATGATCAACCGCCTCGTGACCGCCGACAGCGGGACGATCCACCTCGACGGCGAGGATGTCGCGGCGCTGCCGGTCGCGGCGCTGCGGCGGCGGATCGGCTACGCGATCCAATCGACCGGGTTGTTCCCGCATTGGCGGGTCGAGGACAACATCGCGACGGTGCCTCGCCTCCTCGGCTGGCCGCGCGACAAGGTCGAGGCCCGTGTCGTCGAGCTGCTGGCGTTGTTCCGCCTCGACCCCGAGACCTACCGCCGCAAATACCCGCATGAGCTGTCGGGCGGCGAACAGCAGCGCGTCGGGGTTGCCCGGGCGCTCGCCTCGGACCCCGACCTCCTCTTGATGGACGAGCCGTTCGCCGCCGTCGACCCGATCACCCGCGACGCCTTGCAGGGCGAGATCGCGCGCATCCACAGGGCGACCGGCAAGACCATCGTCTTTGTCACCCACGACATCGAGGAGGCGCTGCGCCTCGCCACCGACATCGCGATCCTCGACCGCGGGCGGCTCGCGCAATTCGCCTCGCCGCTCGATCTCCTCGAACACCCGGCAAGCGATTTCGTGCGCGAGTTCGTCGGGACGCAGGGGATCGGGCTCAAGCTGTTGTCGGTGCGCACGGTGCGCGACCGCATGCGGCCGGGCGAGACGGCCGAGGGCGAGCCGGTCACGGCCGACGCGCCGCTGCGCGACGCGCTGAGCCTGATGACGTCGCGACATGCGACGGTGCTGCCGGTCGCCGAAGACGGCCGGGGCGTCGGCACGATCGCGCTCGCCGATCTGGTGCGATGATGAAGAGCGCGGCCTTGTGGCTCGGGGTGCTGTTCGCGGCGCTGCTGTTCGGCATGCCGTCACTGCACCTTTACGAGCGCGACAGCTTTGTCGCTCTCTTTCTGTCGCATGCCGGGATCGTCGCGGTGGCGATGGTCGCGGCAAGCATCGTCGGGATCGCCGCGGCGGTGTTCGTGACCCGCCCGGCCGGGCGCGACTTCCGCGCCATCGCCGACACGCTGGCGACGATCGGCCAGACCTTCCCGCCGGCCGCGGTACTGGCGCTGGCGGTACCGGCGCTGGGCTTCGGGCCTAGGCCGACCATCGTGGCGCTGTTTCTCTACGGGCTCCTGCCGATCCTCGGCAACGCGATCGCCGGGCTCGAAACGGTGCCCGCCTCGGTGCGCGACGCCGCCGCCGGTATGGGGATGTCGGCATGGCAGATCCTGACGCGAGTCGAGCTGCCGCTGGCCGCGCCGGTGATCCTCGCCGGGATCAGGGTCGCGGTGACGATCGGCATCGGCACCGCGACGATCGGCTCGACGGTCGGCGCGCTGACGCTCGGGACCCCGATCTTCGACGGGATCGGCGGCAACAAGATGGGCTTCGTCGTGCAGGGCGCGGTTCTGGTCGCGCTGTTCGCGATCGTCACGGACCTGGCGTTCGAGCGGCTGGAAGCCCGGCTGCGTCCGCCATCGTCGCGCTGACCCGGGCGACCACCTCCGGCCCGGCGCGGAGGCCAAGCTTGGTGCGCCGCCACAGCACGTCCTCGGCGGTGCGCGCCCATTCGTGCTTGGCGTACCAGCGCAGATCGTCGTTTTCCAGGCCCGGCTCGCGCCCCTCGGGCAGGCGCGCCGTCGCGGTCCACGCGCCGGGAATGCCGAGCCGGTCGAGCGCATGCTCGGCGAGGCAGCGGAATGTCGTCAGCTTGCCGCCGAATACGGAAAGCGCCGGCGCGCCCGCGGTGTCGAGGTCGAAGACATAGTCGCGCGTGATCTCGCTCGCCGAGCCGGCGCCGTCGTCGTAAAGCGGCCGAACGCCGGCATAGGACCAGACGATGTCCGCCTCCCTTGGCGGGTCGCGCAGCCACCGCCCGGCGGCCTCCAACAGATAGGCGGTCTCCCCGGCATCGATCGCGGGGCTGGTCGGATCGCCGTCGAACGGGATGTCGGTCGTGCCGATCAAGGTGAAGTCGCGCTCGTAGGGGATGACGAAGAGCACCCGGCGGTCGTCGTTCTGGAACAGATAGGCGTGATCGCCGTCATAGAGCCGGGTTGTGACGATGTGGCTGCCCTTGACGAGCCGCAGCCGCGCGCCGCTTTTGAGCCCGGCAAGGCGCTGGATGCCGGCGGCCCAGGGACCGGCGGCGTTGACGAGGATGCGGGTCTCGATCTCGCGCCCGTCGCTCAGCCCGAGATGCCATGCGGCGGCCTCCCGCCGCGCCGCGACGAGGGCGGTGCGGGTGGCGATCTCCGCGCCGTGCAGCGCGGCGTCGCGGGCGACGGCGACGGTCAGCCTCGCATCGTCGACGACGCAATCGGAATAGACGAAAGCGTGGCTGGCGCGGCCGTTGAGCGGCGCGCCGCGCGGGTCGCCGTCGAGCCGGATCGACTCGGTGCCGGGCAAGGCGCCGGCGCCGCCGAGATGGTCGTAGAGAAAGAGGCCGGCGCGCACCATCCAGCGCGGCCGCAGCCCCGGCGCATGCGGCAGCACAAAGCGCATCGGCCGCACCAGGCCGGGCGCCGAGCGCAGCAGCACCGCGCGCTCGGCAAGCGACTCGCGCACGAGCTTGAAATCGTACCGCTCGAGATAGCGCAGCCCGCCATGGATCATCTTGCTCGACGCGGAGGAGGTCCCGCCGGCGAGGTCGCCCTTCTCGCACAAAAGCACCTTGAGCCCGCGCCCTGCGGCGTCGCGGGCGATCCCGCAACCGTTGATGCCGCCGCCGATGACGGCGAGGTCGTAGCGGCCGATCACGACAAGAGGCGCTCGGCGAATTCGACGAACCCGGCGCCGGCCTCGGCCTCGGTGACGTAGGCGGGCGGCGTCGCGATGCGCGGCAGATACGGCCGGACATTGGCGACCCCGACCGCGTTCGGAAAATAGCCGAACATCGGCGCGTCGTTGGGCGAGTCGCCGATAAAAGCCACCGTCTCCCGCACCGCGTCGAGATCGAGCCCGTATTCCTCACGGAAGAGGATGCGCGTCATCGCCAGCTTGTCCCACGCGCCGAACCAGCCGTTGACGTGGATCGAGCTTACCTTGGCGATGGCGCCGGCCGTCTCGAACAGTTCGACGATGCGGTCGATGTCGTCTTGCGGGAGCGGACCGCAATCCTCGCGAAAATCGATCGCGAGGTCGGCGAGACGGTAGGGCTGGTCGGCGGCGAGACGGGCGCCGGGCACCGCGGCGAGGATTTCGGCCGCGAGGGCGTCGAGCCGGGCGCGGTCGGGCGGACCGGCGAAATGGCGGCGGGTCATGCGGCGCGCGGCGCGGTCGTAGCGGAAATAGAAGGCTCCGTTCTCGCCGACCACCGCATCGACCGGCCAGAACCTTGCGATCATGTCGCACCACCCGGCCGGGCGGCCGGTCACCGGGATCATGCGGTATCCCTTATCGGCCAGCCGCTCCAACGCGCCATAGGCGCCGGCGGTGAGGCGCCCGGCGGTGGTCAGCGTGTCGTCGATATCGGTCAGGACAAAGCGGATGTCCCGGGCCGGGAACTCGGCGAGCGGTCGGATCATGCGCCGGATCATAGCGTTTTCCGATGATTGCGAGGCGATTGACGAGGAAACCGTGCCGAGCTTGACCCGCCCCCTGATCCTGGCCCTGGCGCCGGCGACCGCGCTGGCCTCCCCGATGCTGCCGGCCTCCCCGCCCCGGCCGGAGGTGACCGCGTCCGAGGCGGCCGTCGCCGTGGCCGCGCCGCAGCCGGCCCCGACGCAGGGCGGGATTTCGGTCAGCGCCTGGCGGTTCAGCCAGACCCGGCCCAGCGGTTCCACGCCGCCCGCGGAGACGCAGAGCGCGAGCGCCGGCCGGCCGCTCTATCTGTGGCTAACGCTCGACGGCGGGCAGGCGGCAATCGACAAGCTGCGCGGCGGCGGCGAGGTCGCGATCCAGGTCCGTTGGACGAGCGAAAGCCCGGCCGCGCACGCGCCGGCTCTGACCAGCAGCCTCGATATCGGCCGCCCCGACCTGGCCGCGACGCTGCAAGGCGAAGTCGCCAAGACCGGGCATTTCCAATGGCATAGCTGGACGCGCAAGGATTCGCTGAGCCCCGGCCGCTGGACCGTGTCGCTGACCGGTCCGGACGGCCAGCCAGTCGCCTGCGGCGGGGCGCCGTGCCAGCTCTCGATCGACGTCAGCTAAGCGCCGCAGCAAGCGCTTCGTCGATCAGCGTCGCGGCGCGGTCGAGCTGGGCCTCGGTCGTCGTCACCGGCGGCACGAAGCGCAGCACGCTGCCGTCGCGGCGCAGGCTGAAGATCAGGCCATGCTCGAAGCAATAGCGATGGACCGCCCGCCCGAGCGCGAAGGCCGGCGCCCGCGTGTGCCGATCCTCGACCAGCTCGATCCCTAAGAGGATGCCGCGCCCGCGCACATCGCCGATCTGCTCCCAGCGCTGCGCCAGGGCGTTGAGATGCGCCTTGAAAGTGGCGCCGAGCGCGGCGGCCTTGGCCGGCACGTTCTCGCCCTCGATCACGTCGAGGCTGGCGATCCCGGCGGCGCAGGCGAGCGGGTCGTTGCTGTGCGAATGCGTGACGGTGAACCCGCGTTCGACAACGGTTCGTTCGATCTCCGGTGTGGTCGAGACCGCGCTGATCCCGACGCCGCCGCCGAAATGCTTGGCGACGGTGATCATGTCGGGAACGACACCCTCGGCCTCGCAGGCGAACATCGTGCCGAGCTTGCCGAGCCCGGTCTGCTCCTCGTCGAGGATCAACAGCATGCCGCGCTCGCGGCACAGCTCCTGCAGGCGCTTGAGCCAGCCGGGCGGTGGCTCGATGACCCCGCCGGCGCTGAACAGCGGTTCGGTCAAGACGGCGGCCGGGCGGCCGGTCGATTGGGCGTCGAGCAGCTCGAAGCTTGCGTCGAGGCAGGCGTAGCCGCACGCCGGGAAGCTCTGCCGCAGCGGGCAGCGGTAACAATAGGGTGCGATCATCGCGTAATTGCCGGCCGGGAGCGCATCCTGCCCGCCGCGCCAGCCGGCGAAGGTCAGCGCGCGGGCCCCGTCGGACATGCCGTGAAAGCTCACATGCGGGCTCGCCACCTCGTAGCCGCCGGTATAGCGGCGGGCGATCGCGACGGCGGTCTCGTTGGCCTCGGAGCCGGACTGCATGAAGAGGCTCTTTTCGAGCCCCTCCGGCATCACCCCGGCGAGCCGCTCGGCGAGGCGGATTTCCTCGACGTTGAAATGGCTCGAATGGCTGTGGATGAGCGTGTCGCAGGCGCGCTTGACCGCCGCCGTTACGGTCGGATGATTATGGCCGAGCGCGGCGCACATCTGGCCGGAGTTGAAGTCGAGATAGCGCCTGCCGGCGACATCCTCGACCTCCGAACCGCTACCGGAGACGAAGATCGGGCCGGCCGGCCCATCCTTGCCGTCCATCCGGCCGCCAAAGCTGTAGCGGCGGGCGCGGGCGAGCAGATCGGCTTCGTCTTCCATCGGCGCCTCGGTTGCACATGGCCTTGCGCCACCATACTTAATCCGTCGGCTCGTGCCACGGAGGACGAAATCGATGCATCGCTTCACGCAGTTGGCGGCCGGGTTTGCCGCGACGCTTTTCCTCGGCGCCGCGCCAGCGCTGGCCGGGTATGGCGCGATCGCGTTCAACGAGACGACCGGGAAATACGGCCTCAGCTGGAACGAGCAGACGCAGCACCGCGCCGAGGAGATCGCCCTGCGCGATTGCGGCGGCGAGGGGTGCAAGATCGTCGTGCCGGTCGGCCCGCGCGAATGCGCCGCGCTCGCCACTGCGGAGAAGGGGACCGCCTGGGGCGCCGCGAAGCGCCCGAACCGCGACGCCGCCAAGCTCGGCGCGCTCGAAGGCTGCCAGAAGCGCACCTCGGGCAAGTGCATCCTGCGCGGCAACGAGTGCAATCGATAGATTCTTTGCGATAGCGCAACGTTCCGTTCGTATCGCCGGCTTACGATACCGGCTGACCCCGGACAACCGGGGCGGTTCGAACGGGAGGAAGCGATGCGACCACAGGCGTGGGTCTGGGCGGCGGCGACAGGTATTTCCCTGGCGATGGCGGCGCCCGCCGGAGCGGCGGAGACGCCGAGATACGGCGGCACCCTGACCTATATGATTCCGGCGGACGCCCCGCCGAGCTTTGACGCGCATCACGAGCAGACCTTCGCGACGATCCACACCGCGGCGCCGTTCTACAGCGTCCTGATCCGGATCAACCCGTACAACCCGTCCTCGCCGTCGGATTTCGTGTGCGATCTTTGCACCGAGATGCCGAAGCCGACCGACGACGGCAAGACCTACACGTTCAAGATCCGCACCGACGTCAAGTTCCACAACGGCGACAAGCTCACCGCCGACGACGTCGCGGGAAGCTGGAACTCGATCATCTTCCCGCCGCCGGGCATCCTCAGCCCGCGCTCCAGCAATTACATGATGGTCAAGGATGTCGAGGCGACCGACCCGCAGACCGTCGTCTTCCACCTCAAATTCCCCACGACGGCGTTCCTGCCGGCGCTCGCCGACCCATACAACTGGATCTACGAGAAGAAGATTCTCGATAAGGACCCGCACTGGTACGAGAAGAACATCATGGGCTCGGGCCCCTTCAAGTTCGCCGGGTTCGAGGAGGGCCAGCTGATCAAGGGGGTGCGCAATCCCGACTACTACCACAAGGGCCTGCCCTACCTTGACGGGTTCGTCGGCATCTATGCGCCGAAGCAGGCGACGCAGATCGACGCGATCCGC
>DASUIE010000026.1:0-14061 GCA_036273175.1 Allostellaceae bacterium
GCTCGGCCTCTTCCTTGACGCGGTAGCGGGGCATTGGCGGGTCTCCGTTGTTTGATGGCTATAATGTCGGCGGATTAGCGGTCGGGAGGCAAGGGATGCAGCGGCGCAAGCTTGGCGATCTGGAGGTGTCGGCGGTCGGGCTCGGCTGCGCGACGATGACGCCGTTCTACGACGACCCCGACCGCGCGAGCGGTATCGCGACGATCAGGCGGGCGCGCGAGCTCGGCGTCGATTTCCTCGACAGCTCGGACGCCTACGGCGCCGGGCGCAACGAGGAACTGATCGCCGAGGCGGTCGCCGGGCATCGCGACGAGTTCGTGATCGCCAGCAAGTTCGGCAATATCGGCCTGCAGGGCGGCCCCAAGCTCGCCGACGGGCGGCCCGAATACGTCAAGGAATGCTGCGACAAGAGCCTCAAGCGGCTCAAGACCGACATCATCGACCTCTATTACATCCATCGGGTCGACGCCGACGTGCCGATCGAGGACACGATCGGGGCGATGGCCGAGCTTGTCGCGGCCGGCAAGGTCAGGCATCTCGGCATCTGCGAGGCCGGCGCCGGGACGATCCGGCGCGCCCATGCGGTGCATCCGATCGCCGCGGTCCAGATCGAGTACTCGCTGTGGTCGCGCGACGTCGAGGCCGAGATCCTGCCGCTGTGCCGGGAGCTGGGCATCGGGTTCGTCCCGTACAGTCCGCTCGGGCGCGGCTTCCTGACCGGCACGGTGACGACGCTCGACACGCTGCGCGACGGTGATGCGCGGCGCCGCATGCTGCGGTTCCAGGGCGACAACCTCCGCCGCAACCTCACCCTGGTCGAGGAATTGAAGGCGCATGCCGCATCGCTGAACTGCACCCCGGCGCAGCTTTGCCTCGCCTGGGTGCTCTCGCGCGGCGATTTCATCGTGCCGATCCCCGGAACCAGCCACACCCGCTATCTCGAACAGAACGCCGCCGCGGCCGGGATCGCGCTCAACGCCGATACCGAGGATGCGCTCGGCCACGTCTTCGCGCCGGGCGCGGCGGCGGGTCCCCGCTATCCCGAGGCCTATCTGGCGCGGATCGGAATTTGACCTATCCTGCGCCGCATCGGGGTGGGAGGAGAGCCTGATGGAATTCGGCATGTTCCACGAGTTTCCGTCGCTGCCGGGGCGGAGCGACGCGGAGGCCTTCGACGAGGCGATGGCGCAGGTCGATGCGGCCGAGCGCTGGGGCCTCGACGTGATGTGGCTGGCCGAAATTCATTTCGCGCCGGAGCGCACGCATCTGTCGGCGCCGCTCGCCATCGCCGGCGCGATCGCCGGCCGCACCGAGCGGATGAAGATCGGCATCGCGGTGCAGGTGCTGCCGCTATGCCATCCGCTGCGTCTCGCCGAGGAAGCGGCGACGGTCGACCAGATCAGCAGAGGCCGGCTGATATTCGGTGTCGGGCGCAGCGGCGTCGTCAGTACCTACGACGCCTACCAGGTGCCGTACGACGAGAGCCGCGAGCGCTTCGCCGAGACGCTCGACATCGTCAAGGCGGCCTGGTCGAAACCGCGTTTCTCGTACAAGGGCCGCTATTACAGCTTCGACGACGTCGCCTGCGTGCCGCATCCTTACGGCGACAGGCTCCCGCCGATCCGCGTCGCCGCCAGCACCCCCGACACGTTCCCGGCGATCGGCGGTCTCGGCTATCCGGTCTTCGCCAGCACCCGCCATGCGACTTGGGCCGATGTGAAGCCGCAGGTCGCGAGCTACCAGGAAGGCTGGACCAAGGCCGGGCACAAGGGCAGGGGACAGGCTTATGTCGCCGGCCCGATCTATGTCGCCGAGACCGACGCGCGGGCAAAGGAAGAGGCGCGCGACAGCGTCGTGCATTTCTACCGGCTGCAGTACGAGCTAATCGCCGAGTCGGCGCGGCGCTCGGGCCGGCAAAACTTCATCGACCGGGCCGAGCATCTGCGCACCCTGACCTACGACGACGCGCTCGCGGGCAACGTCATCGTCGGCTCGCCCGAGACGGTCGCGAACCGGCTCAAGACGCTGCGGGCCGAGATTGGCTTCGACGGCATCCTCGCCGAGCTGAATTGCGGCGGGATCATCCCGCACGACCGGGTGATGAACGCGCTCAGGCTGTTATGCGAGGAAGTGAAGCCGCGCTTTCAATAATCCGCGGCACTTTTACTGAACGCGGCGGGCGTACGTTGCGCTAAAGTCGCGGCAACAATGGGGAGGAGAGAGGGGATGTCCAAGTCGTTCATGTCACGGATTTTGCTGCCGGTCGCGGGGGCGGCCTTGCTGCTCGCGGCGCCGGCGCAAGCCCAAGCGCCAAAGGGCGACCCGATCAAGATCGGCTTTGGCATGGGGCTGACCGGCGGTCTCGCCGCGGCCGGCAAGCAGGCGCTGCTGGGCATCGAGATTTGGCGCGACGAGGTCAACGCCAAGGGCGGCATCCTCGGCCGGCCGGTTCAGCTCGTCTATTACGACGACCAGTCGAACCCGGCGACCGTCCCCGGCATCTTCACCAAGCTTCTCGACGTGGACAAGGTCGATATCGTCATCGGCGATTACGGCACCAACCTGCTGGCGCCGGCGATGCCGGTCGTGATCCAGCACAAGATGACCTTCTTCGGCCTGTTCGGCCTCGACGTGAACAAGGAGTTTCACTACCCGAAATACTTCTCGATGGTGCCGACCGGGGGGCCGGACCCGAGCGCCAGCTTCTCGCAAGGCTTTTTCGAGATCGCCGCGCAGCAGAACCCGAAGCCGAAGACGCTGGCGATCATCGCGGCCGATGCCGAATTCCCGAAAAACGCCTCCGACGGCGCGCGCAAGAACGCCAAGGCGGCTGGGCTCCAGGTCGTCTACGACAAGACCTATCCGCCGAGCACGACCGATTTCAGCCCGATCATCCGCGCGATCAACGCGACCAACGCCGATGTCGTGTTCAGCGCCTCCTATCCGCCCGACGCGGTCGGCATGGTCCACGCCGCCAACGAGATCGGGATCACCGCCAAGCTGTTCGGCGGCGGGCTCGTCGGGCTGCAATACGCGACCTTCAAGGAAAAGCTCGGGCCGCAGCTCAACGGGATCGTCACCTACGATTTCTGGGAGCCCGCGCCGACGCTCAAATTCCCCGGCGTCGACGATTTCCTGAAAAAGTACCAGGAGAAGGCCAAGGGCGCCGGCGTCGATCCGCTCGGCTATTACCTGGCGCCGTTCGCCTACGCCAACGTTCAGGTCGTGCAGCAGGCGATCGAAGGGGTGAAGAGCCTCGACCAGGATAAGATCGCCGAGTATGTCCGCACCCATACGTTCAAGACCATCGAGGGCGACATCAAGTACGGCCCCAACGGCGAATGGGCGGAGCCGCGCGTGCTGACCGTGCAGTATCACGGGGTCCAGGGCGACAGCCTCGACCAGTGGACCAACGACAGCCGCCAGACCATCCTGTGGCCGCAGAAATACGCCACCGGCAAGCTCAACTACCCGTACGCCGAGGCGAAAAAAGCGCCTTGAGGGTCATTGCGAGGAACGCAGCGACGCTGCAATCTCGGAGAGCGCGCGCCCGACGAGATTGCTTCGCTGCGCTCGCAATGACTGGAGGCGGCTGATGAAATTCGGTCTGTTTGGCGGCGCGCGCACCGAGATGGGCGAGCAGGCGAGCGACAGCCGCATCTACACCGACTATATCGACTACATCTGCGAGGCCGAACAACTCGGCTATCACAGCGTCTTTCTGGTCGAGCACCATTTCACCGGGTTCGGCCAGATTTCGGCGACGCTCAACTTCCTGACCTACCTGGCGGCGAAAACCTCGACGATCCGTCTCGGCACCGCCGTGCTGGTGCTGCCGTGGCACAACCCGGCCCTGCTCGCCGAGCAGGCGGCGACGCTCGACCTCCTCTCCAACGGGCGCTTCGATTTCGGCATCGGCAAGGGTTATCGCTGGGGCGAGTTCCACGGCTTCTGCATGCCGATGGAGGAGGCCGAGGCGCGCTACGAGGAAACCGTCGAGTTTCTGCGCAAGGCCTGGACCTCGCCCGGACGCTTCTCGCATCGCGGCCGCTTCTGGAATTACGAGGATGTGGTCGTCGAGCCGGCCCCGGTGCAAAAGCCGCACCCGCCATTCTGGGTCGGCGCGGCGAGCCCGCCCTCGATCCGCAGCGCCGCCGACAAAGGCTACAACCTGCTGCTCGGCCAGGCCGGGAGTCCGGAGGTCGTCGCCGAGGGCATTTCGATCTATCGCCGGCAGCTCGAAACGATGGGTCGAACCTACGATTCGTCGATGGTCGGGCTGACCCGGGCCCTCCACATCGCGATGAACGCCGAGGAGCGCGAGGCCGCGCATCAGCTCCGCATGAGGTTCATGCGCAACGTCCAGCAATTGTCGCTGTCGCCGACCGGCCAGTCGCCGACCCTCGGCCGGCCGCGCCGCCTGCTTTCCGAGGAGGAGATGCGCAAGGCCAACGAGACCGACGCGCTGCTCGGCAAGCCGGATGAGATCGTCGCGCGGATCAAGAAGCTCCAGGCCGGCGGCGTCGAGTACATCATGGTCATCGATGTCGGCGGCTCGCGCGAGCATCTCAGGATGTTCGCGAAAGAGGTGATGCCCGCCTTCGCCTAAAGGTGGTGCCCGATCGCCTGGTGCAGCGCCCGCGCCATCGCCGTCGCTTGCGTCTCGGGAATATTGGTGAAGCTCAGCAGCAGCCCCGATCCGCAATCGGCCGCGACCGCGTGCGCCGACAGCGCGGCCGGGGCAAGGCGGTGTTGTTCGGCGAGGGCGACCAGCTCCGTATCCGGCGCGTCGGTGCGCGCGAGGAGATGCATCCCGCCGGATTGCAGCTCGATCCGCAATCCGCCGCCAAACACGTCGGCGAGCGCCGTGGCGAGGGCGGCGCGGCGGGCGGCGTAGAGGCCGCGCATCCGCTTGAGGTGGCGGGCGAAGTGACCCTCGCTCATGAACCGGGCGACGACACGTTGCTCCAGCGCGCCGCATCCGGCGGTGAAGCGCATCGCGGCTTCGGCGAACCGCCCGACGAGCCGCGCCGGCACCACCAGGTAGCCGAGCCGCAAGCCGGGGAACAGCACCTTGCTGAAGCTGCCCGCATAGAGCACGACATCGCCGCGGTCGAGGCTCTTGAGCGCCGGCAGCGGCCGGCCGGCGTAATGGAACTCGCCGTCGTAATCGTCCTCGACGATCGCCGCGTCATTCGCTTCCGCCCAGGACAGCAGCGCGAGGCGGCGCGGCAGCGACAGCGGCACGCCGAGCGGGGCCTGATGCGACGGGGTCACGAAGGCGAAACGGGCGGGCTCGGGCGCGGCCTCGACCCGCATCCCCTCGGCATCGACCGGCACCGGCACCAGCCGCGCCCCGGCGGCGGCGAGACCCAGCCGGGTCAGGTGGTAGCCGGGGTCCTCGATCCACACCGGCGTTCCCGGCTCGATCATCGCTCGGGCGATCAGGCTCAGCGCCCCCTGATAGCCGGCGGTCACCACGATCTGGCCCGGCAGGCAGACGATCCCGCGCGAGACCGCGAGATAGGCGGCGATCGCCTCGCGCAGCCCATGATCGCCGGCCGGGTCGGGGTACGAGAAGCCGAGCGCGCGCGCCTCGCGGGCGACCAGCCGCGCCCACAATCCGCGCGGGAAGGCGTCGAGCGCCGGGAGGCCCATGCGGAACGGCCGCGGCATCGGGTCGGCGGCGGGAAGGTCGATGCGCGGCCGCGGCGCGGCGAGCGGAGCCGGTCCGAGCCGCGGCGCGACGATGGTTCCGGCCGCGCCGCGCGGCACGATCCAGCCTTCGCCCGCGAGCATGCCAAACGCGGCCTCGACCGTGCCGCGCGCGGCCCCGAGTTGCGCCGCGAGGCTGCGCGCCGAGGGCAGGCGCTCGCCGGGCCGCAATTGTCCCACCGCGATCGCCGCGCGGATGCGCTCGTAGATCTGGCGGAAGAGCGGGACCGGGCTCAGCCGATCGATATCGATCATGGTCCATTCATTCGCAAAAAACTTGGCCCTGTAGACTAGGCCAATCGTGCCGCATATTCGAGACCGTGAGGCTTTTTGAGGAGGGTTCGATGAATGCCCACCGCATCGATGCCTACAAGGCGGCTCCTGCCGGGATGACCGCCTTGCGCAATGTCGAGGCCTATCTGCACGACACGAGCCTCGGCACCAATCTGATCGATCTGGTCAAGATGCGCGCCTCGCAGATCAATGGCTGCGCCTATTGCCTGGCAATGCACAGCAAGTCTCTGCGCGAGCATGGCGAGACCGAGCAGCGCATCTATCTGCTCAACGCCTGGCACGAGTCGCCACTCTATTCGCCACGCGAGCGGGCGGCGCTCGCCTGGACCGACCAGCTCACCCGCATCGCCAACGCGCATCCCACGCAGGAAGCCTATGACGAGCTGCGCCGGCACTTCGACGAGAAGGAGGTCGTCGACCTGACGACGCTGATCGGCATGATCAATTGCTGGAACCGGCTGGCGATCAGCATGGGCTACGAGCACGCGACGGCATGACGACCACCCGCCACGCCGAAACCGCGGCGGAGATCGCCGCCTGCTTCCCGGTCATGGTGCAGCTTCGGCCGCATTTGGCCGGGGCCGAGGAATTGGTCGCCCGGGTGACCCGGCAGCGCGCGGAGGGGTACCGGCTGCTCGCCGAATGGCGGGATGGAACCCCGGTCGCGCTCGCGGGCTACCGGTTTACCGAAAACCTGATCCACGGCCGCTTCGTCTATGTCGACGATCTCGTGACGGACCGGGCCGATCGGAGCACCGGCCTTGGCGCGCGGCTGCTTTCGGCCGTGGCGGAGATCGCGCGGGAGCACGGGATCGCGAGGCTGGTGCTCGATACCGCGCTCGACAACGTGCTCGCCCACCGCTTCTACTATCGGCAGGGCCTGCTGGCGCGGGCGCTGCGCTTCAGCCGCGAGATCGCATGACCACGATACTGCAAATCCTCGTCAGCCCGCGGCCCCAGGCCTTCAGCCGGCACTTCGCCGGCGAGGTCACGGCGCACATCGCGGCGCGCCACCCCGGCGCGCGGATCGTCACTCGCGATCTCGCCGCCGACCCGCCGCCGCATCCCGATCGCGACCTCTACGAGGCGATCCTCTCGCCGACCCCGGACGACGACCCGCGCTTCGCCCTCTCCGAGACCTACATAGGCGAGCTGGAGGCCGCCGATTTCGTCGTCATCGGCACCCCGGTCAACAACTTCACCGTGCCCTCGACGCTGAAGGCGTGGATCGACCATATCGTCCGCATCCGCCGCACCTTCCGCTCGACACAAGAGGGCAAGATCGGGATGCTCCGCGACCGGCCGCTGATCATCGTCACCGCCCATGGCGGCTACGTGACGATCCCGCCGGTGCAGCCGGATTACCTGACCGATTACGTGCGCACGATATTCGAGACGATCGGCATCCCCTCGGTCGAGTTCGTGCGGCTCGAAGGGATGAGCCGGGGACCCGAGGCGGTCGCCCGCGCGCTCGACGCGGCGCAAAGCTGGCTCGCCCAGCGCCTGCCGCAGCTAATCGGCCAAGCCTAGTCGGGTAGCGGCGGCCCGCCTAGAACACGGGCGAAGGCCACGCCGGCCCAGACCGCGATCAGGCAGGCGACAACCGAGAGCGCCACATTCCCCGCCGCGCCCCACCAGCGCTGCTGCTGCGCCAGCTCCAGGGTCTGCAGGCTGAACGCGGAAAACGTCGTGTACCCGCCGCACAGCCCGACCAGCACGAAGGCGCGGGCGTTGAACGACCCCGGCGCCGCGCCGGCCGGACCGCTCAACACGCTGTAGAACCCGATCACGAACGACCCGATGATATTGATGAAGATCGTTCCCCACGGGTAGTTCGGGCCGAGCCAGGCCGCGACCGCGCCGCCCATTCCAAACCGTGCCACACTACCCAGCGCGCCGCCGAGCGCGACCCAGAGGTAGGTCGTCAGCACGCCGAAGCTCTTGGTCCGTCATCCCGGCGGAAGCCGGGACCCATGCGTAGGCCCCGGCTTTCGCCGGGGTGGACGGAGTTTGGCGTCACGACGCTAGATATCGGCGTAGATATGCGTCTCGGCCTTGGCGCCGGGATGGGTGACGGCGCCCTTCTCGGCGTCGCCGACCGTCTGCGCGTATTTCCACAGCGTGCCCGACTGGTAGTCGTGCCGCCGCGGGGTCCAGGCGGCCTTGCGGGCGGTCCATTCGGCGTCCGAGAGCTGGACATCGATCGTGCCCTTGACCGCGTCGATGGTGATCGTGTCGCCGTCCTTGAGCAGGCCGATCGGGCCGCCGACCGCCGCTTCGGGTCCGACATGGCCGATGCAGAAGCCGTGGCTCGCGCCGGAGAAACGGCCGTCGGTGATCAGGGCGACCTTCTCGCCCATGCCCTGGCCGACAAGCGCCCCTGTCGTCTGCAGCATCTCGCGCATGCCGGGACCGCCCTTCGGCCCCTCATAGCGGATGATGATGACGTCGCCTTCCTTATAGGTGCGGTTGGTGACCGCCCGGAATGCGTCCTCCTCGCAATCGAAGCAGCGCGCCGGGCCGGTGAACTGCATCCGCTCCATCCCGGCCACCTTCACGATCGCCCCTTGCGGCGCGAGGTTGCCCTTGAGGACGACGACTCCGCCGGTCTGCGAGAACGCGTTGGCGGTCGTGCGGATCACGTTCTGCCCGCCCGGCACCTTCACGTCCTTGAGATTCTCGGCGATGGTCTTGCCGGTGACCGTGATGCAGTCGCCGTGCAGGTACCCGCCGTCGAGCAGCGCCTTCATCAGCACCGGCACCCCGCCGATGTCGTAAAGGTCCTTCATCACGTATTCGCCGCCCGGCTTCAAATTGCCGATATAGGGCGTGCGCGCGTAGATCTTGCCGACCTCGTGCAGGTCGAAATCGATGCCGCATTCGTTGGCGATCGCCGGCAGGTGCAGCCCCGAATTGGTCGAGCCGCCGGCCGCGGCGACGACCGCGGCGGCGTTCTCCAAGGACTTGCGGGTGACGATGTCGCGCGGCCGCAGGTTGCGCCGGATCAGCTCCATGACCTGCTGCCCCGAGGCCTCGGCATAGGCGTCGCGCGAATCGTAGGGCGCCGGCGCGCCGGCCGAGCCGGGGAGCGCCAGGCCGATCGCTTCCGAGACGGCGGCCATCGTGTTCGCGGTGAACATGCCGCCGCACGAACCCGATGACGGGCAGGCGACGCATTCGAGCTCGTGCAGCTCCTCGTCGGTCGCCGCCTTGACGCTGTGCTTGCCGACCCATTCGTAGACATCGCCGATCGTCACGTCGTGGCCCTGGAACCGGCCGGGCATGATCGAGCCGCCATACATGAAGACGCTCGGCACGTTGAGGCGGACCATGGCCATCATCATCCCCGGCAGCGATTTGTCGCAGCCCGCGAGCCCGACCAGCGCGTCATAGCAATGCCCGCGCATCGTCAGCTCGACCGAGTCGGCGATGACTTCCCGGCTGATCAGCGACGCCTTCATCCCGGCATGGCCCATCGCGATGCCGTCGGTGACGGTGATCGTCGTGAACTCGCGCGGGGTGCCGTGCGCGGCGGCGACGCCCTTCTTCGCCGCCTGGGCCTGGCGGGAGAGGGCGATGTTGCAGGGCGCGGCCTCGTTCCAGGTGGTCGCGACGCCAACCAGCGGCTGATCCTCGATCTGCTCGCGCGTGAGCCCCATCGAGTAGAGAAAGGCCCGGTGCGGCGCGCGCTCCGGCCCGACCGTGACGTGCCGGCTCGGCAGGCGCGATTTGTCGATCGCAGGTTTGCGAGCATCGTCAGGCATTTGCCGATCTCCCTTGCAGCACGGCCGAATACGGGGCGGCACCGTAGCGGTCCCCCTGGCGGCGATCAATGCCCGGCTGCGTTGCACCGGCGGGCGGGACGCGGCATCCTACCGGCATGAGAACGACCACCAATCGACCCCCGCGCGTCGCGGTCCACGACATGGCCGCGGCCGAGTGGGTCCCGTCCGGCCCGCGCGGCATCTGGCAACAGAACATCCGCAGCGACCCGGCCAACGGCCGCTGGTTCGGCGGGGTGCGGTTCGAGCCGCTGTCGCGGTCGGGAGTACATCGGCATCTCGGCCCGGCGGCGAGCTATATGCTGTCCGGCTCGTTGGTCGATCATGTCACGCGGATGTCGACCGGGCAGGCGCTCATAAACCTGACCGGCGCCGTCCACGACGTGATCTGCTACGACGCGGCGCTGGTCGTCGCGCGGGTCGACGGGCCGGTGCTCTATCCTCGCGACTCGGAGGGGGTGCTCAACGAGCTCGGTTTCGCGGCGGAAAAGGCCGGCGAGGCGGTCGACGAAACGGTGGGACAACCCTCTGATGTCTGCATCGATGTCGGTGCGCTCACGCCGGTGCCCGGCCCCGTTCCGGGCGTGACGCGGCGGGCGCTGTTCGATTATGCCGGCCAGGCGTGGCGGGCGCGCTATGTCGAGCTGGTGCTGGCGCCGGGAACGCGCGTGCCGGCGCATGTCGCGACCGGCTTGACCGATCTGTTCGTGCTCGCCGGCGAAATCCGCGCCGGCGACGAGGCGGCGGGTTCAGGCTGCTACGTGACGGTCGAGGCGGAGGCCGAGCTGACCTTGTCGAGCCGCTATGGCGCGCGGCTGCTTGCCTGGGCCGACGGGCCCGCGCGCTGGTGCGACGGCGTCGAACGCGGCGATCTATACGGGTATTGAGGGAGGCGGAAGATGGAAGTGCGGCCGACCGGAGCGGCGCTCGCCGCGGATGTCGAGGGGGTCGATCTCTCGCGCGACCTGGACGCGGGCACGATGGACGCGATCAAAGCCGCCTGGGCCGACAATTTGGTGCTGCGTTTCCGCGGCCAGCGCCTCGACGACGACCGGCTCCAGCGGTTCAGCCAGAATTTCGGCGAGCTCGACTGGGCGCCGGTCGCGGCCAGCAACGACGCGCCCGAGGGGCGGAGCTACATCATGGTGGTCTCCAACGTCGTCGAGAACGGCGTCGCGATCGGCCAGCTTGGCGCCTACGAGGCGGTCTGGCACACCGACATGTCCTATATCGCCGAGCCGCCCTGCGCCTCGCTCCTATATTCGCTCGAAGCGCCGGAGAGCGGCGGCGACACCGGGTTCAGCAACATGTACCGGGCGCTGGAGACGCTGCCTGCCGATCTGCGCAAGGCTATCGCCGGCCGCACCTGCCGCCACGACGCCAGCCGCAACAGCGCCGGCGAGCTGCGCCGCGGCTTTGTCGACGCGCCCGACCCGAGCCATACGGTCGGCGCCGACCACCCGATCGAGCGCACCCACCCGGTGACCGGGCGGAAGGCGCTGTTTCTCGGCCGCCGCCGCAACGCCTATATCCCCGGCCTGCCGCTCGCCGAGAGCGAGGCGCTGCTCGACGCGCTCTGGGAGCATGCCGGGAAGCGGGAGCTCGCGTGGTACCAGCAATGGCAGGCGGGCGACCTGATCATGTGGGACAACCGCTGCACGATGCACCGCCGCGACGCCTTCGACCCCGCCGCGCGCCGGGTCATGCACCGCACCCAGGTCAAGGGCGACCGGCCGTATTGAGCCGGCCCGATCGGTTCGACTGCAACGAGGAAGAGGTATGCGAAAACTGGCATGGCTGGCGGTCCTGTGCGTGCTGGCGGCGTGCGGCGGCAACGAGAACAAGGAGGGCTTTACCAAGCTCACTCTGAAGGACCCGGCCTGGGAGAAGGTCAATGTGCAGATCGTGATCACCAAGAGCGCCGATTGCGACAATCGCGGGACCGGGTACATCTCGGGCGAGCAGATCGTCATGCAGAAGGATACCGTCCACGAGGTCCAGGTGCCCGACGGGGCGGCGGCATGCTGGCGCCACGACCGCGACCCCAAGCACCCGGTCGCCGGCGACTGGTCGGGCTGGACCCGGGCGCAGCTCAACGCCGGCTACCCGACAAAAACCGATCTCTGAGCGGCGCCATCGCGGGCTATACGGCGGGCCGCGCGATACCGTAAGCTGAACGCCTGATTCACTGCCCCGCACCTACCGAGGAGCCCCCGATGCAGGTCATCAACGCAATCGCCAAAATCCTCAAGAAAGAGGGCATCGAGTGGCTGATCGGCTATCCGGTCAACCCGATCATCGAAGGCGCGGCGGCCGAGGACATCCGCACCATAATGGTGCGGCAGGAGCGTATCGGGCTCCATATGTGCGATGCGATCGCGAAGACGACATCCGGCGACAAGGTCGGCGTCTTTGTGATGCAGCACGGGCCGGGCACCGAAAACGCTTTTGGCGGCGTCGCCCAATCCTATGGCGACTCGACCCCGGTCGTGGTGCTGCCGGCGGGTTATGCGCGCAATATCAACCAGGTGCACCCGAACTTCAACGCGGCGCTCAACTTCCGCCACGTCACCAAGATGTCGGAGCAGGTGACCGTCGCCGACGCCACGGTCGAGGCATTGCGGCGCGCGTTCACGATGGTCAGCAACGGCCGTCCGGGCCCGGTGCTGGTCGAGTTCCCGACCGACATCCTGCGCTCCGAAATTCCCGACGCGCTGGTCGACGAGTACAAGCCCGCGCCGCGGCTCAAGAGCGGCCCCGATCCGCAATCGGTGTCGCGGATCGCCGAGGCGCTGGTCGCGGCCGAGCGGCCGGTCATCCATGCCGGCCAGGGGGTCCACTACGCCAAGGCCTGGCCGCAACTGAAGGCGCTCGCCGAATTGCTCGAAGCCCCGGTCATGACGACGCTCGGCGGCAAGAGCTCGTTCCCCGAAAACCACCCGCTGTCGCTGGGTTCGGGCGGCATCGGCATCGGCGAGCATCTGTGGCATTTCCTGAATGCCGCCGACACGATCTTCGGCATCGGCTGCAGCTTTACGCGGACGAGCTTCGGCACCGGCATGCCGAAGGGGAAGAAGATCATCCACGCGACGCTCGACCCGTACGCGATCAACAAGGATGTGCCGGTCGATCTGGCCGCGGTCGGCGATGCCGGGCTGACGCTCGACGCGGTGCTCGAAGAGGTCCGGGACCGGCTCAAGGGCAAGCAGCGCGACCGCCTCGCCGGGGTCGCCCGCGAAATCCGCGGCCACCGCGAGGAATGGCTCGGCAAGTGGCAGCACCGCCTGACCGCCGATACGGCGCCGATTTCGCCCTATCGCGTGGTCTGGGACCTGCTGCACACGGTCGATGTCAACGAGACGATCGTTACTCACGATGCCGGCAGCCCGCGCGACCAGATCTCGCCGTTCTGGGTCAGCGAGAAGCCGCTTTCCTATCTCGGCTGGGGCAAGACGACCCAGCTCGGCTACGGCCTAGGCCTGGCGATAGGCGCCAAGCTCGCCAACCCCGACAAGCTCTGCATCAATTTCTGGGGCGACGCGGCGATCGGCTTCACCGGGATGGATTTCGAGACCGCGGTGCGCGAGCGGCTGCCGATCCTCTCGATCCTGTCGAACAATTTCTCGATGGCGATCGAATTGAAGGTCATGCCGATCTCGACCGAGAAGTTCCGCTCGACCGATATCAGCGGCAACTACGCCGATTTCGCCAAGGCGCTCGGCGGCTATGGCGAGCGGGTCACCGAGCCGGGCCAGATCAAGGAAGCGATCAAGCGCGGCATCAAGGCGACGAAGGACGGCAAGCCGGCCCTCTTGGAGTTCATCACCGAAAAGGCGACCGACGTGTCGCGCTTCCCCTGAACCTTTACCACGCCTGGTTCAACCTCAAGGACGGCGTCGGCGATCTCGATTTCGCCGGCGCCGCCCGGGCCTATCTCGACCGGCTCAAAGGGGGCGGGCCGAGCGCCGGGTACCGCATCACCCGGTGCAAGCTCGGCCTCGGGCCGGCGCATCTGCCCGAATTCCACATCACGGTCGAGTTCGAGACCTTGGCGCAGATGGACGAGGCGTTCGGCCAGGTCTCGACCCGCGCCGACCCGATCGAAGGCTTCCACCACGCGGTCAAGTTCAGGGTAAAGGACGTGTTCTTCGCGCTATACCGCGATTTCCCCGACCCCAACCGGGTGGCGGGGCAGAGAGGTTTTGACGAGGAGTAGAGGAGAACCCAAATGCCGCTTCCGCAAGACATCAGGCCGGTGTTTCAGGATATC
>DASUIE010000027.1:0-33457 GCA_036273175.1 Allostellaceae bacterium
TGACAACTACGATACGCTGATCGCCCGAGGATATTCGCCCTCAGACATCGAAGCGCAGCCGGTCGGAGAGCTGATCGATTGCATGCGCGATTGGCTGACCGCACGCCTATGAGTGGAGGAACCATGTCCCTGCTGATCGTCGATCTCGACAAGTACATCGGTAACGCGCAGCTCTGGCGCGACACGCTGGCGGAGCAGATCCCCGACCTCAAGGTCCGCATCTGGCCCGATAACGAGGATCTGGCCGAGGTCGAATACCTCGCCTTCATGCATCCCAATTTCGACACCATGCCGCATCTGCCAAATTTGAAGGCGATGTTCAGCCGCTCGGCCGGGGTCGAGTCGTTCATCAACCATCCGAGGCTTCCGAAATGCCCGCTCGGCAAGGTCGAGCCGCCGGGCGGCGACCCGATGATGACCGAATACACGGTCATGCACGTGCTGCGCTTTCACCGCAACATGCCGGCCTACCAGGCGGCGCAGGCGCGGCACGAATGGTGGCGCACGACGATCGTGCGGCCCGAGCAGCGGCGGGTCGGCTTTCTCGGCTACGGCATGATGGCGCAGGCGCCGGCGCTGGTGCTGAAGTCGCTCGGCTTTCCGGTCTCGGCCTGGGTGCGCAACCCGCGCGGTCCGGAAGAGGTGCCGATCTTCCATGGCGAGGACCAGCTCGAGCGCTTCCTCGCCCAGACCGACATCGCCGTCTGCCTTCTGCCGCTGACGCGCGAGACCGAAGGCATCTTCTGCACCCGCACCTTCAACATGATGCCGAAGGGGGCGATGCTGATAAACATCGGGCGCGGCGGGCACGTCGTCTACCAGGACCTCATCGCGGCGCTCGATTCCGGGCAGCTCGCCTATGCCGCGCTCGACGCGCTGAAGCCCGAGCCGCTGCCAAAGGACAGCCCGCTTTGGGACCACCCGAAAATCACGATCATGCCGCATGTCGCGCGGCGCCCGACGGTCGGCCAGCTCGTCACCGAGATCGCCGCCAATGTCCGCAGCCTTCGCTCCGGCGGCGGGCTGTTGCAGGAGATCGACCGGGCGACCGGCTACTGATCCCAGGGCGTCTCCGCCGCCGCGTTTCGCGCCGAGATGCGGCCGAAGGCGAGGCATTCGCCGATATTGCCGGTGCCCTGGTAGAGATAGCTGTAGATCGATCCCAATTCCCCGGCGCTGTAGAGGCGCGGGATCGGCGAGCCGTCGGGCCGGACGATCTGCCCCCGCTCGTTGCGGCGCGGCCCGCCCTGGGTGTTGAGCATCGAGGGCGACAGCTCGACCGCGTAGAAGGGCGGCTCGGCGACCGGCGCCAGCATCAGCTTGCGCCCGAACTCGGCGTCGCGCCCGGCCTCGCAGTGGCGGTTCCAGCGCGCGACCGTATCGCCGAGCGCCGCCGGGTCTAACCCGACCGTCTCGGCCAGCCCCGCCAGCGTGTCGGCGCGCTTGATCCAGCCCTTGGCGAGCTCGGCGCCGTTGTCGGCGCTCCATTCGTAGCGCTCGACGATCTGGGTCCAGCCGTGGCTCGGATGCATGTCGTAGAGCGGCCCGGCGGCGAACAGCCGGTGGTCGGCGATCATGAACATCGGGCACGGCGTCGAGAGCGGCAGCCAGCGCCCGTTGACGGGAATCTTGCCGTGGCGGGTCTTGTATTTCTCGTCGCAGAAGCGGCGCGCGTCGGGACCGACGACAACCATCCCGCCCGGCGTCTCCTTGCTGTAGTGCAGCGCCTGCATCGAAAACGAGGTGCGCACCTCCGGCACCTTCAGCGCCATCGACGGGCCGGCATAGTTGTTCATGTGCCAGAGGTCGGCGCCGACCGACATCGCCATCGTGATGCCGTCGCCCTCGTTGTAAGGGCTGCCCGAGGTGTAGCAATACGGAATGCCGGGCAGATAGTTGCGGATCATCTCCTGGTTGTTCTCGAACCCGCCGCAGGTCAGCACCACGCCCTTGCGCGCCTTGACCGCGAGCCCGTTCCCGGCCCGGACGCCGAGAATCTCCTTTGTTACATCGTGCTGGATCAGCGCGCGCCCGGGCGTCTCGTAGAAGATCGGGATCGGCCGCTCGCGCACCAGGCTCTCGAACCGCTTCCAGGTGTAGGAATAGCCGTAGGTCGGGCCGTCGTGAAATTTGTGGACGCAGCCGGCGCCGGGGAGGTCGGGAAACTCGATCCCGACCGGCGGGTGCTGGTGCTCCTGCGGATCGCCGCCGACGCTGGCGAGCCAGTCGTTGTTGCGGCCCATCTCCTCGGCCCACACCGTCACCATCTCCGGCGGCACGGTGAAGGGGCCGCACAGCGCGGTCAGATAGGCGGCGGCGTCCGCGGCCGAGGAGGTGTTGAGATAGCCCTGCCCGGCGACCTTGGTGTTGCCGCCGTGCTCGCCCTCGGGCGCCTTTTCGAGGATGACGACGCGGGCGCCGAGATCGTAGGCGGTGACCGCGGCGGCGACCCCCGCCGCGCCGAACCCGACGACGACGATATCCGCTTCGACATCCCAGTTCTCCGGTACTGAGGGCATGTGCTCTCCGGCTTGGATGCTGTAGGCTTTCCCGCAACATCCTTAGATTGGGAGAGGGCGATGGCAAAGGCATATTGGGTCGCGACCTATAAGTCGATCTCGAACCCGGACGCGCTCGCGGCCTATGCAAAGCTTGCCGGCCCGGCGATCCAGGCCGGGGGCGGCCGCTTCCTCGCCCGCAACACGGCCGCCAAATGCTACGAGGCGGGGGTGCTCCAGCGCACCGTCATCATCGAATTCGACAGTGTCGCCCAGGCCGCGGCCGCCCATGACAGCGCCGGCTACCAGGAAGCCTTGCGCGCGCTCGGCAACGGCGCCGACCGCGACATGCGCATCGTCGAAGGCGTCTGACCCGATAGGAGTTCGCACCATGCCCCGCCTTGGCTTTGGCGCCTTTCTCGCGCCGCATCACCCGGTCGGCGAGAACCCGCTGCTGCAGTTCCGCCGCGACCTCGATCTCGTCGAGATGCTCGACAGGCTCGGCTACGACGAATTCTGGTGCGGCGAGCATCACTCGTCCGGCTGGGAGATGATCGGCTCGCCCGAGATGTTCCTCGCCGCAGCGGCCGAGCGGTCGAAGCGGATCAAGCTCGCCACCGGCGTCGTCTCCCTGCCCTACCATCACCCGTTCAACGTCGCGCAGCGCATGGTGCAGCTCGACTGGATGAGCGGCGGGCGGGCGATCTTCGGCTCGGGTCCGGGTGCGCTGGCCTCCGACGCGCACACGCTGGCGATCGATCCGATGACCCAGCGCGACCGCCAGGACGAGGCGATCGGCGTCATCCGCCGCCTCTTCAGCGGCGAGCGCGTCACCCACAAAACCGACTGGTTCACGCTCCAGGATGCCGCGCTCCAGCTCCTGCCGATGCAGGAGGACATGCCGTTCGCGGTCGCCTCGCAGATCAGCCCATCGGGGATGACGCTTGCCGGCAAGCATGGCTGCGGCGTTATCTCGATCGGCTCGCTCGCCGAGGAGGGGCTCAACGCGCTGCCGACGCAATGGGGCTTCGCCGAAAGCGCCGCCGCCAAGCACGGCCAGACCGTCGACCGCAAGGACTGGCGCGTGCTGCTCTCCTGGCACATCGCCGAGACCCGCGACAAGGCGATCGCCGAGGCGCGGCAAGGCCTGATGCGCCACCACAACGAATACATCGTCGGCACCTTGCAGCGCCCCGGGGCGAACCCGTTCAAGGACCCGGACGAGGCGATCGAGAAGACCGCCTTCGGCGACGGCGCGGCGGCGACGATCGGCACGCCGGACGACCTCGTCGCGCGCATCAAGCAGGTGCTCGAGATGAGCGGCGGCTTCGGCACCGTGGTGGGTTTCGTCCATGACTGGGCCAACCCGGAGAACACGATGCGCAGCTGGGACATGGTCTCCCGCTACGTGATCCCGGAGATCAACGGCTATCTGGCGAAGCTTCGCGAGTCTCGGGACTTCGTCGCCACCAACCGCGGCGTGTTCGACCGCGCGAAGGAAGCGATCATGGCCAAGATCGGCGAGAACGAGGCCGCGCGCGAGGCGCTCAAGGTCACGCGCGGCTCGCGGCTCGGCGCCGTCGCCGCCGGCAATGTGCCCGACCTGTCGAAGGTGCGCGACGCCGCGAAGTGACGCCGGCTAGGCGGTGAGGCGCAGCTCGGCGAAACCGCGCTGCGCCGCCGCGCCGGTTTCGACGGCGGCGGCAAACATATACCCGCCGTTGCGCGTGGTTTTGATCAGCCGCGGGCGCTGCGGATCGTCGCTGAGCTTGCGGCGCAGACGGCCGACCTGGACGTCGATCGCGCGGTCGAGCGGTCTGGACTCACGGCCGCGCGTCAAATCGAACAGCCGCTCGCGGCTCAGCAGATGGTTCGGATTGGCGACGAACACCTTGAGCAGGTCGAATTCGCCGCTGGTCAGCTTTATCGGCGCACCGGCCGGCGAGCGCAAATCGCGCGTCAACAGATTGAGGCGCCAGCCGGCAAACTGGACGATCGAATTGGCGGTCGCCGAGGCCGCGGCCGAAACCCGGACCTTGCGCCGGCTGACGCTCTTGACCCGCGCGAGCAGCTCGCGCAGGTGGAACGGCTTTGCCAGGTAATCGTCGGCGCCGAGTTCGAGGCCGACGATCCGGTCGATCGTGTCGCCGCGCCCGGTCAGCATGATGATGCCCAGCTCAGGTCTCTGCGCCCGCAGCGAGCGGGCGAGCACCATCCCGTCAGCGTCCGGCAGACCGATATCGAGCAGCACCAGATCGGTCGGCGCCCGGGCAATCGCCTCACGCATTGCCGCGGCGTTCCCCGCCACGGACACGCGGTACCCCTCCCCCGTCAGGTAATCGCGAACAAAACTGCAGATATCGGGGTCGTCATCGACGAGGAGTATTTGGGGTGTGTCGCTATCCATGCTGTGCCCGGTGGCCCTATCGCGGGCCTAAAAACATTTATAGACCTCAACATCGGCAAGTACAAGAAATTCGAAAATAACTCACGTTTGTGACCTGACCCTATAGTTAAATTCTTAATATTATGATTTTAAACTTTTGTGGCATTTGCTGTCGCCAGCGCATTTGGCGGATGCGCCGCGCATGGCAAAAAATGAGTAAGAAACATCCTTGATTGCTTTTTCGCCATACCCTAATGATGAGGGGTCAGATCATAGGTGCGAATATGGTCGAGCTAAACAGACCGGAACGCCTCCAGATCATGCTCAGCCCCGACGAGGTTCGGGCGCTCGACGACTGGCGGTTCAAGAGCCGCATGCCAAGCCGGGCGGCGGCGATCCGCGAACTGCTGAAGCGCGGACTCGCGGTCGACGGGATCCAATTCGAGACCGAGGGCAAGTCGTCGGCGAGCTTTGGCGTCCTCAGCGGCGGCCAAGAGGCCCAACGCGCCTGAACCGGCCGTCGCGGCTGGATCGCCTGAGACAACGGTGCTAGCCTTTCCCGCGTGACCACACGGGGGCGCGCATGCGTGACCTTCCGGGCAGGGAATTGGCGCGGGAGTTGATCGGCGAGAGCCGGGCCGAGGCCCATGCCACGCCGATGGCGGATGTGGTCGGCGCCGCCCGCCGGGGCGCGCTTGGGGCCGATGCGGCGCATCGCCTGCTCGGCCGCCTCTGGGCACTCGAACGGATGTTTTATTACATCTACGGCGGGTGGGGTCAGGGGCTGGAGATGAACGACTTCCCGCCCTCGGTCAAATACCTGTTTGCCAAGCAGATCGTCGACGAGTCGACGCATGAGATGCTTTACATGGACGCGATGCTCAAAAAAGGCTGCATCGCCAACCAGAAGGCCGCCTTCGGCCACCCCTACAGCAAATTCGCCGTCAACTCGTCGCTGGCCTATTACGTCTTCTCGCTGCGCAACCTCGCGACCTACCCGCACACGATCCGCATCGCCGCGCTGAACCTCGGCCCCAAGATCCTCGAGCAGGGCTGGATGGAGGAGCTTGCCGGGGCCGCGGGCGACCCGGACCTGAAAGGCGCCTTTGCCAGCCAGGCGGTCGAGAACCGCAGCCACGTCAATATGGGCCGGCGCATCGTCGAGGAATTCGTCGCCAAGCCGGTCGAGGCGGAGCTGGCGCGCTGGGCGGTCGATATCGCCAGGCGCGACTATCGCCGCTATCTCCAGGAAGTCGCCGATTTCGTGCTCGGCCGCCCGGTGACGCATCCGCCGGCGCCGCGCGTCCGGGTGATGGATTAGGTGATGTTGCGCTGGCGCGCATGCGGTTCCAGCGGGCCGGCGCCGAAGGCGGGGCGGATGCCCCGCCGCACTTGAAGGGCCGACGGCGGGGCGGATGCCCCGCCGCACTTGAAGGACCGCCATGCTGAAGGTCGACCACGAGCGCTGTACCGAGTGCCGGATGTGCTACATCGTCTGCCGCGAGCTCGACATCAACGCGGTCTATGTCGCGCACGACCCGCTGCACCGCATCGAGATCGACCCCGAGGCCTGCACCTATCCGGGCTGTACCGCCTGCCTGATGTATTGCCCGGCGGCCGGGTCGATCGTCGAGCGCGACAGCGGCCGTTCGGTCGTCCCCCCGCCCCCGGAAGCGTGGAGAAGCTGAGATGCACGCGCTCCTCGAAGAATTCCTCGACAAATGGGTGTGGCCGACGATGCCGGGCGCGCCTGGCGCCGAGTTCCGTCTCAAGATCACCCGCGAATCCTGCATCAAGGGCTGGGAGATCAACCTCGCCCGCACCCTCGGCGACATCGAGGCGGAGCTGAAGGGCAACGACGAGGCCTGGAAAAAGGCCCATGCGCTGCGCGGCTACGCGGCCGAGGGCGTGCACATGTCGATCAAGCAGATGTCGGCGCAGCTTCTCTCGGTCGATATCGCCGACCAGGAGAAATACATCGATCTGCAGCGCATGCGCGCCCGCCAGATCTGGGACGAGTGCAAGCATTCGAAGCTCCACGCCGACGTCCTGCTCGGCAAGGGCTGGGTCGGCGAGGAGCGCGAGCTGATGGAGATTGCGGCCGCCAACGAGCAGCCGCTCCCGGCCTATTTCGGCCTGTCGATGATGTTCCCGCACATCCACCCGCTCGCCCGGGCGGCGCAGAACTACTACACCGAGGCCAATGCCTGCCTCGGCATCATGGCCTACCTGTCGCTGGTCGACGACCCGCTGGTGCGGCACGAGCACCTGTCGCAGCAGGACGAGGAGCTGATGCATTTCATGGAAGGCAAGTTCCAGCTCGATTTCTACTGCACCGACGCCGCTTCGCAGCACCACGTCGAGGACGCGCTTGGCTACCTTACCTACCAGATCGGCGGTATCCGCTGATGAAGGCCTGGCGCCGATGAAAGTCCGGATCGTCTTTCCGCCGTGCAATTCCTGCGGCCTGTGCCGCGAGGTGTGCCCGGACTCCGCGATCCGCCCGGCCCTGCTCGAGCCGCGCCACCTCTACGAGGTGATCCCGGAGAAGTGCACCGGCTGCGGCGAGTGCCTCGGCTATTGCCCCGCGCCCGGCGCGCTGGTGGAATACGCCGCCTGAGAATTTGGAGGCCGACATGGCGCGCCAATACAGATTGATGTCGAGCGACGGGCATCTCGAGGTGCCGCCCGAGCGGTGGATCCACCGGGTGCCCGAAAAGTATCGGGACCGCGCGCCGCACACGGTGCATCTGCCCGATGGCGGCGACGCGCTGATGATCGAGGGCCAGCCGCTGCTGGAGGCGAATTTCCTCGACCTACGCGCCGGCCGCGCCGCCGGAACCTGGCAGCCCTTCGGCCTCAAGGTGGCCGACGCCGCCGGCACCGGCAGCCCCGAGCAGCGCGTCAGGGAGCAGGACCAGGACGGGATGGACGCCGAGGTCCTCTTCGCGGCGATGGTCGCGGGGCCCGTCTTCTGGCGCAACATCGCCCATGACGAGGTCTACAAGGCCGTCATCCGCGGCTACAACGACTGGCTCGGCGAGGAGTATTGCGCGGTCGCGCCCGACCGGCTGATCGGCATGGGCGTCATTCCGATCACCGATGTCGACGACGCGATCGCCGAGATGAAGCACTGCAAGAAGCTCGGCTTGAGGGGCGTGCTGCTCGGCGGGCTGCCGAACGGCAAGGGCTATCCGACACAAGAGGACGACAAGTTCTGGGCCGCCGCGCTCGACCTCGACATGGCGGTGACGGTGCACGTCCAGCTCTACCGCACCGGCGCCCGCGCCAACCAGCCTACGATGAAATACCCGAAGGAAGACCCGGTCATCATGCAGCGGCTGCGCCGGCCGTTTCTCGAATGGCTGGTCAATTTCGGCCTGCCGCCCTCGATCGGGATGGCGCAGCTCATCCTTAGCGGCGTGTTCGAGCGCTTCCCGAAACTGAAGGTGTTCTTCGCCGAGACCCGGCTCGGCTGGGTCCCCTTCTGGCTCGAGCACATGGATGTCTGGTACCAGCGCCATCTCGGCTGGGCCGAGGAGTATCTCGGCTTCAAGCCGCTGAAGGAGCTGCCCGCGACCTATGTGCGCGAGAACATCTATTTCTCGGTCCAGTACGAGCGGGTCGCGATCGAGCAGCGCCACCATGTCGGCGTCGACCACATCATGTTCGCCACCGACTTCCCGCATATCGAGAACGAGTGGCCCAATTCGCGCCCGATCATCGACGACATCTACAAGGACATCCCGACGATCGAGCGCGACAAGATCTGGGCCGGCAACGCGGTCAAGTTCTTCAAGCTCGACGCGTGAGAAAGCACTCCGCCTCGCGGTAGAGCGCGTGGCGGTTCTCTTCGAGGTGCATCAGGTGGGTGGCGCGGCCGATCTTGATGTCGCGCCGCTCCGGCGATCCCCTGAACGCGTCGAATAGCCAGCGCGCGTCCGCGTCCGGACACATCCGGTCCCACTCGCCGCGGATAATCGCGACCGGCGCCTTGACCTGCGACGGGTCGTAGGCCAGCTCGCCGGCCCAGGCGTCGAAAATGTCCTGGAACGCCGCGCTCGGCACCTTGACTGCGGCGGGCGCGCGGGTCCGGCTTTCCGCGTCGCTGTCGAGATAGCGCTCGCCCCATTCGTCGAAGTGCCGCCGCGACAGCACCGCCGGCTCGTCCGCCGGCACCTCGGAGATGAAGCGGTCCCACTGGTCCTTCAGCGATACCGGCCGCCATGCCGGGAGGCGCTGCCGCTCGCCGTGCGGCGTCCGCCGGGCGATCGGGCCGAACAGCACCATCCGGTCGACCAGCTCGGGCCGCCGCCCGGCAAACTCGCCGGCGACGATCGTGCCCCAGGAATGCGCGACCAGCGATAGGCGCGGCACGCCCTGCTGCGCGCAGATGAACCGCACCGCCGCCTCGAGCTGGGCCGAGCAGTCGGCGGCGCGGCCGAGCGGCGGGTGCGCCTCGGGCGGCTCGGCCATCTCGGGATAAGGATCGGAGCCGCCGAAGCCGAGGAAGTCGAGGCCCCAGACATGAAACCCGGCCTCGCACAGATCGTCGCGCCAGGACCGACCGTCGAGGCGGTGCGCGATCGACAGCGCCGACGGAAACGTCCCGCCATGGACGTAGAGCACCGTGCGCCCGGCCGCCGCCCCTCCCCGCGGCGGCGGCAGGTACCGCAGAAACAGCGAAAGTCCCGGCTGCGGGCTGGGGATGCGGAAATGCGCCTCGCGCGGGTCCAGCTTCGGCGTCATCGCTGCACCGGGACGCGGCGGATAAACGAGCGGTTCATCGCTACCGCGCTGCCGCTCCCCGCGAGCCGGGCGATATTGGCCTTGTGCTCCGGGTCGTCGGCGAGACGCTGGCGATACGCCTCGTAGGCCGCGATCGACGGCAGGTCGATCAGCCCGAGCGCCTCGTCGGTGGCTCCGGCGAAGTCGGTCGGCAGAAAATAGCCGACGATCTCGCCGCCGCTCCGCTCGATAACCCGCTGCTCGTTCTCGAAATAAGTCGCGATATCGGCAATCTTGTCGGGGTTGAATTTGTAGCGAATACAAAGCGTTACCATCGGCTCCCTCCTGAATTTCAAGGACCCTCGAAATATGGTGCGAGGAGGCGCCGGATTCTTCTTCGATCGTTTCGGCGAGTGCCGAAGCGTGGCAGGCCTATGGCGCCGCACTAGGAACAGGCGCAAGATGCCAGCCGGGATTGCCCGAGCCCGCGATGGAGGTTCGTCATGCCCGACTACAAGCTGATTTCCGCCGATTCGCATGTCAGCGAGCCGCCCGATTTATGGTCGAGCCGGGTCGACCGGCAGTACCGCGACCGCGCGCCGCGGCTGGTCGTCAACCCGCCCGGCAAGGAGGGCGCCTATTTCCTCTACGAGGGCCACGCGCCGCACCCGATCGGGATCGGGCTCGGCGCCGGCAAGAGCCCCGAGGAGCTGAAGGAGTTTCTGACCAGGGCGACCTATGCCGATGCCCGCCCAGGCGGGTGGGACCCGGCCGAGCGGATCAAGGACAATGCGATCGACGGGGTCGAGGGCGACGTGCTCTACACGACGCTCGGCTTCCGCATCTTCTGGCTCGCCGACCCGGCGCTCCAGGCGGAATGCTTCCGCGTCTACAACGATTGGCTCGCCGAGTTCGTCGCCTATGCGCCGAAGACGATGGCCGGGCTGGCGATGATCTCGCTATACGATCCGAAGGCCGGCGCCCGCGAGCTCGAACGCTGCGCCAAGCTCGGGCTCAAGGGCGCGATGATCTGGTGCTCGCCGCCGCAGGAAACGCCGTACAGCTCGGACCTGTACGACCCGTTCTGGGCCGCGGCCGAGGAGCTGAAGATGCCGGTCAGCCTCCACGCCATCACCGGCATGGGGGTCGAAAGCCAGTGGAGCTGGGGCGAGCGCTACATGCGCACGACCGTGCTCGGCTACGAGGTCGAGAAATCGTTTTCGGTGCTGATCTTCTCCGGCGTGCTCGACCGCTTTCCGAACCTGCAGATCGTCTCGGCCGAGAACAATATCGGCTGGATCCCCTATTACCTGCAGCGGATGGACCGCGTCGCCGAGCGCAGCCGCGCCTCGCACGGCTTCACCCAGAAGCTGAAGCCGAGCGAGTATTTCCGCCGCCAGATGTGGGCGACCTATATCGACGATCTGGTGGGGGTCGCGAGCCGGCGGTTTGTCGGCGCCGACCGCATCATGTGGTCGAGCGACTACCCGCACCAGGCGTCGTCGTGGCCGCACTCGCAGGAGGTCGTCGCCCGCGACTTCAAGGATGCGACCCCCGAGGACCGCTTTGCGATCACCCGGGGGAACGTGGCGCGGCTTTACGGGTTCGACGCGTAACAGCTACTTGTCGAGCCACACGTCCTCGAAGCGCCAGCCGTTGTACGAGCTGTTGACCATGATGGTCAGCCCCTTGACCTCGGGCCGCCAGCAGGTCGCCTTGCGCAGGTAGAACTCGATCGGCCGCACCACAGCCTGCTGCAATTTGCTGTCGATCTCCCAGACCAGCTTCTTGCGCTTCGCCTGATCGCGTTCCATCGACTGCTGGTCGATCATCTTCTCGATCTCGGGGTCGCAGTAATGCGTGTAGTTGCGGTTCGATTTGCAGCCGTAATTCTCGTAGAAGGTCTGGTCCGGGTCGTCGATGCCGGCGCCTGCCACGCTCTGCGCCAGAACAAAATCCGAGCGGATCAGCCGCGGCAGCCATTGCGCGGTTTCGACCAGTTCGAGTTCGGCGTCGATGTTGATCTGCTTTAGCTGATCGATTACCAGCGAGGCGGCGTCGCGATAGTCCGGCAGGTTGCGCGCGGCGATCTTGAACGAGAGGCGTTTGTCGGGGCCATAGCCCAGCGACTGCAAAATCTTGCGGGCCTCTTCGCGCGATTTGGCGACATCGGGGCTGTAGCCCGGCAGCGCCTCGCGCATCTCCTTCGGCATTGCCCATTGCCCTTCGGGTCCCGGCTGCACGGCCGTGCCGACATCGCCGTTGCCTTCCCCGAGGATGTCGACAAAGGCCTTGTGGTCGATCGTCATCGCCACCGCCTTGCGCAGCTCCGGATTGTCGAAGGGCGGCTTGCGCGTCATCAACAGGTTCGGCGCGAAATTGGTCGGCGCGATCTCGCAGATCGCGCTCGGCATCTGGGCCTTGATGTCCTTCATGTTCGGCGAAGTGACCTCATAGGGAAAGGTCATGTCGAACTGGCCGGCGATGAAGGCGAGCATTTGCGTCGAGCGGTTCGGAATGATCGTCCATTCGATCGCGTCGAGATAGGGCAACCCCTTCTTCCAATAATCGGGGTTCTTGACGACCTTGATCGACTGGTTCGGCTTGTACTCGGCGAATTTGAACGGCCCGGTGCCGATCGGGTGCTGCCGCATCTGCGCCGGCGTGACATGGCACGGATAGACGGGCGTGAACCCCGAAGCGAGCATCGCCAGGAACGCGGGCTGCGGCCGCTTCATGTGAAACGTCGCCTGGTAGTCGTTGTCGGCGGTGACGTTGTCGAGATTGGCCCACCACGCCTCGCGGGCATTGAGGCGCAGCTTTTCCGGCGCCTTGCCCTGCAGCAGGTCCCAGGTGCACTTGACGTCGGCGGCGGTAAACGGCTTGCCGTCGTGCCACTTCACGTCGTGATGCAACTTGAACGTCAGGTCCTTGCCGTCCTCGCTCCAGCTCCAGCTATCGGCGAGATCGGGGACGATATCGTCGAGCCGGTTCTGCTTCTCGTGCTGGTTGAACAGGACGAGGTTGTTGAAGACAGGCATCATCGGCGCCACGACCGAAATGGTGCCCTCTTCGTGGATCGACATATTGGCGGGGCTGTCGCGGTGGAAAATGCGCAGCGTGCCGCCGGATTTCTGCGCGAGCGCGGCGCCGCCCGAGGCGGCCAAAAAAGCCGCCGCGGCAAGCGCGGCGCACCAGCGATAGATCATAAGGAGCTTCCCCAATCTCTGCGGTCGCGGGAAAGCTGAGCATAGGAACGGATCGGGCGGTAGCGCGCGCGGAGCGACCCTGCCCCGCGCCCGGCGGGTACGTCTCAGGCGACCTGCCGCATGATCGGCCCGAGCTCCAGCGTCGTCGCGCGGCGCAGGTCGCGCGGCTGCATCTCCTCGTGCGGGCGGCCGCGATGCATCGTGCAGCGGTTGTCCCAGATGACGAGGTCGCCTACCGCCCATTTATGGCTATAGACGAACGGGCGCTGCGTCGCGTGCTCGTCGAGGTCGCGCAGCAACAGCCGCCCCTCCGGCACCGGCATCCCGACGATGTGCGAGGCATGCGCCGACAAATAGAGGCACTTTCGCCCCGAGCCGGGATGCGTGCGCACCAGCGGCTGGCGCGACGGCGGATAGGTCTCGCGGTCGCCCGCCTCGAAATTGGTGAAGCCGATAACGCCGCGCGACCAGAAAATGTCGTGCTCGACGACGAGCGGGTCGACGGCCGCGCGCTGCGCGTCACTGAGCGCGTCATAGGCGGCGCGCATGTCGGCAAACTCGGTCTCCCCGCCGCCGAACGGTGCCGCCGGCGGCACCGCCACCGCGAACAGCATCCCGAGCACCACCGGCACCGGCATATACGAGGCATCGGTGTGCCACAGTCGGTTGCCGAGGCTGTCGAGCCGGCGCTGGTCGTCGCGGGCGCGCACCCGGCTGTCGAGATCGAGATTGGAGATGTCGCCAATCTCCGGGAATTTGAGCCGCCGAGGTCCGCCCCGCGCCGCCGAGCGGCCGATCTCCAGCGGCCCGAACAGGGCCGCGAAATCGCGCAGCGCCTCGTCACCGATGTCCTGGCCGTGGAAGACCAGCACGCAATGCTTGTCGATCGCCGCCCACAGCTCCTTGACCGCCGCCGCGCCGGATGGCCGCGACAGGTCGATCCCGCTCACCTCGGCGCCGATATGCGGATGGATGGGGGTTACCGTGATCGCCATGACGACGCCTCCCGATGCTGCGCGAAAGCATCCGTCCGCACGGCGAGGCCTGTCAATCGACGCTATGCCGGGAGTTCTTTCAATGGCTGAAAATGCAGCAGAAGCCGAAATCCGCAAGATCGTGGACGATTGGGCGAGCGCCGTTCGCAAACGCGACCTTCCGGCGATACTGCGCAACCATTCGTCGGACATTTGGATGTTCGATGTGCCCCCGCCTTTTCAATCGCGCGGGATCGAAGCCTACCGAAAGACCTGGGACCCATTTTTTGCGTGGGCGCATGACCCAGCGGTCTTTGAGATAAGGGAGATGCGTATCGTTGCCGGCAGCGACGTCGCATTCGTCGCCGCCGCGATGCGATGCGCGGGACGTGAAGCCGGCGGGGAGAATGTCGAGCTCGATTTTCGCCTGACCATCGGCCTGCGCAAAGTCGACGGTCTATGGGTCATCGTCCACGAGCACCATTCGGTCCCGGCCGGAAACTGAGACGGCCCTTATGCCGGACGGCGATCCGCGGCGGCCGCCGCCCGCAGCTTGGCCCAGGTGATCGCGACCGGGACGAAAAAGGGCGAAATCGGCGATAAAGGCGGGCACGGTGCCGAACTGGATGCAGCCCCGGTCCGCCGCCAGACGAAGTTGCCATATCGTGCCGGACAGCGTGCTGTCCGAGCAGTTGTAGCCCGGCGTGAAGTGGAGCTGGAAGAGCAGCGCGGCGCCAAGGAGTATGTCGGAAATCGCGACCAGGCGATTGACCCGCTCGCCGCGCGGCGCACGCGCGGCCTGGGCGTGGACCACGACATGATAGATGCACGCGGCGCTCGCGACGGGGATCGTGATCAGCCCGGAACCCTGCGCGGCAATCAGGTTGAGGATCGGGCCGATCGCCGTCACGGCCACCGCAATGCCCACCATCGAATGTCCTTTCGCGTTGCGCCGCCCTATTGTGCTGTAAGCTCAGCCGGGCAGTTCGGGAGAATGACATGGCGCTGGCATCCGCGGAACCGTTCAAGGCCCCGGTCGTGGACCGGCTTTCGGTCCGGCTCGTCGTCGACTCGTATCACGACATCTTCATGCCCAAGGCCGAGCATCCGCATTGCCGGATCGAGCATGTCGGGCGCATGCCCGGGCGCGAGCGCGAGACCTTCGCCGGCGAGTGGGGCCTATCGCTGCACCTCGAATCCGAGGCGGCGGGGCGGCGCGGCCAGTACCTCCTCGATTTCGGCTTTACGCCGGAGGTGCTGAACCGCAATTTCGACATCCTCGGGATCGAGCCCGAAAAGCTCGACGGCCTCATCCTCAGCCATTCGCACCGCGACCATTACGGCGGGCTGGCCGGGTTCGTCGGCCGCTACCGCGAGCGGATGCGCGACGACCTTGCGCTCTACACCGGCGCCGGCAACCTGACCTATCGCGAGAAATGGACCGGCCGGAGCGGCGCGGACCCGGTCTCGATGGGCGCGCCCGACGGCGAGGCCTTGGCCGCTTCCCGGGTCGAGACGATGTGTTGCGACCACGCCCATGCGCTCGCCGGCCTGTTCACCAGCGGGCCGATCGCCTGGCAGTCCTTCGAAAAGGTCACGCCGACGACGCTGGTCGAGCCGACCCCTTCCGACCACTTCACCGAAGCCGAGCGGCGCGGCCGCCTCGTCCTCGACAAGCATCCCGACGAGCACGCGACCTGCTATGTCGTGCAGGGGCGCGGCCTCGTCGTGATCTCGTCCTGCGGCCATTGCGGCGTCATCAACACCGTCAAGACCGCGCAGGCGGTATCCGGCGTCGACAAGGTGCACGCGGTGATCGGCGGCTTTCATCTCGGCGCCGCGCCAGCCGACTATATCGAGCACACGGTCGCCGAGCTGAAGGCGCTCAACCCCGATGTGGTCGTGCCGATGCATTGCACCGGCCGCCCGTTTGTCGACGCGGCGGAGCGCGCGATGCCGGCCCAGGTGGTGCGATCGACGACCGGCAGCCGCTTCACCTTCGGCGTCTGATGCGGCTCTTCTACCAGAGCCTCGGGGTCAGCCGCCGGTCGGAAAGCGGTCCCTACGCGCAAAAGCTCTCGGCGATCCTCAAGGGCGCGGTGTCGCCGGGGACGGAGATCGATGTGTTCGGCCTCAGCCCCCAGCGCGCGATCGCCGACCAGTACCGCTATCTGGAGCATCTCGACACCGCCGAGATCCTCGACAACGGGTTGCGCGCCGAGCGCGAGGGCTATGACGCCTTCCTGATCGGAAACATCTTCGAGCCGGGCCTGCATGCGCTGCGCGAGGTGTTGAACATCCCGGTGCTCGGCCTGTGCGAGGCGTCGGTCACGCTCGCCTGCCTGATGGCGCCCAATTTCTCCGTCGTCAACGTCAACCCGAAATTCGCCCGCCGCGTCACCGAGAACATCGCTTCCTACGGGCTCTCCGGCCGTCTCGTCTCGATCGACCGGATGGCGGTCGAGCGCGCCGCCGTGTTCGACCGGGCCTTCGACGATGCCGCGGCCCGAGAGCAGGTATTCGAGCAGTTCCGCGGCGCGGCGCGCGACGGGCTGGCGAAGGGCGCCGAGGCGGTGATCCCGGCCGGCGGCATCGTCATGACCCTGCTTGCCGATGCCGGGATCCACGAGATCGACGGCGCGCCGGTCGTCAACGGGCTCCTCGCCCTCGCCAAGATCGGCGAGCTCGCCGCGGGCCTCAGAGCGCTCACCGGCCAGTTCACCAGCAAGCGCCTCACCTACGCGCCGCCGACCGGCCCGCTTCTGGCCGATATCCGGCGTGCCTACGGCGAGCACATCTACCCGGGCCGGCGCTGACAGGGTGTCGCACACGGCTTCGTGTCGTTTGCCGTCGTTGACTCGCGCCTCGCCGACCGATACTGACGGCAGATAATGAAAACCGGCATAGCCGCGCATTGGGGAAGGGAAGGCGCCCGTTGCCGCTTCTAGAAGTCAAGAATCTTTGCACCGAGTTCCGTACCGGCGCCGGAGTTGTGCATGCGGTCGACGGTATTTCTTATTCGGTTGAACAGGGTGAGACCGTCGCGATCGTTGGCGAGAGCGGATCGGGCAAGTCGGTCGGCGCCTTAACACTGTTGCGTCTGATCCCGAACCCGCCTGGCCGGATCACCGGCGGCGAGGTTCATTTCGACGGCCGCGATCTGCTCAAGCTGTCCGACGAGGAGATGCGCCACGTGCGCGGCGGCGATATCGGCATGGTGTTCCAGGAGCCGATGACCTCGCTGAACCCGGTCCTGACGATCGGGCGGCAGATCACCGAGACGCTGGAGCAGCACCGCGGCGCCGACAAGGCGGAGTGCGAGCGGCGCGCCCTCGAGCTCCTGGGTCTCGTCGGCATCTCCGATGGGGCGCGCCGGCTCAAGCAATATCCGCACCAGCTTTCCGGCGGCATGCGCCAGCGCGTGATGATCGCGATCGCGCTCGCCTGCGAACCCAAGATGGTCATCGCCGACGAGCCGACCACCGCGCTCGACGTAACCATCCAGGCGCAGATCCTCGAATTGATGCAGCGGCTGACGAGCCGGCTTCACGTCGCGCTGATCATCATCACGCACAATCTCGGGGTCGTCGCGCGCTATGCCGACCGGGTCAACGTCATGTATGCCGGCCGCATCGTCGAGACCGGTACGGCGTCGACGATCTATCACAACCCGCGCCACCCCTACACGATGGCGTTGCTCCGCTCGGTGCCGCGGCTCGACCGGCCGCGCGAGGCCCGGCTCGAACCGATCGAGGGCCAGCCGCCCGACCTGACGCGGCTCGACCAGGGCTGCTCGTTCCGGCCGCGCTGCCGCTTTGCCGTCGAGGCCTGCGCCGTCTCGCGCCCGCCGCTGACGCCGACCGACAATGCCGGGCAATTCTCCGCCTGCTTCCGCAGCGCCGACCTTGCCGCCGAGGCGGGCAAGGCCGCATGAACGACACCGCGCCGCTGCTCGAGGTGCGCGGGCTGCGCATGCACTTTCCGATCACCGAGGGGATGATCGCCCGCCGCCAGCTCGGCGAGGTCAAGGCGGTCGACGGTGTCGACCTCAAGATCGAGAAGGGCGAGACGGTCGGGCTGGTCGGCGAAAGCGGCTGCGGCAAGACCACGATGGGCCGCTGCATCCTGCGCCTCGAAACGCCGACCGCCGGCGAAATCCGCTACAAGGGCGTCGACATCGCCACGCTCGACCGCAAGGAGCTGATGGCGCTGCGGCGGCGCATCCAGGTCATCTTCCAGGACCCGTATAGCTCGCTGAACCCGCGCATGAAGGTCGGCACGATCCTATCGGAGCCGATGAAGGTGCACGGCATCGTCCCCAACGCCACCAAGCGCGAGGATAGGGTTCGCGAGCTCCTGACGCTGTGCGGGCTCAACCCCAGCTTCGCCGACCGCTACCCGCACGAGATGTCGGGCGGCCAGCGCCAGCGCGTCGGCATCGCGCGGGCGCTCGCCCTCGAACCCGAATTCATCGTCTGCGACGAGGCGGTCTCCGCCCTCGACGTGTCGATCCAGGCGCAGATCATCAACCTCTTGGAAGATTTGCGCGAACAGTTCGACCTGACCTACCTGTTCATCGCCCACGACCTCTCGGTCGTCCGGCATCTGTGCCAGCGCGTCGCGGTGATGTATCTGGGCCGCGTCGTCGAGCTGTCGAGCTGCGACGAGGTTTTCGAGAACCCGCAGCACCCCTACACCAAGGCGCTGCTCGCGGCGGTGCCGGTTCCCGACCCAACGGTCGAGGAGGGCCGCGTCTTCTCGCCGCTGACCGGCGAGGTGCCGAGCCCGATCAACCCGCCCTCGGGGTGCGTCTTCCACCCGCGCTGTCCGATCGCGGTCGAGGAATGCCGGCGCGTCCGGCCCGACGCACGCGAAATCCAACCCGACCATTGGGCCGCCTGCAGTCAAATCTAGTGATCGTCACGCAGTAGAAACGGAGAAGAAAAATGAGGAATGCCTTGTACGCCTGCGGCCTGTTCCTGGCGGGAACGGCGCTGCTGGCGCCGGCCCAGGCGGCGGAAACGCCAAAGCAGGGCGGGACGCTGACCTATCTGATCCCGGCGGATGCGCCGCCGAGCTTCGATGGGCACCGCGAGGAAACCTACGCCACCGTGCACACCACGGCCCCGTTCTACAGCGTGCTGTTGCGGATCAACCCGAGCGATCCGTCATCCTCGACCGATTTCGTCTGCGACCTGTGCACCGAAATCCCGAAGCCGACCGACGGCGGCAAGACCTACACGTTCAAAATCCGCACCGGGGTCAAGTTCCATGACGGCAATCCGCTGACCGCGGCGGACGTGGCGGCGAGCTGGAACGAGATCACCTTCCCGCCGCAGGGCGTGTTGAGCGCGCGCGGCAGCAACTATCGCGACCTGATCGAGAAGATCGAGTCGCCCGACCCCGAAACCGTGGTCTTCCACCTGAAATTCGCGACCAGCGCGTTCATCCCGGCGCTCGCCGACCCGTTCGCCTATATCTACGAGAAGAAGATCCTCGACGATCCGGCGCGCGGACCGCATTGGTTCGAAAAGAACATCCTCGGCTCCGGCCCGTTCAAGTTCGCCTCGTATGACGTCGGCCAATCGATCAAGGGCGACCGCAACCCCGATTACTACCACAAGGGGCTGCCCTATCTCGACCACATCGTCGGCATCTTCGCCCCCAAGCAGGCGACCCGAGTCGACGCGATCCGCAGCGACCGCGCCGCGATGGAGTTTCGCGGGCTGCCGCCCTCGGCCCGCGACGAGCTGAAGAAGGAGCTCGGCGACAAGATCGCGGTCCAGGAGAGCACCTGGAATTGCGGCAGCGACCTGTTCTTCAACGAGAAGAAGAAGCCGTTCGACAACCCCAATGTCCGGCGCGCCTTGAGCCTGGCGATCGACCGCTGGGGCGGCGCGCCGTCGCTCTCCAAGATCGCCATCGTCAAGACCGTCGGCGGCATCGTCTACCCCGGCTCGCCGCTCGCCGCGACCGACCAGGAGCTGCACGAGATGGCGGGCTTCTGGACCGACATCAACAAGTCGCGGGAGGAAGCGAAGCGGCTGCTCAAGGAGGCCGGGGTCGAGAACCTCAGCTTCGAGCTGCTCAACCGCGATGTCGACCAGCCCTACAAGTACATCGGCATCTGGCTTGTCGATCAGTGGAGCAAGATCGGGGTCAAGGTCACGCAGCGCGTGGTGCCGACCGGGCCGTGGTTTGCCGCGATGCGGTCGGGCGACTTCTCGGTCGTGCACTATCCGATCTGCCACAGCGTGGTGAACCCGGTGCTCGACGTGCAGCCCTACCTGCCCGGCAGCCAGGAGAACATGGGCGGCGCCCCGGACCCGAAATCGACCGAGCTCTACGAGAAGCTGCTGCACGAGACCGACCCCAAGGCGCAGCACGCCGAGATGGTCGCGTTCGAGAAGTACATCATGGACACGGCGGCGCATGCGACGGAAGTGATCTGGTGGAACCGGATCATCCCGTACCGCTCCTACGTCAAAGGCTGGAAGATCGGCCCTAGCCACTACATCAACCAGGACTTGGCCAATATTTGGCTCGACAAATAGTCTTTTAGCCTTTGCACCTCAGCGCGGCCGGGCCATTCCCGGCCGCGCCAAGCACATGGGGGACGGGATGAGCGCAATGCGGGGATGGCGGGCATTCGCGGCCGGGCTGCTGCTCCTTTCGGCCCCGCCGGTGCTTGCCGATGAGACGCCGAAGCACGGCGGCATCCTCACCTATCTGATCCCGGCCGACGCCCCGCCGAGCTTTGACGGGCACCGCGAGGCCACCTTCGCGACCGTCCACGCGACCGCGCCATTCTACAGCGTCCTGATCCGCATCAACCCGCAGAACCCGTCATCGACAAGCGATTTCGTCTGCGATTTGTGCACCGAGCTGCCAAAGCCGACCGACGACGGCAAGACCTGGACCTTCAAAATCCGCGACGGGGTCAAGTTTCACGACGGCACGCCGCTGACCGCCGCCGATGTCGCCGCGAGTTGGCAGGAAATCGTCCACCCGCCCGCCGGCAAGACCAGCGCGCGGCAGGCCTTTTACGTGATGGTCGACACGATCGAGGCGCCGGACCCGAAGACCGTCGTGTTCCACCTGAAGTTCGCGACCTCGGCGTTCCTGCCCGCGCTCGCCGACCCGTTCGCCTATATCTACAGCAAGGCCAGGCTCGCCGCCGACCCGCACTGGTACGAAAAGAATGTGATGGGCTCCGGCCCGTTCAAGTTCGTCTCCTACGAGTCCGGGCAATCGATCAAGGGGGAGCGCAACCCCGACTACTATCACAAGGGCCTGCCCTACCTCGACGGCTTCGTCGGGCTTTACGCGCCCAAGCTCGCCACCCGCATCGACGCGATCCGCGCCGACCGCGCCGCGATGGAGTTCCGCAGCGAGCCGCCCTCGGCGCGCGACCAGCTCGTCAAGGAGCTCGGCGACAAGATCAGCGTGCAGAACAGCGACTGGAACTGTGGCAACCTGCTGACCTTCAACCACAAGCGCAAGCCGTTCGACGACGTGCGGGTGCGCCGTGCGCTGCAGCTGGCGATCGACCAGTGGCACGGCGCGCCGGGCCTCTCCAAGATCGCGATCGTGCGCACCGTCGCCGGCATCGTCTTCCCGGGCTCGCCGCTTGCCGCGACCAAGGAGGAGCTGGAAAAGCTGCCCGGGTTCTGGCCCGACATCGAGAAGTCGCGGGCCGAGGCGCGGCGCCTGTTGAAGGAAGCCGGCGCCGAGAATTTGAGCTTTCAGCTGCTCAACCGCCAGACCGACCAGCCGTTCAAGTATGTCGGCACCTTTGTCGTCGACGAGTGGAGCAAGATCGGCCTCAACGTCACGCAAAGGGTCGTGCCGACGGGCCCCTGGTTCGCGGCGATGCGCGCCGGGGATTTCGACGTGACGCTCGAGGCCAATTGCCAGAGCGTCGTCAACCCGCCGCTCGACGTCAGCAAATATCTGCCGCACACGATCTTCACCGAGAATTACGGCGGCTACGAGGACGACAAGGAGGTCGAGATCTACACCAAGATGCTGCACGAGCCCGACCCGGCCAAGCAGCGCGCGCTGATGCGCGAGTTCGAGACCTATGTCGTCGGCACCCAGGCGCATGAGCTGCCGATCACCTTCTGGTACCGAACGGTGCCGTACCGCTCCTATGTCAAAGGGTGGAAGATCAGCCCGAGCCACTTCGTCAACCAGGATTTGGCGACGATCTGGCTCGACAAATAGACGGTGCGGCTTGGCAACCGCCGGGCCGCGCCGCTAAGCTCGTAAGACGCACGTAAGCCGCCGCGAACAAGGCGGTCGAGGGAGGAAGAGATGGGGGTCACACTACGCCTGCTGGCGATCGGGACTTGCGCCGCGATCGCCATTTCCGCGCCGGCCCGGGCGGACGAAAGCCCGAAACGCGGCGGCACGCTCGTCTACATGATCCCCGCCGACGCGCCCCCCAGCTTCGATGCGCAGCGCGAGGAGACCTACGCGACGATCCATTCGGCGGCGCCGTATTACAGCACGCTGATCCGGGCCAACCCGATGGATCCGGGCTCGCCGGACATGGTGTGCGATTTGTGCACCGAGATGCCGAAGCCGACCGACGACGGCAAGACCTACACGTTCAAAATCCGCCAGGGCGTCAAATTCCACGACGGCACGCCGCTCAACGCGGAGGACGTGGTCGCGAGCTGGAAGAAGATCATCTTCCCGCCGCAGGGCGTGGTCAGCCCGCGCCAGAGCAATTTCGTGATGGTCGACAAGGTCGAGGCGACCGACCCTTACACCGTTGTCTTCCGGCTCAAATTCGCCACCGACGCCTTCATCCCGGCGCTGGCCGACCCCTATGCCTGGATTTACAGCAAGGCGAAGCTCGACAAGGATATGCACTGGTACGAGAAGAACATCATGGGCTCCGGCCCGTTCAAGTTCGTCAAGTACGAGACCGGGCAATCGATCGAGGGGGTGCGCAACCCCGACTATTATCACAAGGGCCTCCCGTATCTCGACGGCATCAAGGGCATCTACGCCGACAAGCAGGTGACCCGCGTCGAGGCGATCCGCGCCGACCGCGCCGCGATCGAGTTCCGCGGCTTTCCGCCGACCGTGCGCGACGAATTGAAGGCGGCGCTGGGCGACAAGCTCGCGGTGCAGACCAGCGACTGGAATTGCGGCGGGCTGTTGACGCCTAACCACAAGCGCAAGCCGTTCGACGACGTGCGGGTGCGGCGCGCCCTGACGCTGGCGCTCGACCGCTGGGGCAGCGCGCCCGAGCTGGCCAAGATCGCCATCGTCCATACCGTCGGCGGCCTGACGTTTCCCGGGTCGCCGCTGGCGCCGACCAAGGACGAGCTGCAGAAGATCGCCGGGTTCTGGCCCGATATCGAGAAGTCGCGGGCAGAGGCGCGGCGGCTGCTGAAGGAGGCCGGGCAGGAGAATCTCAGCTTTACGCTGCTCAACCGCTCGACCGACCAGCCCTACAAGTATTACGGCATCTGGGTCGTCGACCAGTGGAGCAAGATCGGCGTCAAGGTAACTCAGCGGGTGCTGCCGACGGGCCCGTGGTTCGCGGCGATGCGCGCCGAGGATTTCGACGTCACGACCGAAGGCAACTGCCAAAACGTGGTCAATCCGCTCGCCGATGTCGGCAAGTACCTGCCGCACACGGTCTCCGAGGGCAACTACGGCAATTTCGAGGACCAGCACGAGGTCGATCTGTACAACTCGATGATCCGCGAGCTCGACAAGGGGAAGCAAAAGCAGAAGCTGCTCGAGTTCAACAAATACGTGCTCGATGAGCAGGCGCACGGCATCTTCCTTTTGTGGTGGCAGCGGATCGTGCCGTACCGGGCTTACGTCAAGGGCTGGAAGATCGGCCCGAGCCACTACCTCAACCAGGACCTGGCGACCGTGTGGCTCGACAAGTAGTGGAAGGATAGGACGGATGTTGTCGAAGGTATTGCTGATCGCGGGCGCCGCCTTGGCGCTGGCCGCGCCGGGTTGGGCGGGCGAGACGCCGAAGCGCGGCGGCACGCTGACTTACCTGATCCCGGCGGACGCGCCGCCGAGCTTCGACGGCCAGCGCGAGACGACCTACGCGACCGCGCACTCCGTCGCCCCCTATTACAGCGTGCTGGTCCGCATCAATCCGGACAACCCGGCCTCGACGACGGATTTCGTCTGCGATTTGTGCACGGCGATGCCGAAGCCGACCGACGACGGCAAGACCTACACGTTCAAAATCCTCGATGGCGTCAAATTCCACGACGGCGAAAAGCTGACCGCCGCCGACGTCGCCGCAAGCTGGAACAAGATCATCTTTCCGCCGCCGGGCGTGCTAAGCCCTCGCGCCAGCAATTTCGTCATGGTCGACAAGGTCGAGGCGACCGATCCCTCGACCGTCGTCTTCCACCTGAAATTCGCCACGAGCGCCTTCCTGCCGGCGCTGGCCGACCCCTATGCCTTCATCTACGAGAAGAAGATCCTCGACAAGGACCCGCATTATTTTGAAAAGAACATCATGGGCTCGGGTCCGTTCAAGCTGGCCGAATATCAAGTGGGCCAGTCGATCAAGGGCGACCGCAACCCCGATTACTACCACAAGGGGCTGCCCTATCTCGACCACATCGTCGGCATCTTCGCGCCCAAACAGGCGACGCGCATCGACGCGATCCGCGCCGACCGGGCCTCGATAGAATTCCGCGGGCTGCCGCCGGCGGCGCGCGACGAGCTGAAGAAGACACTCGACGGCCAGATCGCGGTGCAGGAGAGCGACTGGAATTGCGGCAGCGTCGTCACCTTCAACGAAAAGCAGAAGCCGTTTGACGATGTCCGGGTCCGGCGCGCGCTGACCCTCGCTATCGACCGCTGGCACGGCGCGCCGGCGCTGTCGAAGATCGCCGACGTCAAGACCGTCGGCAGCATCGTCTTTCCCGGCGACCCGCTCGCGCCGACCCAGACCGAGCTTCACGAGATCGCCGGGTTTTGGACCGACATCGACAAGTCGCGCGCCGAGGCCAAGCGACTGCTCAAGGAAGCCGGCGCCGAAAACCTGAGCTTCGAGCTGCTAAACCGCGATGTCGACCAGCCTTACAAATATGTCGGCATCTGGCTGGTCGACGAATGGAGCAAGATCGGCGTCAAGGCGACCCAGAAGGTGATGCCGACCGGACCGTGGCTCGAAGCCGAGCGCACGAGCAATTTCCACGTCGTGCTGCAGGCCAATTGCCACAGCGTGGTCAATCCGCTGATCGATGTGCAGCCCTATCTGCCGAGCTCGGTCAGCAAACAGAATTACGGCAATTACGAAGACGACGAGGAGATGGCGCTCTACAACAAGACGCTGCACGAAACCGACCCGCAAAAACAACACCAGGACATGTTTCAGTTCGCCAAATACGTGATGGACGTAAAGACGCATAAGCTGATGGTGTTGTGGTGGTACCGGATCGTGCCGTATCGCGCCTACGTCAAGGGATGGAAGATCAGCCCAAGCCACTACATCAACCAGGACCTCTCGAATATTTGGCTCGACCGATAGGCGCGGCGGCCGCACAATCGCGGCGCCGCGATAAACCGAACAGGGACTCATGTACCGCTATATCGTCAACCGCATCCTCCTTGTGTTTCCGACGCTGATCGGCGCCGCGGCGCTGGTTTTCGCGCTGATGCGCCTGATCCCTGGCGATATCTGCCTGGTGCGGCTCGGCTCGGGCGGCACGAGCTTTACCGAATCCGCGCTGGCGGCCTGCCATGCCGAAATCGGCATCGACCGGCCGTGGCTCGTCCAGTTCGGCGACTTCTTGTGGGGCCTGGCCCGTTTCGACTTCGGCACCTCGATGTGGTCGGGCAAGCCGGTGATTCAGGAGATCGCGACGCGCTTTCCGGTCTCGTTGGAGGTAGCGCTGATGGCGACGATCATCGCCATCGTGCTGGCGATCCCGCTCGGCACCATCTCGGCGCTGAAGCAGAACACCTGGATCGACCTCGTCGTCCGCACCTTCTCGATCGCGGGCATCGCGACCCCATCCTTCTGGATCGGCATCATGTCGATCCTCTTGGTGCTCGACATCACCCAGGCCATTAGCGGCCACCCGTGGATGCCGCCGATCGACTACGTGCCGCTGTGGCAGGACCCGATCCGCAACCTGTCGATCGTCGCGCTCCCGGCGATCACCGTCGGCTACCGCTATTGCGCGGTGTCGATGCGCATGACCCGTTCGGCCATGCTCGAGGTCTTGCGTGAGGATTATATCCGCACGGCACGCGCCAAGGGCCTTCTCGAAAAGATCATCATCAACCGGCACGCGCTGAAAAACGCGCTGCTGCCGGTCGTCACCGTGGTCGGGCTCGAATTCGCGTTCCTGATCGGCGGTCTCGTGGTCACCGAGCAGGTTTTCAACCTGAACGGCATCGGCCGGCTGATGGTGCTGTCGGTGCAAAACCAGGATTACACCTTGACCCAGGCGCTGGTCATGCTGGTCGTGATCATCGCCGTCTTCAGCAACCTCGTGGTCGACCTGCTTTACGCCTGGCTCGATCCGCGCATCCGCCTGACCTGAAAGGCCGCCCGATGACCATCGCCGTCCCGCCGACCGGCAATCCCGCGCTTGTGGCCGACCGCTACGACAGCAAGCGCAGCATTTTCGCGGTCTCGATCGGCTTTATCCGGCGGCAGCCGGTGGGGTCGATCGGCATGTTCCTGGTGCTGATCTTCGGCCTCGCCGGAATATTCGCCGATGTGATTTCGCCCTATAACCCGACCGCCAACGACTTCGGCGCGATGACCGAGGCGCCGAGTTGGACGCATTGGCTCGGCACCGACCAGCTCGGCCGCGACGTGCTCTCCCGCATTCTCTTCGGCGCCCGCACGGCCTTTGTCGTCGGCATCACCTCGGCTGTCGTCGGGGGCTTCAGCGGCCTCGTGCTCGGCGTCGGCAGCGCCTATTTCGGCGGGCGGATCGATCTGATCCTCCAGCGCATCAACGACATCGTGATGTCGTTCCCGCTGATCATCATGGCGCTCGCGGTGGTTTCGATCTTCGGCACCGGCGTGCACAACGTGATCTTCGCGATCACCATCCCGCTGATCCCCCGCTGCCAGCGCGTGGTGCGGTCGAGCGCCTTGGCGATCCGCGAAATACCCTATGTCGATGCGGCCCGCGCCCTCGGCTACAGCCACAGCCGGATCATTCTGCGCCACATGGTGCCGAACGTGGTGGCGCCGTTCCTGATCATGCTGACTTCGTTTGTCGGCCAGGCGATCCTCGCCGAAGCGTCTCTGTCGTATCCGGGACTCGGCGTGCAGGAGCCGGCGCCGGCCTGGGGCCTGATGCTGCAAGGCGGCGCCGAAGAATACGCCACCACCGCGCCGTGGATCGCAATCTTCCCGGGCCTCGCGATCATGCTGACCGTGTTCGGCATCAACTTGTTCGGCGACGCGCTGCGCGACGTGCTCGACCCCAAGCTCCGCGAGCGCTGAGGCGTCAGGCGAAGGCTGCGAAAATCTCCTGGAGCGCGGTCACCTGGTTGCCCGAGGCCGATGACGGCACGATGACCGGCGTCGAGACGCCGGCTTCGCGCCAGGCGGCGATGCCGTCGCGCACCTGCGCGGCGGTGCCGAAGAGGGTCGCGTCGGCGAGCCAGCGGTCGCTCATCAGGTCGGGGATCTCGCTCTGCCGCCCGTCGGCGACGGCGCGCTCGATCGCCTCCATCTCCTCGACGTAGCCGGCCTCCTTCCAGTAGTTGCGATAGTTCGGCAGCGTCGTGTAGCGCGTCAGCGTGCGGCGGTTGACCGCCCTTGCCGCGGCGACATCCTCCGAGATGCAGGTCGGGATCATGTTGGCGACGAGGAAATCCGGGTCGCCACGCTTTTCCGCCGGCAGCGCCGACAGCGACTCCTGCATATGCGAGCGGCTGGCATTGGCGAAGATCAGACCGTCGGCGATCTCGCCGGCGAGCGCGACCATGCGTTTCCTGAGCGCCGCGAGGATCACGGGCGGCAAGGCGCCGATCCCCTCATGCGCGCGCCAGCGGGCGACGAAGTTGCGGATGTCGCCGAGCGGCTTGCCGACCGTGACGCCCATGCGGATATGGCTCGGCGCATGAGCCACGCCGATGCCAAAGCGGAAGCGGCCGCCCGACATTTCGTGGATGTACGCGGCGCTGTGCGCGAAATCCTCGACCGTGCGGGCATAGATCGGCGCGATCGCGGTGCCGAACACGATCCGCTCGGTCGCGAGCGCGAGCGCCGTGCATTGGGCCATGTTGGCGAAGATGCTGGGGATGTAGAGCCCCGAGAAACCGCGCCGCTCGGCTTCCTTGGCGAGGTCGAGTGTCGCCGCGCGCCGGCCGGGTACGGCGACGAGCGAAATGGCGGGCAGTTGATCCGCCATGTTATTCCGCCGCCTGCGGCCTGAGCTGCACCGAGTTGGGGCCGTAACGGTCGGTATAGGCCGTGGTGTCGATCTCCTCGAGCTCGATCTCGCGGGCAAGCACCTTGGCCTTCCAGGCTTCCTGCTCGGCGATCTTGGCGTGGAACTCGGGCATCACCTCGCGCGCGAAGAGGTCGAGGCTCTCGCAGATATGCTCGTGCGTGTTCTTGCCGGCCTGGTTCAGCAGGATCACCGAGTCGATGTGCGAGGTCTCGAACTTGCGCAGCTTGTTGCGCAGCGTTTCCGGCGAGCCGATCAGCCCGCCCGATAGCGCGCGGGCGAGCGCCTGCGGGTTTTCGCGCTTCCACCTCTCGTACTCGTCCCACAGATTGACCGTGCCCGGGGCCGGCCGCTCGCGCATCGCGCTCTGCCCGTAGAAACGCAGCGCGAACTGGAAGAACGGGATGCCGTCGGCCCGGCGCCGCGCCTCTTCGTCGGTCTCGGCGCACATGAAATAGCTGGTGATCGCGAGGTTCGGGTTGGTGACGTAGTTCGCGAGCTTGTGCTGGCGCTTGGTGAAGGCGTTGTAGTAGGCGTGCACCCAGGCATGCGCGGCGTCGGCGGAGAGAAACTGGAACGCCAGCGCGCCGAGCCCGCGCCGCCCGGCCATCTCGATCGTCTCCAGCGCCGAGCAGGCGACCCAGAGCGGCGGGTGCGGCTTCTGGATCGGCTTTGGCACGACGTTCCTGAGCGGCATGTCGAAATACTTGCCGTGGTGCTCGACCCCGCCATCCCCAAACATCGGGATGATGGCCTGGATCGCCTCCTCCCACATCGCGCGCTTTTCGCCGTACTCGACGCCGAAAGGCTGCAGCTCGGTGACGCTGGCGCTCTCGCCGGTGCCGAACTCGACCCGCCCGTTGGAGACGAGGTCGAGCGCGGCGATGCGTTCGGCGCAGCGCGCGGGGTGCGTCGTCGTCAGCTGCATGATGCCGTGGCAGAGGCGGATATTCTTGGTCCGCTGGCTCGCCGCGCCGAGAAACACCTCGGGCGCCGGGGAGTGCGAATATTCCTCGAGGAAGTGGTGCTCGACCTCCCAGGCGTAGTCGTAGCCGAGCCGGTCCGCCATCTCGACCTGGTCGAGCGCGTTCTGATAAAGCCGGTGCTCGCCGCCGGGTTCCCACGGGCGCGGCAATTGCAACTCATAGAAAATGCCGAACTTCATCGCGCTTCCTCGCTTCAGGGCCGCGGCGATGATGACCGGAGGCGCTACAATCCTCAAGCCCGCCAGGAGAGCGAAGCGACGATGGCCGATAGCGACGAGACGATGCAGGCCGCCGCCGGGACCGCCGAAGCCGGCGTTGCCCGGAACTGGCGCTATACGCTGTGGGTCATGGTCGGCATCCAGTTCGTCAACACGATGGCGAACTCGGCGCTGACCCCGATCATGCCGCTGTTCCTGCCCGAGCTCGGGGTACGCAGCGCCGCCGGGATCGATATCTGGGCCGGCATCCTCAGCGGCACGACCTCGTTCGTCGCCGCCTTCGCCTCGCCGGTCTGGGGCAATCTGTCGGACCGGCACGGCCGCAAGCTGATGCTGATCCGGTCAAGCTTTGCGATCGCCCTTTTTACCGGGCTGATGGGGATCGCCGCCAATGTCTGGCAGTTTTTCGCCTTCCGCGCGCTGATGGGCGTCTTCGCCGGGTTTTCGAGCGCGGCGATCGCGCTGGTCGCAAGCCAGGTGCCGGAGGGGCGGCTCGGCTATTCGCTCGGCTGGCTTTCGACCGGACAGCTTGTCGGCTCCCTCGCCGGGCCGATCATCGGCGGCGTCTTGGCCGACCTCACCGGCAGCTACCGCATCCCGTTCTACTGCACTTCGGCGATGATCGTGATCTCGCTGATCCTCGTCTGGTTCACCGTGCACGAGGAGTTCACCCGCCCGCCCAAGGGCAAGGCCGGCCGCTCGACGCTCGCCGCGCTCAACGCGCTATTCCACTCGCCGGCGCTGCTGGCGCTGTTTTTCGTGCTGCTGATGGCGCAGTTCGCGGTGCGCACGGTCCAGCCGATCGTGACGCTCTATGTGCAGGAGATGGTCGGCAATCTGCCCAACGTCGCGACGCTCGCCGGTTTCGCCTTCTCGATAACCGGCGTCGGCAATGTCATCGCCGCGCCGTTTCTCGGCAACCGCAGCGACCGGATCGGCTATCGCCGCGTTCTGCTCATCTGCCTGGCCGGCGCCGTGCTGACGACGCTGCCGCAGGCCTTCACCACGAATTACTGGGCCTTCACCGCCGAGCGGTTTGCGGTGGGGCTGTTTATCGGCGGGCTCCTGCCGACCGCGAACGCACTGGTCGGGCGGCTCGTGTCGCGATCGGATCGCGGCACGATCTACGGCATGACCTCGTCGGCCATGTTTTTGGGCAATTCGCTGGGGCCGCTGCTCGGCGGGTTCATCGCCGCCGGTTTCGGGCTGTCATGGGTGTTCCTGCTGACCGCCGCGGTGATCGCGGTCAACCTCGCCTGGGTCTATTATCGGGTGCCCGAGTATCAGCCGCCGCCCCTGGAGACGGCGGCCTGACCCGTCAAACGGCTAGTAAGGGATCGGCGGCGGCGGCGGCGCCGGAACCGGATGGAAGCCGGGGTGATACGGGAAGGAGCTGCCGCTCCCGCCGCCATCGGTGTACCAGCCCGACCCCGAAGCGGGGAGCCAGGGCTGCGCGGGCCCCTGGATCGTACGGCCGGATTGCGGACCGGCCTTGACCCCGGCGGGGCTTTGGGTCTGCGCGCTGGCAGCCATCGGGCTCAGGGCAAAAGCCGCGACAACGGCAATGGCGGAAACGAGTTGGGTAGAGCGAAGCATCACCAGTTTCCTTCAACAGGTTCGGTTCCGACTATGCTGGAAACAACAGAGGCCCGATCGGGTTCCCGGAGATTTCCGCGATGACGGCGCCCTGGGGCCGTCCACCTAAGATTGTCGTGTTTACCGGAGCCGGGCTGTCGCGCGCGTCCGGGTTTGCGCCGTTCGACCCGGCGACGATGCCGCCCGGCGTGACCCTTGAGGATGTCGTGACCCGCGCGGGGTTCGAGCGCGACCCTGAAACGGTGCGGGACTTCTACAACCGCCGCCGCCGCGAGCTGGTGGAACGCATCGCCCCCAACCCGGCCCACGAGGCGCTTGCCGTCCTGGCGCTGACCCGCAAGGGCGAGGCGCTGATCGTCACCCGCAACATCGACGACCTGCACGAGCGCGCGGGCGGCGAGGCGGCGATCCACACCCACGGCGAGCTTTTGAAGGCGCGCTGCGCGATCTGCACCCATGTCAGCGACCGCCTCGACGACATCACCGCGACGACCGACTGCCCGGTCTGCGGCAATACCGGCCACCTCCGCCCGCACATCGTCTGGGTCGGCGAGGAGCCGCTGCACATCCCCCGTATCTTCGAGGCGCTGGCGGGCTGTTCGCTTTTCGCCGCGATCGGCGCCGCCGGCGGCAGCGAGCCGGCGCGCAGCTTTCTCGCCGAAGCTCGGCGCGCCCGCGCGAAAACGGTCGAGCTTACCGGCGAGACGGGGCCGCTCGCCGAAACCGTGCCGGCTTGGGTGAGGACGGTGATCTAAGCCGCCAGCCGCTCTTGTGCCGACGCCTTGATCATCGCCGCGCCCTTTTCGGCGATCATGATCGTCGGGGCGTTGGTGTTGGTCGAGCTGACCGCCGGCATCACCGAGGCGTCGATCACACGGAGCCCTTCGAGCCCGTGCACGCGCAGCTCGTCGTCGACCACGGCAAGCGGATGGCTCCCCATCATGCAGCTACAGCTCGCGTGATAAACGGTCGAGCCGTTCTGCCGTGCGTAGTCGAGAAACTCGTCGTCGGTCTGCACATCGGGGCCGGGCACGTTCTCGGCGACGACGTATTTCGCGATCGGCGCCGCCGCGAACAGCCGGCGCAGGAATTTGAGGCCGCCGACGATCGCGCGCTGGTCGGTCGTCTCGGCGAGGTAGCGTGGGTTGATCGCCGGCTGGTCGTGCGGGTCGGGGGTGCGGATGTTGACATAGCCGCGCGACAGCGGCCGCATCTGCCATGGCCCGCCGGTGATGCCGGGCCGCTCGTCGAAACGCCGGATCAGCCCCGGCTTGTAGCTCGCCGGCGCGAACACGCATTGCACATCGGGTGTCGCCGATTCGGGCAGTACCTTGATCGACGCCGCGCAGAGCGAGGCGCCAAAGGTCAGGAGGCCCTTGCCCTGCGTGAAATAGCGCATCACCTCGGCGGCAAAGCCGAGCCCGCGAACCCGCTCGTTGAGCGTCTCGATGCCCTCGACGATGCAGGACATGCGGGCGATGTAGTGGTCCTGGAAATTCTGGCCGACGCCGGCGAGCGCGTGATGCACCGCGATCCCGGCCTTGCCCAGCACCTCCGGCGCGCCGACCCCCGAAAGCTGCAAGAGGTGCGGCGAGCCGACCGCGCCGGCCGAGAGGATCACCTCGCGCCGAGCCTCGGCGCGCTCGGGGCCGCTCTCGCGCGAGAACTCGACGCCGACCGCGCGCTTGCCGTCGAAGATCACGCGATGCACCAGCGCCCCGACGACGATCTGGAGATTGGGGCGCTTCTTCGCCGGCTTCAGATAAGTCTGCGCCGCGCTCGCCCGCCGCCTGCCGCCGCGGGTCTGCTGGCACCAGCCGATCGAGTCGCCGGCGCCCGGCGGCAGGTTGTTGACGTCGGGCCGGTACTCGACGCCGAGTTCCTGCGCCGCCTCGATGATCGCCTGGCACGCCGCCGGCCGCTCGGTCATCGGCGAGGTCGTCAGGTGGCCGCCGGTGCCGTGGATTTCGGCGGAATCGCCGGTCCACCGCTCGGCCTTCTTGAAATACGGAAGCACGTCGTCCCAGCCCCAGCCGCGATTGCCGAGCTGCGCCCAATGGTCGTAATCCTCGGGCTGGCTGCGGATGTAAATGAGCCCGTTGATCGACGACGACCCGCCGAGGACCCGCCCGCGCGGGTAGGTGATCGCGCGGCCGTTGGTGCCCGGATCGGCCTCGGCCTTGAACCCCCAGGTCAGCTGCTTGTGTTCGAGCAGCTTCATGTACCCGGCCGGGATGTGGATATACGGGTGCCAGTCGCGCCCGCCCGCCTCGATCAGGAGAACCCTGACCGAGGGGTCCTCGGTCAGCCGGTTGGCCAGCACGCACCCGGCCGAGCCGCCGCCGACGATCACGTAATCTGCTTGCATCGCTCGTTCCTTCCTCCGTGCGGGTCCCTCCCTCTCCCCGTGGGCGGGGAGAGGGCCGGGGTGAGGGGCAT
>DASUIE010000028.1:0-6237 GCA_036273175.1 Allostellaceae bacterium
TGATGTTCCGCCGACCGGGAGGTCAAGCCGGCGGGACCTGAGCTGGAGGCGCGGGTGGCCTTGTTGGAAGTGGCAGTCAATGAGGTTCGCGGTGAGCTGAAGGCCATCCGAGAGGGATTGGCCGATTTAAAGACCGTTCCAGTCGAGCTAGCCGAGATCAAAGGGAAGCTGTCGAATATGCCGACGACGGTGACCCTGCTGGGCCTTGTCGTTACGATCTTGGCCGCCGGATTTGGGATGGCCTTAGCCGCCGTGCGATTGGTGGGCGGCCACTGATCAACCCGCCCCCGCGTCCTCCAAGATCATCGCCGCGCATTTCTCGCCGATCATGATCGAGGGCGCATTGGTGTTGCCGCCGGGGACTTGCGGCATGATCGAGGCGTCCGCCACGCGCAGGCCCTTGAGATTGTGGACCCGGAGGCGCGGGTCGACGACCGAGTCGGGCTCGCGGCCCATGCGGCAGGTGCCGACCGGGTGCAGGTTGGAGACGCCGCGCAGGCGGATTTCCGCCTTCATCTGCTCGTCGGTCTCGCAGGCCTCGCCGGGGATCACCTCCTCGACGACGAACGGCTTGAGCGCGGGCTGGGCGGCGATCTTGCGGCTCATGCGGGTGCCGTAGATCAGCGCCTGGAAATCGTATTCGCTGGCGAGGAAGTTGAACTGGATCGCCGGCGGCGCCATCGGATCGGGGCTCTTGATCCGCACCGTCCCGCGGCCCTCCGGGCGGAGATGCACCGGCGAGAGGGTGAAGGCCGAGAACGGGTGCGGCTTGATCCCGGTTCTGAGCCGCTCATAGGCGCTCCACCCGAACATGTTGATCTGCAGGTCGGGTTCGTCGAGGCGCGGGTCGCTCTTGACGAAGGCGCCGGCATAGATGCCCGCGTTCGACAGATGGCCGGAGCGGGTCAGCACGTATTTCACGCCGTGGTGGAGCTTCATCAGCGGGCTGGCGGCGAGGTCGTTGAGCGTCACCTTCTGCGAGCAGCGCCACACGAGATAGGTGTTGAAGTGGTCGTGGAGGTGCTTGCCGACCCCTTCGAGATCGGCGACGACCGGGATGCCGTGCTGCTGCAACAAGGCGCCGGGGCCGACCCCGGATAGCTGCAAAAGCTGGGGCGAGCCGTAGACACCGCCGGAAACGACGATTTCCCGCCGGGCATGGGCGGTCTTGGGGCCCGCGGGCGTGCGGTACTCGACGCCGGTGGCGCGACCCTCGGCGAAGAGAACGCGGGTTGCGTGCGCCTCGGTCTCGACGGTCAGGTTCTGCCGGCCCTTGGCGGTGCTCAGATAGGCGCGGGCGGAGCTCCAGCGGCGGCGGTTGCTGGTCGTCGTCTGGTAATAGCCGACGCCCTCCTGCGCCGCCCCGTTGAAATCGCGGTTGGCCGGGATGCCGGCCTCGACCGCCGCCTGGACCATCGCGTCGCCCAATACCGAGTGGACCGGGTTCGACACGTTGAGGGGGCCGCCGACGCCGTGGAATTCGTCGGCGCCGCGTTCCTGGTTTTCGGCCTTCTTGAAGAACGGGAGGACCGACTCGTAATCCCAGCCCTCGCAGCCGCGCTGGCGCCAGCCGTCATAGTCGCGCGGGGTGCCGCGCATATAGACCATGCCGTTGATCGAGCTGGTGCCGCCGAGCACCTTGCCGCGCGGCTGGTAGAGGGTGCGGCCGTTGAGCTCCTTCTCCGGCTCGCTGTCGAACATCCAGTTCACCCGCGGGTCGGTATAGGTCTTGGTGTAGCCGAGCGGGATGTGGATCCACGGGTTGGTGTCGCGGGTGCCGGCCTCGAGCAGCAGCACGCGGTACTTGCCGCTTTCGCTGAGCCGCCCGGCGACCGCGCAGCCGGCCGAGCCGGCGCCGGTGACGATGAAATCGTAAGTCTCGGCGTCCGGCATGCCTCATCCCCTTCGCTTGCGCCGCCGACGATAGCCAATGGCGGCAACAGCGGAAAGGGGCCGGCCCGTTCAGGAAGTCTTAATCGTGTTCGTTTAGATCGTTCAGCGTGTTCGGTTTCGCGAATCCTGCCCCCGGCACTTCCCGCTCCGGCCGCCATCTGTATCTCGGCGGCTTCTTTTTCATTGCGATCACCATCGCCGCGGCGGGGCTGGCGATCTGGCAGATGTACCGCGACCGCATCTCCGACGAGATGAAGGATACCCGCAACCTTTCCGTCGTTCTCGCCGAGCAGAGCGGCCGGGCGATCCAGGCGGTCGATCTGGTGGTCCAAGAGACCAAGGCGATGGTCCAGGCCGCGGGCGTCACGACCCCCGACACCTTCCGCTCGCAGATGGGGACAAGGGCGATCCACCAGTACCTGCTCGACCGGATGCGCAGCCTGCCCCAGGCGAATTCGGTCGCGCTGATCGACGACCAGGGCGTCATCGTCAATTTCGCCCACACTTGGCCGGTCCCCCACATCGTCGCGTCCGACCGGGACTTCTTCCGCTACCTGCGCGACCACGACGACGCGGCCGCGGTGATCGGCGCGCCGGTGATCAACCGGTTTACCGGCAATTGGACGATCATGCTGGCGCGGCGGATCAACGCCCCGGACGGCTCTTTCCTCGGCGTCGCCGCCGGGGTGATCGAGGCGCGGTACTTCGTCGATTTCTACAAGGCGGTGACGACCGACAAAGGCGGCTCGGTCAGCCTGATACGCGGCGACGGCGTTCTGCTGGCGCGGCACCCCAATGTCGAAGCGAAAATCGGCAGCAAGGTTTCGGCCGATTCCCCGCTTTACGGGGTGATGGCGGCCGGCGGCGGCACCTACCGCACCCCCGGCTATGTCGACGGTCAGGCCCGCATCGTCTCGGTCCAGAATATCCACGACTACCCGCTCGCGGTCGCGGTCGGCATCAGCGAGGAAGAAGCGCTGGCGCCGTGGCGGCGCAAGGCGACCGTCATCGTCTTCGGCACCGCCTGGGCGATCATCGGCTTCGCCGTGCTGTTCCGCGCGCTCGCCGCCCAGCTCCGGCGGATCGAGCAGCGTTCGTCCGAGCTCGCGCAGAGCGAGGGAAGGTTCCGCGACTTTGCGCTCGTCTCTTCCGATTGGTTCTGGGAAACCGACGAAGACCACCGCTTCACCTACATCTCCGACGGCATCCGGGCGTTCGGCGCCGATCCCGCCAACAGCATCGGCCGCAGCCGCATGGAAATGGCGGTCGATACCGGTACCGAGGCCGGCAAGTGGCAGGAGCATCTCGAACTCCTGGCCCGGCACGAGCCGTTTCGCGACTTCACCTATTCGCGGCGGGTCGATGACGGGACCGAGCGCATCCGCTCGATCAGCGGCACGCCGTTTTTCGACCTCTCCGGGCAGTTCCTCGGCTATCGCGGCACCGCGCGCGACATCACCCAGAGCATGCGCACCGAGCGCGAATTGCGCAGCGCCAAGGAAGCGGCGGAGACGGCCAACCGCACACGCTCGCAGTTCCTCGCCAATATGAGCCACGAGCTGCGCACGCCGCTCAACGCGATCCTCGGGTTTTCGGAATCGCTTCAGCTCGGCGTGGCCGGACCGTTGCAGGCGCGCCAGGCCGAGTACGCGGCGCTCATCCACCAGAGCGGCGACCACCTGCATACGATCATCAACGACATCCTCGATCTCGCCAAGGTCGACGCCGGCAAGCTCGATCTGCATCTCGAAAGCGGGATCGACCCGCGCCAGATCGTCGGCTCGTGCGTGTCGCTGATGCACGACCGCGCCGATGCCGGCTCGATCCTCCTATCGGTCGAGGCTGGGCCGGGCCTGCCGCTCCTGGTCGCCGACCCGACCCGGCTCAAGCAGATCCTGCTGAACCTGCTGTCCAACGCGATCAAGTTCACCCAGCCCGGCGGCTCGGTCGAGGTCGCGGTCAAGCGCATCGCCAAAGGCGGCGTCGCGCTCGCGGTGCGCGACACCGGACCCGGTATGACGCCGGCCGAGATCGATGTCGCGCTCGAACCGTTCGGCCAGGTCGAGGCCGACCACGCCCGCCGTTACGAGGGCACCGGGCTGGGCCTGCCGCTCGCCGCCCGGCTCGCCGAGCTGCATGGCGGCGCGCTGAGGGTCGAGAGCGAGAAGGGGCGCGGCACGACGGTCACGGTGACGCTCCCGGCCGCCACTGTCGCGCCGGAGGCGAAGGAAGCGAGGTCCGCAATCGCCATGCGCCGGCGCAAGGCGCCGCATCTGCTGGCGAGCTGAGCCTCAGCTGTCGCCCATCCTGAGGGCGGCGATAAAGGCGGATTGCGGGATGTCGACCTGGCCGAACTGGCGCATCCGCTTTTTGCCCTCCTTCTGCTTGTCGAGCAGCTTGCGCTTTCGGGTCACGTCGCCGCCATAGCATTTGGCGAGGACGTCCTTGCGCAGGGCCTTCACGGTCTCGCGGGCGATGATGCGCCCGCCGATCGCCGCCTGGATCGCGATCTGAAAAAGCTGGCGCGGGATCAGGTCCTTGAGGCGCTCGCACAGGGCGCGGCCGCGCCGCTCGGCCTGGTCGCGGTGGACGATCAGCGCCAACGCGTCGACCGGCTCGCCGTTGACGAGGATGTTCATCAGCACGAGATCGCCCTCGGCATAGCCGTCGAGCTGGTAGTCGAGGCTGGCATAGCCGCGGCTCACCGATTTGAGGCGGTCGTAGAAATCGAACACCACCTCGTTGAGCGGCAGGCGGTAGACCAGCATCGCGCGGGCGCCGGCATAGGTCAGGTCGAGCTGGGTCCCGCGCCGCTCCTCGCACAGCGCCAGGATCGGGCCGAGATACGCGTCCGGCACCAGGATCGTCGCCTTGATCCACGGCTCCTCGATATGGTCGATCTGCACCGGATCGGGCATGTCGCTCGGGTTGTGCAGGTTGAGCACGCGGCCGTTGGTGCGGTGGACGCGGTAGATGACCGACGGCGCGGTCATGATCAGGTCGAGATCGAACTCGCGCTCCAACCGCTCCTGGATGATCTCGAGGTGGAGGAGGCCGAGAAACCCGCAGCGGAAGCCGAAACCGAGCGCGACCGAGGTCTCCGGCTCGTATTCGAAGCTGGCGTCGTTGAGGCGGAGCTTGGCGAGGCTGTCGCGCAGCCGCTCGTAATCGGCCGAATCGGTCGGGAACAGGCCGCAGAACACCACCGGCTGCACCGGCTGGAACCCGGGCAGCGGCTCGGCCGCGGGGCGGCGGTCCTCGGTGATCGTGTCGCCGACGCGGCAATCCGCGACGGTCTTGATCCCGGCGGTGATAAAGCCGATCTCGCCGGGACCGAGCGACGGGGCGGCGACCCCTTTCGGGGTAAAAACGCCGACGCGCTCGACCTGATGCGCCGCGCCGGTCGCCATCAGCCGGACCTTCTGGCCGACGGTCAGCGACCCGTTCTTGACCCGCACCAGGATCACGACGCCGAGATAGGAATCGTACCAGCTGTCGACGAGGAGCGCGGAGAGCGGCGCCGCGGCGTCGCCGTCGGGCGGCGGCAGGCGGGTGACGAGCGCTTCGAGCACGTCCTCGATGCCGATGCCGGTCTTGGCCGAGACGAGCAGCGCGTCGGACGCGTCGAGGCCGATCACGTCCTCGATCTGCTGCTTGACGCGGTCGGGCTCCGCGGCGGGAAGGTCGATCTTGTTGAGCACCGGCACGATCTCGTGCCCGGCGGCGACGGCCTGATAGACATTGGCGAGGGTCTGGGCCTCGACCCCCTGGCTCGCATCGACGACGAGCAGAGAGCCCTCGCAGGCCGCCAGCGAACGGCTGACCTCATAGGCGAAATCGACGTGGCCCGGCGTGTCCATCAGGTTCAGGACATAGGTCTCGCCGTCGCGGGCGCGATAGGCGAGGCGCACGGTCTGCGCCTTGATCGTGATGCCGCGCTCGCGCTCGATCGCCATCGTGTCGAGCACCTGCTCGCGCATCTCGCGCGCCTCCAGGCCGCCGCAGACCTGGATCAGCCGATCCGCCAATGTCGACTTGCCATGGTCGATATGCGCGATGATCGCGAAATTGCGGATGCGGTCGAGCGGCGTCATTCGGTTTCCTGGGTTGGCCCGGAACATAGGGGCGCCGCCGCCAACTATCAACGCAGGGTGTTCCGGCGAAGAAACTCGCAGCGGTCACGGGCGGCGACGTATGATCGCGGCCGGGGATACGCCCACCCGCACCGAGGCGGATCGATGCCGCAGCAGCGCACACCGGAAGCCCGTCTTCCGCTGCCGCCGCGCGACGAAAACAGTCCGATCCCTCGTGTGATGCGCGGCGAGCCCTATGTCCACGTCGTCG
>DASUIE010000029.1:0-6009 GCA_036273175.1 Allostellaceae bacterium
TGGGACACGCATTCGGGGCAGCGCGGACGGCTCGCCGCTCAGCTCAAGACTCTCGACGGCATCGTCGGCGGGCTGAAGTCCGGTCTCGGCGCCGACTGGGCGAGCACGCTGGTGATCGTCGCGACCGAGTTCGGCCGCACCGTCCGCCCGAACGGCACCGGCGGGACCGATCATGGCGAAGCGTCGCTCGCGATGCTGCTCGGCGGCGCGGTGGCGGGCGGGAAAGTCATCGCCGATTGGCCGGGGTTGTCGGCCGCCGCGCTCTACGAAGGCCGCGACCTCAAGCCGACGACCGAGCTCGACTCCCTGATCGCCGGTGCATTGGGGCAGCATTATGGGCTCGAAGGCTCTCGCACCATCGCCGCGCTGTTTCCGGAGAGCCGAGGAACGGCGCTTGCAAAGCCGCTGATCGCGTGACGCGCGGCGAAGGCTGCGCTAGATGCGCCGCTTTCCGCCAAGCCGTGGACCGAAATTGAGCCTTTACGCCCAATATGCCGCGCTCCTCGATGGAGTGCTCGACGAACTCGTTGCCGAAGGCGTGCTTCCGGCGTCCCTCGATCGTAAGAACGTGACGGTCGAGCCGCCGCGCGATCCTTCGCACGGCGATCTTGCGACCAATGCGGCCATGGTGCTGGCCAAGCCCGCGGGAACCAACCCGCGTTCGCTCGCGGAGCTGATCAAGGCCAAGCTGGAGGCGCTGCCGCCGGTGACTTCCGTGGATGTGGCGGGTCCGGGCTTCATCAACCTCCGGCTGACGCCCGACGCCTGGCGCGGCGAGCTCCGGACGATCCTTCGCCAGGGCGACGAATACGGTCTTTGCGCGGCCGGTCACAACGAGCGCGTGAATGTGGAATATGTGTCGGCCAATCCGACGGGGCCGTTGCACATGGGCCATTGCCGCGGAGCCGTCGTCGGCGACAGCCTCGCGCGCGTCCTCGAGGCCGCGGGGTTCCGCGTCACCAAGGAATATTATGTCAACGACGCGGGGGCTCAGGTCGATACGCTCGCCCGCTCGCTTCACTTCCGCTACCGCGAGGCCCTCGGCGAGGACATCGGCCAGATTCCCGAGGGACTTTACCCCGGCGATTATCTGAAGCCGGTGGGGGTCGTGCTGGCCGCGGATTACGGCGACGACATGGTCGAGGCGCCGGAAGAGCAGTGGCTTCCTTTGTTTCGCAAGGCGGCGATCACGGCGATGCTCGACCTCATCCGCCACGATCTCGCGCTGCTCGACATCCACCACGACCTGTTCGCGTCGGAAGCGGAGCTTCAGCGCTCCGGCGCGGTCGAAGAGGCGATGCGAGTGCTGCGCGACAAGGGGCTGGTCTATGAAGGCACGCTAGAGCGGCCCAAGAGCCTCGACCGGCACGACGAATGGGAGCCGGTCGAGCTGACCCTGTTCCGCTCGAGCGAGTTCGGCGACGACCAGGACCGGCCGATGAAGAAATCGGACGGAAGCTGGACCTATTTCGGCTCCGATGCGGCTTATCATTGGCGCAAGGCTCAGAACGCCGATCACCTGGTCGACATCTGGGGCGCCGACCATTCGGGGACGGTCAAGCGCGTGCAGTCGGCGGTGACGGCGCTAACCGACGGGCGCGTCGATCTCGACGTCAAGATCGTCCAGATGGTCCGCCTGTTCCGCGGCGGCGAGCCGGTGAAGATGAGCAAGCGCGCAGGCGATTTCGTGACGCTCGCCGACGTGGTGAGCGAGGTCGGCAAGGACGTGGTACGCTTCATGATGCTGACCAAGCGCACCGATACGCCGCTCGACTTCGACTTCGCGAAAGTGGTCGAGGCGTCGAAGGACAATCCGGTCTTCTACGTCCAATATGCCCACGCGCGGATCAGCTCGCTGAAGCGAAAGGCGGGGGACGCGGGCGTCGGCCTCGCGAGCGAGGCGGATCTGTCGCTGCTCGATGACGAGGAACTCGCGCTGGTCAGGCGCGCGGCGCAATATCCGCGGGTGCTCGAAGGCGCCGCGCTCGCCCATGAGCCGCATCGGATCGCTTTCTATCTCTACGACCTCGCGGCCGAGTTCCACGCGCTGTGGAACCGCGGCAACGACGATCCCGAGCGGCGCTTCCTCGTTGAAAACAATCCACAACTTTCTCGCGCCCGGCTGGAATTGGCGTCGGCCGTCGGGCAGATCATCAGCAGCGGCCTCGCGCTGATGGGCGTGGCGGCCGCCGAGGAGATGCGCTGAGATGAGGGAGGCTCTGGCGGGGGCCGGAATGGACCGGCTGCCGTGGCTCCAGGACGAACCCGCGCCGCCGAGGAAGCGCGGCGGCAATCGTCGCGAGGCGGCGGCTTTGGCGGTCGTCGCGGCGCTGCTTGTCGCGGGCGCGTCCTACTGGATGGGCGGGCACGGCTGGCAAAGGCCAGCGACGACCGAACCCTTGCGGCCGAGCACGACCGTTGCGCTTCCCCGGCCGCGCGCCGCGGAGTCCGCGCAGCCGCAGGTGGCGCTAGAAGCACCGCCGCAAGTCATCCCCGCGCCCGAGCGCGAAGTTCCGATCGCCAGGCCGAGAGGCGAGCGGCGATCTGTTCAGGTGCGGAGGCAGTTCGCGCATGAGGCTCCCTCAACGGCGGAGGAGCAGAAGCCCAGCGCTTCGCCGCCCAATCGGAATGAGGTCGCGCAGCCGGCGAAACCGGCCCCCGCCGCTGCCTACAAGCCGCTTACCGTGTGGCCCGCGTGGCAGTCGCAGGGCGCCTACGGCCGCATCGTCAGGATCGGCGCGTTCGGGAGCCGTCTCCAGGCCAAGCTCGGCTGGCGCTACATGGTTCAGGCCTATCCCGCCGTCGCGCATTTGCAGGCCACCGTGGTCGAGGCGCGCAACTCGCACGGGCGGCCCTTCTACCGCTTCCAGATCGGCACCACCTCGCAGGCGCATTCCGAAGTGCTGTGCCAGCGGATGCAGAAGATTCGATGGAGCTGCGCGGTCGTCGGGCTGCCGTGGAAACCGAAAGGCGTCGAGCGGTGAGCGATACGCGCTCCTACGACGAGCAGCTGCCGTGGCTTCAGGCGGTCGATGACGAAGACGAGCCGCGCGGGCTCTCGGCGCGCAAGATGCTTGCCGCCTTGGCGGTGGTGCTGCTTGCGGCGCTGATCGTCGCGGGAACCTTCTTCTGGCTCGGCCGCCGCGATGCGGTGGTGAGCGGCCCGCCCGAGCTGATCCAGGCGCCGCCCGGGCCCTACAAGGTGAAGCCGCCCAATCCCGGCGGGCTCGACATCAGCAGCGAAAGCGAATCCGCGTTCGAAACCAGCGCCGGCGAGGACCGCGACGCGCAGCTCGACACGAGCAAGCTGCCGCAGGGCACGGTCGCCAAGCCGCCGCAGGAACAGCCCAAGGCTGCGCCGGTCGAGGCTGCCAAGCCGCCCGCTCCCGCGGCCGCCGATGCCACGGCTCAGCCCAAGGCGACCGGCGGGACCGGAAGCGTGATCCAGCTCGGCGCCTTCGCCAATCAGGCGCAGGCCGAGCGTGCATGGACGGCCTTGTCGACGCGCTTCCCGAGCATCGCGGCGATGACCAAGATGCTCGTGCCGTTCCCCGGCGGAATCCGCCTTCGCGCGGGGGCCGCATCCGCCGCCGACGCCAAGCAGGCGTGCGATACGCTGAAGGCGGCCGGCGAGAATTGCTTCGTCGCTCAGTAGATGCAGCCCGCCATCTATGGTTTTGAAGGCCCGGAACTGACGGCGAACGAGCGCGATTTCTTTCGCGACGCCGATCCAGCCGGCTTCATCCTGTTCAGGCGCAATTGCGAGACGCGCGAACAGCTTCGGCGGCTGACCGACGCGTTGCGCGATCTTACCGGCCGCGCCGATGTCCCGATCCTCGTCGACCAGGAGGGCGGGCGCGTCGCCCGCATGAAGCCGCCCGAATGGCCGGCCTTTCCCGCGGCGGAGCGGTTCGCCGATCTCTATCGCGTGGCGCCCTCGTCGGCGATGGAGGCGGCGCGGGCGAACGCGCGCGCGATCGCGCTGATGCTTCGCGAGGCCGGGATCAACGTGAATGCATTGCCGGTGCTCGACGTGCGGCAGGAGGGCGCGAGCGACATCATCGGCGACCGGGCGCTCGGCTCGGAGCCGATGCAGGTCGCCGCGCTCGGCCGAGCGATGCTCGACGGCATGGCCTCGGCGGGCGTGGTCGGGATCGTCAAGCACATGCCGGGGCACGGACGTGCGCTGGTCGACAGCCACAAGGAGCTGCCGGTGGTGACGGCGGACTCTGAAGAGTTGGACATCGACCTCGAACCGTTCGAGCGGCTGTCCTCGGCGCCGATGGGGATGGTCGCCCATGTGGTCTATACCGAATGGGATCCGGACCATCCCGCCAGCCAGTCGTCGACGGTGATCGAGCACATCATCCGCGAGCGCATCGGGTTCGACGGCTTCCTGATGAGCGACGACAGCAACATGAATGCGCTGAGCGGGAGCGAGGGAGAGCGGGCAGCGCTGTGCGTCGCGGCGGGCTGCGACGTGGCGCTGCCGTGCAATGGAATCCTCGCCGACAATGTCGAGATTGCGAAGTGCCTCGGAGAAATCTCGCTCGAGGGCGTCGAGCGGCTCACGCGCGCCATGGCGGTGACGATGGTCGAGCCTGACGGTGCCGATTTTGCGGAATCGATCGCCACCCGCGACACGCTCCTCGCGCTCGCCTGATCGCCGATCCCGCGTTCGCAGATGACTCCCGCCCGTTCGTCGATGCGGAGGGTTGCCGCAAGAAACTAACTTTTGGCAAGGTGTCCCAGCCTAATTCCCCACATTCAAAAGAGAATTTGCCGATGCGCCTGCTTTCGCTTTTCTGTGCCGCCGCCGCCCTTGCCGTTTCGCCGGCCCTCGCCCAGTCGGCTTCGGCGCCGGCAGGCGGGGGCGACAAGGACAAGAGCAAGAGCGTCGCCGAGCTCCACAGCGAGGAGCTTGCCAGGGAAGCCGCGAGCGCCTGGACCGGCGCGCCGGTCGACGAGCGCACCGTCTCGACCCGCCACTCGGCCTTGGTCGACGGACGGACCATTCCCTACACCGCGACCGCGGGCACGCTCACCATCCGCGATGACGAAGGCAAGCCGACCGCGAGCATCTTCTATACCGCCGACACCGCCGATGCCGTGCCCGGCTCGCGCCGCCCGGTGACCTTCTTCTATAATGGAGGGCCGGGCTCGGCCTCGCTGTGGCTGCGCATGGGCTCGTTCGGGCCGATGCGGATCCAGACCACGAATGCGGAATATCTGCGCCCGGCACCGTTCAACTTCGGTGCCAATCCCGACACTTTGCTCGGCACGACCGACGTCATCTTCATCGACGCGCCCGGCACCGGCTATTCCCGGCCTCTGGGCGATGCCAAGCCGGCCGACTTCTACGGCGTCGACCAGGATGCCGACGCCTTCGCCCGGGCGATCATGCGCTACGTCACCAAATTCTCCCGCTGGGACAGCCCCAAGTTCCTGTTCGGCGAAAGCTACGGCACGACTCGCTCCGGAGCGCTGGCCTATCAGCTGCAGCAGCGCGGAATGGCGCTCAACGGCGTGATCCTCTTGTCGTCGATCATGAATTACGGTCGCCGCCAGCCGGGCCTCGACCGCGATTACATCAATTACATCCCGAGCTACGCGACGACCGCCTGGTACCATCACAAGATGTCGAATCCGCCGGCGACCGTCGCCGAAGCCGCCGCCGAAGCGCGCGCGTTCGCCGAAGGACCCTATGCAGCCGCGCTCGAGAAAGGGCAGACGATCAGCAAGGCGGAAGAAGATTCGGTTGCTCAGCAGATGAGCGCGCTGACCGGCCTTTCGCCGCAGTTCATCGAGAACGCCGACCTCCGAGTCGACCTGTCGGAGTTCCGCAAGGAGCTGCTTCGCGACCAGCGGCTGACCGTCGGCCGCTACGATTCGCGCTACACCGGCGTCGATCCCAACGCCGCGGGCGATGCGCCGGACTTCGATGCGTCGGACGTGGCGATCAGCGGCGGCTTCGTCGGAACGCTGCAGAGCTATCTCGCGAGCGACCTC
>DASUIE010000030.1:0-16743 GCA_036273175.1 Allostellaceae bacterium
TGCGGGCGGCGGCGTGGAACGAGGAGCTGGTGCTCGAACGCTACGAGCTGCTGTACGAGGCGGGGATCGTGGCCGAGGCCGCGCGCGACCTCGGCCACGCCGCGGACGGCGATGCCGGGGTCGCGATGGCGGTCGATCACCGCCGCATCCTTGCCACGGCGATCGGGCGTCTGCGCGGCAAGATCAAATACCGGCCGGTCGTGTTCGAGCTGATGCCGCCCGCCTTCACGCTGCTCCAGCTTCAGCGCACGGTCGAGGCGCTTTCGGGGGTGCGCCTGCACAAGCAGAATTTCCGTCGCCTCGTCGAGCAGCAGGGGCTCGTCGAGGAAACCGGCGCGATGAGCGCGGCGACCGGCGGCCGTCCGGCGCGGCTCGTGCGTTTCCGCCGCGAAGTGCTCCTTGAGCGGCCGGCGCCGGGGTTGCGGTTGCGGGCGGGTCGGCGAATTTCCTGACGGAAGCCTCTTGACGCGGCCGCCCGACCCCTTATTCTCATATCTAGTATAACTCACCGCCGGGCGGTCAGTCCGACCCCGCCCGGCTTTTCCGGAACCTAGAAATACTCAATGTGAGTATAATAGGAGTAAGTGCCGTGCTGCAGACCCAGACGACCCGCCTCCTGGGTGGGATGCCGCTACCGGAACTCTATGCCCGCGTCGAGCGGCATGTGCCGCGCTTCGAATGGCCGGTGCTGGCGGAAGACATCGCCGCGATCCTCAAGCTGAAGCGCGAGCGGAACGCGGTGATCCTCGCCCACAACTACCAGACGCCCGACATCTTCCACACCGTCGCCGATATCGTCGGCGACAGCCTGGCGCTGGCGCGCGAGGCGGCGCGGAGCGACGCGGCCGTCATCGTGCTCGCCGGCGTCCATTTCATGGCCGAGACCGCGAAGCTGCTGAACCCCGGCAAAACGGTGCTGATCCCAGACATGAAGGCCGGATGCTCGCTGGCGGAATCGATCGCCGCCGCCGATGTGCGGCTGCTGCGCGCGACGCATCCCGGCGTGCCGATCGTCACCTATGTCAACACCTCGGCGGCGGTGAAGGCCGAGAGCGACATCTGCTGCACCTCGGGCAACGCCAAGAAGATCGTCGAGGCGCTGGGCGTGCCCAAGGTGATCATGATCCCCGACGAGTATCTCGCCCGCAACATCGCGGCGCAGACCAAGGTCGAGATCGTCGCCTGGAAAGGTCACTGCGAGGTGCACGAGCGGTTCACCGCCGACGATGTCCGCTCGATGCGCGAGAGCTATCCGGGGGTGACGGTTCTGGCCCATCCCGAATGCCCGCCGGAGGTCGTCGCGGAATGCGATTTCACCGGATCGACCGCGGCGATGGCCGATTATGTCGGGCAGAAGCGGCCGGCCCGCGTCGTGCTGCTGACCGAATGCTCGATGAGCGACAATGTCGCCGTCCACTATCCCGAGCTCGACTTCGTGCGGCCGTGCAATCTGTGTCCGCATATGAAGCGCATCACGCTCGGCAACATCCGTCACGCGCTGGAGACGATGACGCATGAGGTGACGGTCGCGCCCGAAATCGCCGAGCGGGCCCGGCGCTCGGTCGAGCGCATGCTGGAACTGGGTTGATCAAAGGCAGTGCGTCGCCCCTCACCCTCCCGCTGACGCGGGTCCCTCCCTCTCCCCGTGGCGGGGAGAGGGCTGGGGTGAGGGCCCGCACGAACTTGAGGAAGTGACATGACCATTCCCCGCTTGCTGGTCGAGCCGATCGTCCGCGCCGCGCTCGCCGAGGATTTGGGCCGCGCCGGCGACATCACCACCGATGCCATCGTGCCCGGCGACGCCAAGGCCGAGGCGGTCATCGTCTCGCGTCAGACCGGCGTGCTCGGCGGCATCGAGGCGGCGCTGATGGCCTGGGAGCTGCTCGATCCGACCCTCAGGTTCGAGGTTTTGACGCCGGACGGGACCCGGCTCGAACGCGGGCACAAGGTCGCGGTCGTCAGGGGGCGGGCGCGGCCGATCCTGGCCGGCGAGCGGGTCGCGCTGAACCTGCTGTGCCGGGTCTCGGGGGTCGCCAGCGCAACGCGGGTGCTGGCCGACGCGATCGCCGGCCACAAGGCCAAGATCGTCTGTACCCGCAAGACGACCCCGGGGCTGCGCCTGCTGGAGAAATACGCGGTGCGGCTCGGCGGCGGCGCCAACCACCGCTTCGGCCTCGACGACGCGATGCTGATCAAGGACAACCACGTCGCGATGGCCGGCAGCGTCACCAAGGCGCTGGAGCGGGCCAAGGCGGCGGCGGGGCACCTCGTCAAGATCGAGCTCGAGGTCGACACGCTCGACCAGCTCGCGGAGGCGCTGGATTGCGGCGTCGACGCTGTGCTGCTCGACAATATGGATCCCGACATGCTGCGCCGCGCCGTCGCGATGGTGGCCGGCCGGGCGGTCACCGAGGCTTCGGGGCGCATCACCGTGGAAACCGCCCCGGCCATCGCCGCCGCCGGCGTCGACCTGATCTCGTCGGGCTGGATCACCCACAGCGCGCCGATCCTCGATCTCGGCCTCGATATCGACTGACGCTTCCCGCCGCTTTGTGCTTGGATAGGCTGGTCCGCGGTCGCCGGAGGCACCCCCAATGCCGAGCCTGTCCAATATCGAACCGCATCGCCTTTCCGCGATCGAGATCGCCGGGGCGATCGACAGCGGCCGGCTGACCGCCGAGGCGGTGGTCGCGAGCTGCCTCGAACGGATCGCCGAGCGCGAGGGCATCGTGCGCGCCTGGGCGCATCTCGACCGCGGACAGGCGCTCGCCGCCGCCCGGGCCAGCGACAGGGCGGGGAAGGGCGGGCTGCTGCGCGGCGTGCCGTTCGGCATCAAGGACATTTTCGACACCGCCGACATGCCGAGCGGCTACGGCTCGCCGATCTATACCGGCTGCCGGCCCGGCAGCGACGCCAGCGCGGCGAGCCTGCCGCGCAAGGAAGGCGCGGTCCTCCTCGGCAAGACGGTGACGACCGAGTTCGCCAACCGCCATCCCGGCCCGACCTCGAACCCGCACAATTCGGCCCATACGCCCGGCGGCTCGTCGAGCGGCTCGGCGGCGGCGGTCGCCGATTTCATGGTGCCGCTCGCGATCGGCACGCAGACCGGCGGCTCGGTGATCCGGCCGGCGGCCTATTGCGGCGTGGTCGGGTTCAAGCCGAGCTTTGGCCTGTTCCCGCCCGCCGGGATGCACATGAACACCGACTCGCTCGATACGGTCGGGATCATGGCGCGCTCGGTCGCCGACATCGCGCTGTTCCGCGCGGCGATGATGGCGGATGCGTACCGGCCGCCGGCGACGCCCGACCGCGCGCCGCGGCTCGCGCTGTGCCGCACGCATCTTTGGGACAAGGCCCAGGCGGAAGGGCAGGCGGTGCTGGAGACGGCGGCGGCGCGGCTGGCCAAGGCCGGCGCCGAAATCGTCGAATCCGAGCTGCCGCCGGTTTGTGCCGCGGTGTCGGAGGTGCAGCGCCGCCACAGCGCCTTCGAGGCGCCGCGCAACCACGCGCCCGAGCTGCATCGGCACGCCGCGCTGCTCAGCCCCGACCTGCTCGGCGAGGGGCGGATCGAGGCCGGGCGCCGGCTCAGCCTCGCCGATTTCCGCACCGCCTGGCGCGACGCGGACGCGATGCGGGCGGCCGCGCAGGAATGGGCCAGGGGCTTCGACGCGATCCTGACCCTCCCCGCCGCCGGCGAGGCGCCGCGCACGCTCGCCAGCACCGGCCCGGCGATCTTCAACGCGCTGTGGACGGTGCTGCACATGCCCTGCCTCACGCTGCCGGCCGCGACCGGGCCGAACGGGCTGCCGGTCGGGGTGCAACTCGTCGGGCCGCGCTACGGCGACGCGCGGCTGCTCGATATCGGCCTCTGGGTCGAGCAGCGGCTGGAGGCGCGGTCATGACCGCCGCCAACGAGCTTTCCGGCGCCGAGGCCGTCGCCCGGCTCAAATCCGGCAGCCTGACCGCCGAGGCGCTGACGCGGGCCTGCCTCGACCGCATCGCCGCGCGCGACTGGGTCAAGGCCTGGATCCATCTCGATCCCGAGGCGGCGCTGGCGCAGGCGCGCGCCGCCGACAGAGCGGGCCGGCCGGGGTTGCTCGCCGGGCTGCCGATCGGCGTCAAGGATGTCATCGACACCGCCGACATGCCGACCCGCCACGGCTCGCCGATTTACGCGGACAACCGCCCCTTCGCCGATGCCGCCTGCGTGGCGCTGATCCGGCGTGCCGGCGGGGTGGTCCTCGGCAAGACCGTCACGACCGAGTTCGCCAACCGCTTCCCCGGCGCGACGGTCAATCCGCACAACCCGGCGCATACGCCCGGCGGCTCGTCGAGCGGCTCGGCGGCGGGGGTGGCGGATTTTCATGTGCCGATTGGGCTCGGCACGCAGACCGGCGGCTCCACGATCCGGCCGGCGGCGTTTTGCGGCATCGTCGGCTATAAGCCGAGCTTTGGCGAGTTCAGCCGCAGCGGGATCAAGATGCAGTGTCACAACCTCGACACGCTCGGGCTGTTGTGCCGCAGCCTCGACGATGTCGCGCTGATGCGCGCGGTGCTGATCGACATGCCGCCGCGGCCGGTGAACCGCTCGGCCGGGGCGCCCCGCATCGGGCTGTGCCGCACCCCCGGCTGGGACGCCGCCGACGCGGCCACGCAGGCGCTGGTCGAGGGGATCGCCGCCACGCTCGCGAAGGCGGGGGCGCAGGTGACGGAAGTCGAATTCGCGGCGCCGTTCCGCAACATCATGGAGCACCACCGCCGCGTCTTCAATTACGAGGCGGCGCGCAACTACGCCTACGAATACGACACGCATTTCGACAAGGTCAGCCAGGTGTTGCGCGATACCGTGCTGACCCCGGGCCGCAAGCTCCCGACTGCCGACTACATCGAGGCGCTCGAGGCGGCGGAGGCGTTCCGCCGCCATCTCGACGATATCTTTGCCGGCGTCGATTTGCTGCTGACGCCGAGCGCGGCCGGAGAGGCGCCGGTTGGCTACGGCTCGACCGGCGACCCGCGCTTCAACTCGCCGTGGACATTGTCCTGGGCGCCCTGCGTCACCTTGCCGGCCGGGACGGGACCGGCCGGGCTGCCGCTCGGCGCCCAGCTCGTCGGCGCCCGGTTCGGCGACGAGGCGCTTCTCGACGGTGCGGCCTGGGTCGAGGCTCACCTCAACTAACACGGAGGAAACGACATGATTTACGAGCTGCGCGTCTATCACTGCGTGCCCGGCCGCCTGGGCGACCTGGCCAAGCGCTTCGACACGATCACGCTGAAATTGTGGGAGAGGCATGCGATCCACCAGGCCGGGTTCTGGACCACGCTGGTGGGTCCCGGCAACAACGACCTGACCTATTTCCTCAAATGGGAATCGCTCGCCGAGCGCGAGATCAAGATGGCGAAGTTCGGCGCCGATCCGGAATGGCTGTCGGCCCGCGCCAAGACCGAGGAGAACGGCCCGCTCGTCGCCTCGATCAGCAACCAGTTCCTGGTTCCGACATCGTTCTCGTCGGTGAAATGACACTCGATTGAAGGGAAACTGCCATGATCTACGAATTGCGCGTCTATCACACGATGCCGGGAAAGCTCCCCGCGCTGTTGAAGCGTTTCGACACCATCACGCTCAAGATTTGGGAGCGTCACGGGATCAAGCAGGCGGGCTTCTGGACGACACTGGTCGGCGAGTCGAATGCCGACCTCACCTACATGCTGCAATGGGAGTCGCTCGCGGATCGCGAGAAGAAGTGGGATGCGTTCCAGGCCGACCCGGAATGGATTTCCAAGCGCGCCGAAACCGAAAAGGACGGCCCGATCAATGCGCGGGTCGAAAATTCGTTCCTGATCCCGACCAGCTTTTCCTCGGTGAAGTAACCGCGGACAAAAAAGGAGCCCGCCGAGGCGGGCTCCCAGGCTAAGCGCGCGGGAGGCTTTGCGCGCTCACGCTATTCCGGTTTACAGGGCAATCTCGACGCGGCGGTTCTGCGGTTCGCGCACGCCGTCCGCGGTCGGGACCCGGTTGTCGTTTTCGCCGTGCCCGCTGACCGTCATCTGGTTGCGCGGCACGCCGTCGCGTTCGAGGGTATGGGCGACGTTGTTGGCGCGGCGCTCCGACAGGCGCTGGTTGTAGTTCGTCGAGCCCGAGCGGTCGGTATAGCCGGTCACCTGGAGCCTTACATTGGCGCCGCTCTTATAGGCGTTGGCCGCCTGCTGGATGACCTGCGCGCCGGCCGGGGTGACCGTGTCGCGGTCCCAGTCGAAGAACACGAGGAACACCTGGCGCTGCGGCGGCGGGGGCGGCGCCGGGACCGCGGCGGGCTGGGCGACCGGCGGCGGCGGGGGTGGCGGCGCGAAGTGCCAGATAAGGCTCGCCATCAGGTTATGCGTGTTGTAGCCGGTCTTGTAGCGCGCGCCGGTACCGCTGACGCGGAATGACGGATCGGTCGTCGCGAGATACCGATAATCGACATCGAGCGAGAGATTAGGATTGATGTTGTAGGTGACGCCGCCGATCGCCTGATAGCCGAGCACCCAGTCGTCGTCTTTGGATACGGTTCCGACGCCCGGAACGCTGAGGTTTTCGACCACGTCGACCGCGCCGATGCCGGCTCCGATATGCGGCGTGACGGGCCAGCCGCCAACATTGATGTCGTAAATGGCGTTCGTCATGAAGGCGTGGCTGCTGCGGCTGCCGCTCCCCCCGGTATTGACACCGCCGATCGACAGGCGATCGAGCCCGTTATGGCGATAGCTGTATTCTTCCTCGAAACGCCACGGCCCCATCTGATAGCCGCCGCGAACGCCGACCGCGTAGCCATCGTCAAAGGTGTGATGGGCGCTTCCGAGACCGCTGATGTTGTCGTTCTGGCTTTCCAGACTCGTCCATCCGGCCTCGCCGCCGATATACCACTGCGCCTGCGCCGGATTTCCGCCGGCCAAGGCCGCCACCCCGACGAACCCGCCGGCCAGCGCAACACTCCGCATCAACATGGATTGCCCCCTCGCCATCGGCACGCCGCGTTGCGGCTGCCTCCGCTAGGTATACGCCGGGGGTCGGGGATCGATCCGGGGTCGAGCGGCGGGCCGACCGAAATATCTAAGGGTGCGCCCCGTTGTCGCGGGCGCGGCAGCCGTCCAGGAAAAGCGCGACGGTGCCGGCGATCCAGTCGCTGAGTTGGGTCCGAGTAAAAGGCACGCCGAGGCCGAGGGCGCGGCGCTGGGGGCCGGTCACGACCATCAGGATAAATTGCTCGGCGGCGAGCCGGGTGTCGATCGGGCGGATTTCGCCCTGCGCCACGCGGCGATCGAGATCGCGCGAGATGCGCTCGACACCGCTGGCCGCTCCCAGGTCGTGCAGGATGCGGGCAAGTCCCGGAAACTGCCGCGCTTCGGCGATGACCATGCGGTGAAGCGCCAGCGCTTCCGGCGTCAGCGCCACGTTCAACATATGCTCGGCCGAGCGGCGCAGCGCCGTGTCGATGTTTGGCGCGTCGAGGAGCGCGGCGTCGAAAGGCGGCATCCACTTTTCGATCAGCCGCTGCACCACCGCCTCGAACAGCACTTCCTTGCCGCGGAAGCGGTGATAGAAGGTGCGCTTGGAGATGCCGGCGCGCTTCGCCACCGCCTCGATGCTGGTGGTGCCGAACCCGTGACCGAGAAAGAGCGCGGTCGCCACGTCGAGGATGCGGTCGGAGAGCTGAGCCGATTGCAGGCGCGAGGGCCGTCCACCGCGTCCTCGGCGCGATGCGTGGGTGACCGGTTCGGTGACCGCCAGCACGGATTGGATCGCCGCCATGTATTTCTAATGGCGACGATTCTGTGCTGTTCAAGGTTAAAACGCAACAGGGTCGTGCATTTTTCGTCGGTTATAACAGGGCATTCTCGCTGGCCACATCGGCGCATTCCGCGCAACATCGGCCGGTTGCAGGGAGCGCGCCATGAACATCGATCTATCGGGCAAAAAGGCTGTCGTGACCGGCGGCAGCCGGGGAATCGGGCGGGCCATCGCGCTGAGCTTTGCCGGGGCCGGCGCGGCGGTGTCGATTTGCGCCCGCGGTCCCGACGCGCTCGAAGAGGCTCGGGGGGCGATCGCCGCGACCGGCGCCAAGGCCCACGCCGCGACGTGCGACCTTGCCGATGCCGGGCAAGTCGCCGCCTATGTCGGCGCGGCCGCGGCGGCGCTGGGCGGGATCGACATCCTCGTGAACAACGCCTCCGGGTTCGGCTCGGCCAACAGCGAAGAGGGCTGGGCGGCGAGCGTCTCGGTCGATCTGATGGCGACGGTGCGGGCGAGCTGGGCGGCGCTGCCGCATATGGAGGCGGCCGGCGGCGGTGCGATCGTCAACATCTCGTCGATCTCGGGGATCGGACCCTCGGCGCGGACGCCGCCCTACGGCGCGGTCAAGGCGGCGGTGATCCAGTACACGCAGAGCGAAGCCGCCGCCCATGCGAAGAAGGGGATCCGGGTCAACTGCATCGCGCCGGGCTCGATCGAGTTTCCCGGCGGGTCGTGGGAGAAGCGCAAGAGCGACAACCCGCGTCTCTACGACGCGATCCTGCGCAGCATCCCGTTCGGGCGGCTGGGACGGCCCGAAGAGGTGGCGCAGGTCGCGCTGTTCCTCGCCTCGCCGCTGGCCAACTGGGTGACCGGCCAGACCATCGCGGTCGATGGCGGGCAGCTGCTGTAAGGCTCAAAGGTCGAGGAAGACGGTCTCGTTCTCGCCCTGCAGGACGATGTCGAAGCGGTAGATCGGCGGACTTCCGCCGCGCGGGTCGCGGGCGGCGATGAGGGTCCGGCGGGCGGCCTGGTCGTCGATCGCGGAAAGCAGGGGATCGTTGCCGTTTTGTGGGTCCTCGGCGAAGTAGAGCCGGGTGTAGAGCTGCTTGAGCGTGCCCCGGGCGAACACGGCGAGGTTTATATGCGGCGCCTGCAATGCGTTGCCCCGCCCGGGAACCGACCCCGGCTTGATCGTGACGAAGCGGTACTTGCCCTCGAAATCCGTTGCGGCGCGCCCATACCCGCGGAAATTGGGGTCGACGGCCTTGTCGGCCTGCCTGTCGTCGACATGGTTGTAGCGGCCGGCGGCGTTGGCCTGCCACAGCTCGATCAGCGCGTCGGGCACCGCGTCGCCGTCGCCGTCGAGGACGCGGCCCTCGATCGCGATGCGCTCGCCCTGGGGGTTCTGCGCGGTGAGGTCGGACCATTCCGGGCGCGCCAGCCCGATATGGAAGAACGGCCCGACCGTCTGCGACGGCGTCGGAATCAGCTTGCCGGCCACGGTCAGCCGGCCTCGACCGGGGTGGCGGCGCGGCCGCGCAGCACGATGTCCCAGCGATAGCCGAGCGCCCATTCGGCCTCGGAGAGATTGGGGTCGTAATCGGCGATCAGCCGCTCGCGGGCGGCGACATCGGCGGTGCTCTGGTAGATCGGGTCGAGCGCGAGGAGCGGGTCGCCGGGGAAATACATCTGGGTGACGACACGGGTCACGAAACCGGGGCCGAAAATGCCGAAATGGATATGCGCCGGCCGCCACGCATTTGGCGTGTTGCGCCACGGATAGGCGCCCGGCTTGATCGTCAGGAAGCGCCAGCTCCCGTCGGCGCCGGAGACGACCTGGCCGACGCCGGTGAAGTTCGGGTCGAGCGGGGCGTCGTGCTGGTCGACCGGGTGATGGTAGCGGCCCGCGGAATTGCACTGCCACAGCTCGACCAGCGTGCCCGGCACCGGGCGGCCGTCCTCGTCGAGGACGCGGCCGGCGACGATAATGCGCTCGCCGAGCGGCTGGCCTTCGTGCTGCGTCGTCAGATCGGCGGCGTCGGGGCCGGCCCAGCCATCGGCGAAGCCGGGGCCGGTGACCTCCGAGAGGGTATGCTCGAAGCGGATTGGGGCGCGGTTGGGCGACCGCTTCACCGTGCTGGCATAATCGGGATAGAGCGTCGGCGGCTGCGTGCCTTCGCGAGCCCGGGCGAATTCCAGCCCCTTCATATCCATCACCGCGTCCCCATCTTGCCGTCGGCCACTGCCAAACCTGATCCGGTTGGCCACAGCCGGTCAAGGGCGCAGGCTGGCTCGACAAAGAGGGAGAGGAAGATGCGCAAGTTCATCATCGAGCGGGACATTCCGGCTGTCGGCAGCCTGGAGCGCGAGCAATTGCGCGGCGCGGCGGCCCAATCCAACGGCGTGCTGCGCCAGCTCGGCCCCGACATCCAATGGGTCGAGAGCTTTGTCGCGGCGGACAAGACCTTCTGCGTCTACCTCGCCAAGGACGAGGAAATTATCAAACGGCATGCCGAGATCAGCGGCTTCCCCGCGACCAAGATCACCGAGGTGCGCAAGATGATCGATCCGACGACAGAACACGGCGCGTAGAAAAACTTTTGCGTGAGGGGGATATAAAACGCTACCGGTGCGTATACTTTTATGCGGCCACATTGAGCCGCGTAGCATGGAGATGGAGGGTCAAATGTCCCTCACGCAGAATAAATGGTTCCGCCGGCTTGGCTTTGCCGCGATCGCGGTGACCGCGTTGGGCGCCGCCTCGGTGCCTACCGCGCCGGCCCAGGCCCGCGCCGTAATCTCGATCGGCGGCCTCCACATTCCGATCGGCGGCCACCGGGTCCACCACGACTACTGGCGCAACGGGGGCTGGTACCATGACTCGCATGTCGGCTGGCACCGCGTGAACCCCTATTACGCCCGCCATTACTAAGCCGATACGCGCCCGCAGCGGCGGTGGAAGGCCCCGGCTTCGGCCGGGGTTTTCTTTTTCACGGAATGAAAATGCACCGGACCCGTTCTAATAACAAGCGGCTACGAAGTCCGGCCGCGAGGTAAGAAAGGAGGACGGCTATGACCCGTCTGACGCAAAATCGCTGGTTCCGTCGGGTTGCCCTCGGCACCGTGGCCGCGATTGGCCTCGGCGCCGCGCTGATCCCAACCGCCCCGGCCCAGGCCCGCGTCTTCGTGGGCATCGGCTTCCCGGGCTATTACGCGGCGCCCGCGCCGTATTACGGCTATCCGTACGCCTACAACAGCTACCCGTATAGCTATGGCTATCCGTACGCCTACCCGACCAGCGGGATCTATTTCGGCTTCGGCGGCGGCGGGTGGCATCACCACCACCACCATCATTGGCGCTAGCAGCCGATAGGCCGCATTCGCCAGACCCCCGGGCTCGCTCCCGGGGGTTTTCGTTTGCCCCTACCATGTGCACGGGTGCGCCGCCTCGCACCAGCGCACGAACTCGACCGTCAGCGGCAGGAAGTAGATCGGCACGGTCATCGACAGCGGCGTGAGCAACGTGTCGTCGGCGAGGATGAGCTCGACCGGGCGCGGCGCGTCGTCGGGGTCGCCGTCGTCGCTGGTCTCGCCCTTGAACCCGGCGATCGCGTGCAGGCTGAGCGCGAGGTGAAGCAAGCCGTCGCGTCGGCTCGGCGGGGACGAGGCGACCACGTCGAAGCGGCGGGCGCCGTCATAGACGGGGATCGTGAAGCCGGCATCGGGATGCTCGCGCAACTGCCGGCGGATCGCCGCGAAGGCGCCGAGCGGATCGATGACGTTACGCCGGAACTTCTCGGCGAGCTGCGGCTTGCGGCTGGTGTCGCCGGGGCCGCGCTCGGCCAATCCGGCATGGAATTGCATGTTCAGCAGCCGGTCCTTGCGCTTGCGCAGATCGTAATGGGCCTGGAACGAGACCGGTGAAGGCATCCGGCCAATCGCGGTGGCGGTGCCGCGGAACTTGGTGACCCAGCGCGCGAGCCCGAGGCTGCGGATCGCGATCTCGTAGCGATAGCCGTCGGCGCCGTCATGGAGGGTCATGCGGATCTCGGCCGCCGGCAGCCCGGACCAGCTCGCCTCATAAAGCGCGGTCGTGTCTTCCGCCCAGGCGGGCGGGGCGAGCTGGGCGAGCAGGATCAGCGCGAGGACGCCAAGGCCCGCCCGCGCCACGGCTACTGCAGGCGGGCGATGCCCATCGCGGCGCCGAAGCGGTTGGCGCAGTCGAGCGGGTTGCCGTACTTGCGGTGGACCGCGGTGTGGTGCGCGCAGGCGACGAGCAGCCGGTCGCGGTCCCAGCCCTGGTTCTTGCTGTAATCCTCGATCAGGACCTGGCCGATCTCCTGGTTGTGCGGGTCGTTGCCCATCCGCGCCGACAACAGCGCCAGGTGCTGAACCAGCGGCTGGCGGTCGGAGAAGCGGTCGAGATAGGCCCGGGCCCAGTTGCGGCTGCCCGGCCCGTCGAGGGCGATGACGGCGGCGTCGAGATTGGCGAGGATTTCGTCCTGCGACAGTCTGTCGGCCCCGCTCGGCGCCTCGATCTCGACCCGCGCGGCGTCGCCGATGCCCTGCTGATGCCCGGCGGCGCGATTCAGATACGAGGCCGCCGTGAACAAGAGCTTCAACTGCTGCTTGTGCTCGAAATGGTCGAAGTACCAGCCCATCGTGTTGAGGTATTCGAAGCAGTGCTGCGGCAGCGAGAAATTGTTGACCCCCTGGGTCTCGATGATGACCTGCGCGTCGGCGATCTGCATCGCGTCGAGGATGCGGCGCGGGCTCTTCCCGGCTTCGAGCAGGCGGGTCAGGACATGGACCCAGTTCGGCTCGGGCTCGCGGATCAGCGCGTTTTCGAGCTCCTGGGCTTCCTCCCGGGACAGGTTCGCCTTGTTGTTGGCGAGGATCGACAGCTCGGCATCGGAGGCGCCGCCATAGGGGATCGCCGAGATCGTCTGCTTTTCGAGGAAGATCTTCACCAGGTTGCAGGCCATCTCGTAGGTCGAGTACCAGCGCGGGCCGACCGCGATGTCGAGCGCGCCGGCATAGACCACGTCGTGCGCGTCGTCCCAGCCGAGATAATTGCCGAGCTCGACCGTGGCGCGGGCGCGGAACGCCTTGTGGCCGGTCGTGTAGGAGCGGTTGTAGAGGGCGCGGTCCTGCACGTCGATGAGGCCGGCGTGGCAGAGCTGGGCGAGCACGGCCGGGCGCTCGGCCGGGTTTTGCATCAGCCCGAGGAAGACGCGATAGGCCTCGACGACATTGCCGCGATGGACGAGGGTCATCCAGTGGTCGAGCCGCTCCTGCAGCGGGCCGGCGAGCACTTCCGGCTCCTGGTCGGCCCAGACCACTTCCGGCATCGGCGGCGGTCCCGGCGGCATCGACCAGCCGGGCGCGCGGGCGTAATGGCCGGGCGCCTTGAGGATTTTCTGGTTCCAGATGTCGAGCCCGGTCGGGATGTACCAGACCGTCTGCGCGTAAGGGAGCGCGGCGCAATCGGCCGGCACGATCCTGGTCAGGTTGATCGCGGCGCGGGCTGACAGGAGGCAGTGGTCGTTGTTGACGAAGTTGACGTAGCCGTCGTCGATCCGCTCGTGATACGGCACGTGGGTATAGGGCGCGTGGATGCGCACGCCCTCGGCGACGATCTCCTTCAGCGGCCGGTTTTGCCGGACGAGGTCGTAATAAACATCGCTCGCGCCCTTCTGGTCGCGCGCCAGGATCCGCTCTTCGAGCGCCGCGTAAAGCGCCTCCGGCTTCGGCGAATTGCTGAGCGCTGGCTGTGCGGACATTCCGGGCTCCCGTGCGATCGCGTTTATGCCATTTCAGCATGAACCGAAATACCGGGCGCATCAACGCCGCCGGGCCGTTTCCCGCGATTTGCGGGGTGGGGATGCGCCCCGAGCATGGCGAGCGTTGGAGGCCGCGCGCGCGGCCTCCGCGTCACGAGCCGACCCGTAAGGGGTACCCATTCAGGAAGGCTACTCGCCGTATCCCGGCCAAGTCAGAAAGGGGGTTAAGAAAATCTTACGGAGCACGTTTAGTGGCCAATATCGCAGCACCTTTTGTCGGTCACCGCAGCGTTCCGGCCCTTGCGGCCCCGCGTGCGGAGCGCCGCAAGCCGACATTAAAGCTGTTCGGATACGGCATCGCCCTCCTCATCGTGGCGGCAATGGTCCTGCCCTTCGCCCGCGACGTCTATACCCGCCATCAGGTGATGCAGCGGCTGTGGCCGGTCCTCAGCGAACAGGACCGCCTGAGCTTCCGCAATTGGAGCGGCGACGCGATTTCCTTCAACCGGGCGGTCTACGCCCGCTGCCTGCTGAAGCACCCCGGCGAGGCGGCGGCCTGCGAACCGCTTCAGCCGCCCGTCTGACGCCGCTTCCCGCCCCGCGCTCGCGCGGGTAAGCTGTTTCCAAACCCTTGGAGGAAACAGCGATGATCGACATGCATGCCCATTGGCGGCCGGCCGAGGTGGCGGACGCGCTGCGCGCCCGCACGCGGGAGCCCCGCATCCTGCGCAATTCGGACGGCGTCGAGGTGCTGAAGGCGCCGCGGATGGGCGAGGCGCCGCTCGACCAGGCGTTCGACGATGTCGCGTTTCATCTCGACCGGATGGACCGGCAGGGGGTCGAGACCAGCGTGTTGTCGCTGCTCGGCTCGTTCTGCTGGGTCGAGGCGCAGCCGCTCGACGTGTCGGGGCCGCTCTGCCGCAACATAAACGACGGGCTCTCGGCGATTTGCCAGAAGCATCCTGGCCGTTTCGCGGCGTTTGCCGCGCTGCCGCTCGTCGACATGAAGGCCGCCGCCGCCGAGCTCGAACGCGCGCTCGACCTTCCGGGCGTGATCGGCGCGCAGATTCCCGGCAATTTGTTCCTGACCCGCAAGGACGCCGAGGCGGCGCGGCCGCTGCTCGAGGCCGCCAACCGGCGCCGCGCGGTGCTGTTCGTGCATCACGGCCCGCGGCCGGGCGATTCCTTCCCGAAGGTCGGCGGCGAGACCGACAACGCGCGCCGCCGCAACGGCACGCTCGACATGCAGGCGAGCCTGTCGTCGGTGATGGTGACGCTGTGCCTGACCGATGCGCTGGCCGATTACCCGGACGCGACCGTGGTCGTGCACAATCTCGGCGGCAACATCCCCTACGAGGTCGAGCGCATGGACCACCGCTGCCTGCTCGACACGCCGGACGAGGAGCTGCCCTCGGCGCGGTTCCGCAAGGCGCGGGTGTTTGTCGACTGCAACTCGTTCGGCCCGCACTCGATCGAGGCCGCGGTGCGGCTTTACGGGGCCGAGCGCATCGTCTGCGGCACCGACGGCACCGAGTTCGGCACCGACTGGACGCGCAAGGCGCTGGCCGAGGCCGAGATCGGCGACCGGGCGCGCGAGCAGATTCTCACCGGCAACGCGGCCGCGATCATCGGCTCGCGGAGCCGAGGGGCGCAGCGCACCGCCGCCGAATAGCTACTGCGCGCGCGCCTGGAATGCGTAGTTGCAGCTCGGCGAGACGATCGCGGCGGTGACGGCGCCGCCCTGGATGCGGCCGGTCATCTGGACGAGGCCGCGCTTGGTCGGGGCGGTCGCCTTGAAGGCGCCGTTGCGGTCGATCTTGCCGGTGAGCGTGGTGCCGAAGCGCGGGGCGTAGGTGAAGCGAACCTGCCCGCCGGAGACCGTCAGCGGGTAGAGCGAGCCGAGCGGCGGCGCGGTGCAGTCGCCGGTGACGACGCTCGTCAGAGTCAGCGCGCCCATGTACTGGCCGTCGAACGAGCCCCGGCCTTCAAAAGAGCCTTGGGCCCAGGCGAGGGAGGGGAGAGCGACGGCGAGCGCGAGCGCGAGACGGGCGGCGGTCATGGTCCCTCGCCGTAGAGGGTGAGGTCGGCGGCGAGGCCTTCGTCGCGCTCGATGCCGTAATCCTCCTGGCCGCGGTCGGTCTTCTCCTTGACGAGAAGGCGGTTCGGGTCGGCGGTGGCGAAGACGCGCAGGGTGCGGCCCTCGACCGCGATCTCGGCGAGCTTGGCGGCGATGGCGGCGGGCGGGGTGCGCTCGCTGGCGTCGATCATCTCGACCAGCCCCTCGCGGGTGACGCCGGCATCGGCGAGGCGCTTCTTGTAGGCCGCGGCGGCCGCGGATTTGGCGGCGGTCTCGGCGGCGCGGGCCTCGGCGCGGGCGGCGGTCTTTTTCTGGTACTCCAGATACTGCGGCTTGAGGTGCTGAAGCACGGTCGGGGTCGGTAGGTCGCGGGTGTCGATCCAGGTCTTGGCGCGCGGCCAGGTCTCGATCAGGAACTGGCGCACCGCCGCGCTCTTGATTTCGAGGAAGCGCTCGGCCCGGATCGTCGCGCCCCAGCGCTTTTCCTCGGGCGTGCCGGTGAGCTCGGGGTATTTGTCGGGCGCGGCGGACGCGGCCGGGCTCGGCGCGACGACGACGCCGCTGCCGCCCAGCGCCTTCAGCCGGGCGAACTGCTTGCGGTACTCGTCCTCCCACTCCTCGCTGTCTTCGCTCGCCGAGACGCCGTTGCGGTCGTACAGCGCCCGGGCGGTCGCCTCGATCGCGGCCTCGCGCAGGGCATTCAGATCCATGCACCCTCTCTTGCGGACGGTTTGCGCTGAGTGTAAAGCGCCGCCGCGGGGAGAGGGAAGCTCGACGGCGGGTGCGGCATGGAATACCGGAGCGCGGCGGAGCAGGTGGCGGCACTCGCGGCGGGCGAGGTCTCGGCGGCCGAGCTTTGCGATCTCGCCATCGCGCGGATCGAGGCGCTCGACCCGAGGCTCAACGCCGTCGTCCTGCGCGATTTCGAGCGGGCGCGGGAGGCGGCCAAGGCGGCGGACGCGGCGCTGGCCCGCGGCGAGCGGCGGGCGCTGCTCGGGCTGCCGATGACGGTCAAGGAGCAGTTCGCCGTCGCCGGGCTGCCGACGAGTTGGGGCGATCCGAAACATCGCGACTGGCGGCCCGAGGCGGACGCGCTCGCCGTTTCGCGGATG
>DASUIE010000031.1:0-23127 GCA_036273175.1 Allostellaceae bacterium
GATCGGGATGCGGTCCCCGTCGTCGAGCGACCAGTCGATCGTCGGCGATGGCAGCGCGACATAAAACGGCACGCCATTGTCGCTTGCGGCGAGCGCCTTCAGGTAGGTGCCGATCTTGTTGGCGACATCGCCGTTGGCGGCGGTGCGGTCGGTGCCGGTGATGCACAAATCGACCATGCCCCGCCGCATCAGGTGCCCGCCGGCATTGTCGGCGACGACCGTATGCGGCACCCCGTGCTGCAAGAGCTCCCAGGCGGTCAGGCTGGCCCCCTGGTTGCGCGGCCGGGTCTCGTCGACCCAGACATGCACCGGCACGCCGTCGTCATGGGCACGATAGACCGGCGCCAGCGCGGTGCCCCAATCGACCGTTGCGAGCCAGCCGGCATTGCAATGGGTCAGGATCCGCACCGGCTTCCCCCGGTGAAGCGCGGCGATCAGCTTCGCGCCATGCTCGCCGATCGCGCGGTTGATCGCGACATCCTCGTCGGCAATCCGCGCCGCCTCGGCATAGGCGGCTTCGGCGGTGCCGGCGGCCTTGCGCATCCGCTCGAGCGCCCAGTGCAAATTGACCGCGGTCGGGCGGGTTTGGGCGAGGACGGCGATCGCCTCGTCCAGCGGCCTTCCGGCGCGCAACGCCAAGGCCACGCCATAAGCGGCGGTGGCGCCGATCAGCGGGGCGCCGCGCACCTGCATGGTCTTGATCGCGCGCGCGGCGTCGGCGAGGGTTTCGAGCCGAACGATGGCCAGTTCGTGCGGCAGCCGCGTCTGGTCGACGATCTCGACCGCGCCGTTCTCGGCGGGCCAGATCGTCCGCATCGCTTTGCCGGCGACGCGCATCAGGCGGAGAGCACGCGGCCGGCGACGGCGTCGAGCCGCTTGACCAGATCGGGGTCGCGCCGGTCGGGCGCCGTGATCAGCGCGTGGTCGAGCGCGGTCTGACAGCCTTGCCGGCACGGCCCCTGGTGATCGGACAGCAGCGGCACCACGCCTTTGACCAGCGCGCGCGCCTTCTCGGCATTGGCGAGAAGCACGCCGACGATCGCCTCGACGGTGACGTCGTCATGCCCCGGATGCCAGCAATCGTAATCGGTCACCATCGCCACCGTCGCGTAGCAGATTTCGGCCTCGCGGGCGAGTTTCGCCTCGGGCATGTTGGTCATGCCGATCAGATCGCAACCCCAGGCGCGGTACAACTCGCTCTCGGCGAGGGTCGAGAATTGCGGCCCCTCCATGACCATGTAGGTGCCGCCGCGGCGCACCCTCGTCCCCATCTCCGCGGCGGCGGCGGAGATGGCGTCGCCGATCCGCCCGCAAACCGGGTGCGCCATCGAGACGTGGGCGACGCAGCCCGGTCCGAAAAAGCTTTTCTCGCGGGCGAAGGTGCGGTCGATGAACTGGTCGACGATGACGAAATCGCCGGGCGCCAGCTCCTCGCGCAGGCTGCCGACCGCCGACAGCGACAGGATGTCGGTGACGCCGCAGCGCTTCAGCGCGTCGATATTGGCGCGGAAATCGATCGCCGAGGGCGGCAGCGCGTGGCCCCGCCCGTGCCGCGGGAGGAAAACGACAGGCTGGCCGCCGAGCGCGCCAAAGCAGAATTCGTCGGAGGTCTCGCCGAAGGGGCTCTCGACCCGGCGCCATTCGACATCGGTGAGACCGTCGATCTGGTAAAGCCCGCTGCCGCCGATGATGCCGATGACCGGGCCACTCATCGAACCCCTCCGGGGCGCCCTCAGTGCAGCTTGGACCACACCTTGCGCTTGGTCGCGTAGAGCACGCCGACAGCGATGATCAGGAACAGGATGACCTTAAAGCCCATCCGGTGGCGCTCGTCGAGGCTCGGCTCCGCCGCCCAGGACAGGAAGGTCACCACGTCATGCGCCATCTGCGGGATCGTCGCCTTGGTCCCGTCGGCGTATTGCACCTGGCCGTCCGCGGTCAGCGGCGGCGGCATCGCGATCTGATGACCCGGGAAGGCCTCGTTGTAATACATGTTCGGGTTCATCTTGAGGTCCTTCGGGGCCTCTTTGAACCCGTTGAGGATCGCGTAGACGTAATCGGGACCGTGCTCGCGCGCCTTGGTGATAAGCGATAGATCGGGCGGCAGGGCGCCGTTATTGGCGGCGCGCGCGGCCTGGTCGTTCGGGAACGGGCCGACCCACGGGTCCGACGGCCGCGCCGGGCGCTGGTACATCTGGCCCTGGTCGTTCGGGCCGTCGGTGACCTCGTATTGCGCGGCGAACCCTTTGACCTGGTCCTCGGTATAGCCGAGATCGGTGAGGTCGCGGAAGGAGAGGTGCTTCAGCGGATGGCAGGCCGAGCACACCTCCTTGTAGACCTGGAAGCCGCGCTGGGCCGCTGCCCGGTCATAGGTGCCGAAGACGCCGTCGAACGACCAATGCTGGTGCGCCGGAGTCGAGGGCGCGGTTTCCTGGGCGCGGCCCGGCCCGGCGGCGAGGACCGACAGCGCCGCGGCGGCGAACAGCAGGGATTTCGCCATCGCGCTCACTCCGCCGCCGCCGGCTGGCGGTTGCCGAGCACGGCCGCGCCGATGCTCAGCGGCAGCGGTCGGGGCCGTTCGAGCTTGCCGATCAGCGGCAGCAGGATCAGGAAATGCAGGAAGTAATAAAAGGTCGCGATCCGTCCGACGATCACGTACCAGCCCTCGGGCGGGTGCGCCCCGCAATAGCCCAGCACCAGCACCGAGATCACCAAAAGCCAGAAGATCTTCTTGTAGATCGGGCGGAACTTGGCGCTGCGCACCGGCGAGGTGTCGAGCCAGGGCAGGATGAACAGGATCAGGATCGACGAGAACAGCATGATCACGCCGAGCAGCTTGTTCGGGACGGAGCGAAGGATCGCGTAGAAGGGCAGGAAGTACCATTCCGGCACGATGTCGTCGGGCGTCTGCAGCGGGTTCGCCGGAATGTAGTTGGCCGGGTCGCCGAGGAAGTTCGGCGCGTAGAACACGACGATCGCATAGACCAGCAGGAACACCGCGAGGCCGAACGCGTCCTTGGCGGTGTAGTACGGATGGAACGGGATCGAGTCGCCCGGCCCCTTGTGGTCGATGCCGAGCGGGTTGTTCGAGCCGTGCGTGTGCAGGGCGAGGATGTGCAGCATCACCACGCCGACGATCACGAAGGGCAGCAGATAATGCAGCGAGAAGAAGCGGTTGAGGGTCGGATTGCTGACCGTGTAGCCGCCCCACAGCAGCGTCACGATCTTGTTGCCGACGACCGGGATCGCCGAGAACAGATTGGTGATGACGGTCGCGCCCCAATAGCTCATCTGGCCCCAGGGCAGCACGTAGCCCATGAACGCCGTCGCCATCATCAGGAGCAGGATGACGACCCCGAGCATCCACAGGAGTTCGCGCGGATATTTGTAGGAGCCGTAATAGAGGCCGCGGAAGATATGGATATAGACGACGACGAAAAACAGCGACGCGCCGTTCATATGAATGTAGCGCAAGAGCCAGCCGTAATTGACGTCGCGCATGATGCGCTCGACCGAATCGAACGCCATGTCCGATTGCGGCGTGTAGTGCATCGCCAGCACGATGCCGGAGACCATCATGATCACCAGCATGATCCCGGCGAGCGAGCCGAAATTCCACCAATAGGTCAGGTTGCGCGGCGTCGGGTACTCGTTCAGCTCGTGCTGAAGGAATTTGACGAACGGCAGCCGATAGTCGATCCAGCGCACGATCCGGCTGTTGGGCACGCCGGCTCCGGTTGCGGCCATGGCGTCCTCCTAGCCGATCTTGACGGCGGTGGCCGACGTGAACTGGTACGGCGGCACTTCGAGGTTGAGCGGCGCGGGCCCGTCGCGGCGGCGGCCCGAGGTGTCGTAGATCGAGCCGTGGCACGGGCAGAACCAGCCGCCATACGGCCCGCGCGGGTCGCCCTGCTTCTGGCCGAGGGGGATGCAGCCGAGATGCGTGCACACCCCGACGATGACCAGCCACTCGGCCTTCTTGACCCGGTCGGAATCCTTCTGCGGATCGCGCAGGGTCGAGATATCGACCGTCTCGGCCTCCTTGATCTCGGCGGCGGTGCGGTGGGCGATAAAGACAGGCTTGCCGCGCCACGCGATGGTCAGGCGCTGCCCGACCTGGATCGGCGCCATGTCGAACTCGGTGGTCGACAGCGCGAGCGTGTCCTTGGCCGGGTTCAGGCTGTCGACAAACGGCCAGATCGTCGAGATCGCACCGATTGCGCCAAGCGCGCCGGCCGTCAGCATCAGGAAGTCGCGCCGGGTTTCGCCCTCGACAGCATGAGCGTTTGCCGGCGTAACCTGCGATTGCGCCCCTTGGGCCATCTATACCCTCGTCAAAGTACCGCCATCCGCCCGGCGGCCGCCCCGCCCGGAAGCTATACCGTTGAAGAACCCGAACTATGCGACAGACTGCCGCATAAATCGGCGGCCCCGGCGGGCGAGTTGCCGTTCGTATAATGCCATCGGCAATGGACGCAAGCCCGCCTCGGCGGAATTTTCTTCGGCTTGCCTTGTTCGAGCCTGATATTCCGCAGAATACCGGAACGCTGATCCGCATGGCGGCCTGTTTCGGCGTTCCGGTCGATCTGATCGAGCCGCTGGGCTTTCTCTTCGACGACCGCCGGCTCAAGCGCGCCCTGCTCGATTATGCCGCGCTCGCGACGATACGCCGCCACGAATCCTGGGCCGCTTTCGCCGCCGCGCGCGGGCCGGGATCGCGACTCGTCCTGCTGACGACGGCGGGGGACCGGCCGCTTTACGACTTTTCCTTCGCCCCGGGCGATACGCTGCTGCTCGGGCGGGAGAGCGCCGGGGTCCCGGACTTCGTCCATGACGCGGCGGCGGCGCGGGTCGCGATCCCCTTGCGGCAAGGCGCCCGATCGCTCAACGTCGCCGTCGCCGGGGCGATCGCGCTCAGCGAGGCGCTGCGCCAGACCGGCCATTTCGCCGGCGGGTGAGGCGATGACCGAGCGCCAAGATCAGGCCACCGCGTGGTTCGCCACGCTTCGCGACCGCATCTGCGCCGAGTTCGAGGCGATCGAGCACGAGGCCTCCGGCTCCGCCTCGCCGGGCCGGTTCGAGCGCCGCGACTGGCAGCGCCCGGGCGGCGGCGGCGGCACGATGGCGCTGATGAAGGGGCGGGTGTTCGAAAAGGTCGGGGTCAACGTCTCGGCCGTGTTCGGCGAGTTCTCGCCCGAGTTTCGCGGCGAGATCCCGGGCGCGGCGGAAGACGGCCGATTCTGGGCGGGCGGCATCTCGCTGGTCGCGCATCCATGCTCGCCGCTGGCGCCCGCGGTGCACTTCAATACCCGCCACATCGTCACCGCGAAATCCTGGTTCGGCGGCGGCACCGACCTGACGCCGATCTACCCGGACGAGGCGGCGGCCGCCTCGTTCCACGCGGCGCTGAAGGCGGTCTGCGACGCCTACGAGCCCGAGGCCTACGCGAAATACAAGAAGTGGTGCGACGAGTATTTCTACCTGCCGCACCGGGGGGAGGCGCGCGGCGCCGGCGGCATCTTTTTCGACTATGTCGACGGCGGCGACTGGGAGCGCGATTTCGCGTTTGTCCGCGCGGTCGGCGAGGCCTTTCTCGGCTGCTACCCGGCGATCGTGCGGGAGCGCATGGACCGGCCCTGGACCGACGAGCAGCGCAGGCACCAGCTCGTCCGCCGCGGACGCTACGTCGAATTCAACCTGCTCTACGACCGCGGCACCCGGTTCGGCCTCAGGACCGGCGGCAATGTCGAGGCGATCCTGATGTCGCTGCCTCCCGAAGCGAGCTGGCCGTAGGAACGGGCCGTGTCGCGCCGGCGTTGGGCAGGCGATGGCCAGTGTCGATATCAACGATCGCGGCTCGCTCGAGCGAGCCTATCCGGAAGACGCCTTCGCCAGCGACGCGGCGCAAAACGAGGCGGTGTCGAGCCAGTTTCGGCACGGGGTGCGGATCGGCGGCGCCCCCGACCGCGTCGGCCGTTTCGAGCTGGCCCGCGTCAGGCGCCACGCCGGCGAGGCGGCGGCGGAGGATTTCCTGATCCCGCGGAAAGAGGCTGGCTATGCCCGGTTCCTCGACGACATCGTCGAGGCCGCCAATCGGGTCGGGTTCAGGACGGAGGAGTCGCCCGGCCTCGGCGACCCGCGGCTGCGCGGGTTGCGGCAGTAATCAGACTTGCTGGATCGCCGATAGCAGCCATTGCCCGCCGCGGCGGCGGACAAAGGTCCACACCTCTTCGGATTCGACCGGGCTGCGGGGGTTGCCGCTGACGATCGGCTCCGCGGCGCCGTTCTGGCCGATCCGCACGACATAGTCGATCGCGTTCCAGCGCAGATAGGCGGTCGCGTATTCCAGGTCGCCCTCCTCCCAGGCTTCCTGGACCTCGCCTTTGAGGAGGTTGACGTTGGAAACGAGGTTCTGCACGCCCTGGCTGGCGTTGCGGGTGAGCTCCTCGTTGAAGTAGCCGAGCATCTCCGGGGTCATCAGATGGCGCAGATGGCCGATGTCGCCGCTGCTCCAGGCATCCTGGATCTGGGCATGGATGCCCTGAAACGCGCTGAGGTCGGCATCGGAGACGCCGATATCCTGGCCCCGGTAGCGGGACGCGGCGGGCGCGGCGGCGGCGCCGACCGAGCGCGGCGCCATCCCGCCGCCCGCCATCGAAAACCCGCCCATCAAGAGCCGGAAGAGGAACCAGATCACAAAACCGATGATCAGCAGCGTGAACAGCCCGCCCATCGCGTGGCCGAAAAAGCCGCCGCCGAACAGCGCCGCGCCAAGGAAGCCGCCAAACATCCCGGTCAGGAACGGGTGACGCGAGAAAAACCCGCCGCCGGTGGCCGCCCCGGCAAAGCCCGAGCCCGGGGTCGGGGCCGGCGTCGCGCTCCGGCTCAACGGCGTCGCGTGGTTCGGCTCGAAGCTGCGCGAGCCGCGGCTGCCGAAGCTCGATCCCCAACTGCCGTGAGACGAGCCGGCCCGCGCATCGGCGACCGTCGGCGCAAGCGCCATCGACGCGCAAAACAGCAGGGCCAAGAGGAGGCGCCAAGGAGACGGTCGCTTCGGCATGGAGAATTCCGTTCGCAAGCCGGGGAAGATGCGTTCGCGCACGATATGGGGCCTCGCAACCGTTGGTAAAGGGATATGGCCTCCCCAAATCTGACGCGGCACGGTAATTTTAGCGCGTTCGGGCGCCGTAACGGGTCCGTTCGCGCCGTCTCGCTCGTGGGAGGGGAGAAATCGGATGTCGCGCCTGACCTTGTTCAACTCGCCATTGCTCCTCGGCTTCGAACATTTCGAGCGCGCGCTCGACCGGGTCAACAAGGCTTCCGGCGACGGCTACCCGCCCTACAACATCGAACAGCTCGGCGAGGACTCGCTGCGCATCACGCTGGCGGTGGCCGGGTTCACGATGGACGACCTGGCCCTGAGCGTCGAGGACAACCAGCTGGTCGTGCGCGGCAAGCAATCGGACGACGGTAGCCGGGTCTATCTGCATCGCGGGATCGCGGCGCGGCAGTTTCAACGCTCGTTCGTTCTCGCCGAGGGGATCGAGGTGCGGGGCGCCTGGCTCGATAACGGGCTTTTGCACATCGACCTGGTGCGGCCGCCGATCGAGTCGCGGGTGCGCACCATCCAGATCCGCGGTCCGCAAAAGCCTCCCGCCCGCCTCAAGTAATCAGGCGGCGTGGCTCTCCGACTGCGTCGCGAGCAGCGCGTAGAGGGCGTCGGCATTGTTGGCGCCGCGCAGCTTCTCGCAGGTCGCCTGGTCGCGCAGCAGCCGCGAAATCCGCGACAGCGCGGTCAGGTGGTCGGTCCCGGCGTCGAGCGGCGTCAGCAGCACAAAGACCAGATCGACCGGCTGGCCGTCGATCGCCTCGAACGGGATCGGCCGTTCCAGCCTGGCGAACAGACCATAGCGGCGCGGCAGCTCGGCTAGCTTGCCGTGCGGGATCGCGACGCCGCCGCCGATCCCCGTCGACCCTAGCCGTTCGCGCTCCGCGAGCACGTCGTAGATCCGGCGCTCGGTCAAATCCGTCGCGCCGGCGGCGCGGCGGGCCAGCTCCTGCAATACCTGGCGCTTGTTGGACGCCCGCAGCTGGGCGACCACGCTTCGCGCGGTCAGCAAATCGGCGATTTCGATCACGAAGGGCTCCCCGCGCCGCGGACGCGGCGCCTTGCTGCCGCCGTCAACTTGGGAACGCCGGCCGGCCCGGTCAAGCGGTTCATAGCGCCAGCAACTTGTCGCGACGGCGCTGCACCGAGGACGGGATGCGCATCGCCTCGCGGTATTTGGCCACGGTGCGGCGGGCGATATCGACCCCGTCCGCCTGCAGCAATTCGACGATGCGCTCGTCCGACAGGGTGCTCTCCGCCGGCTCGCCATCGATCAGCCCGCGGATGCGGAAGCGTACCGATTCGGCGGAATGCGACTCGCCCCCGCGCGAGGCGGCGATGGCCGAGGTGAAAAAGTATTTGAGCTCGAACAGGCCCCGCGGCGTCGCGATGTACTTGTTCGTCGTCACCCGGCTGATCGTGCTCTCGTGCATCCCGATAGCCTCGGCGATGTCCCTGAGGATGAGCGGCCGCAACGACCGCACCCCGTGGCGGAAAAACCCGTCCTGCTGCTGCACGATCTCGGTCGCGACCTTGAGGATCGTCGCGGCGCGCTGGTGCAGCGACTTGACCAGCCAGTTCGCCGCCTGCAGCCGGTCGGCGATGTAATCGCGGTCGGCCCGGCTCTTGGCCGCCTGGTTGACCCGCGCGTAATAACGGTTGTTGACCAGCACGCGCGGCAGCGTCTCGGGGTTCAGCTCGATGGCCCAGCCGCCGTCCTGGGTCGCCCGCATCAGGATGTCGGGCACGATCGCCTGCGCCAGCGGCGGATCGAAAGCGAGGCCGGGGCGCGGATCGAGCGACTTGATCTCGGCGATCATCTCGGCCAGGTCCTCGGCGTCGACGCCGCACAGCCGCATCAGCGCCGGCGCGTTGCGCGCGGCCAGGAGCGGCAGATTGTCGAGCAGGCATTGCATCGCCGGGTCGAGCCGGTTGCGGTCGCGCAGCTGCAGCGCCAGGCACTCGGGCAGGCTGCGGGCGAAGACGCCGGGCGGATCGAGCTCCTGCAGATGCGCGAGCACCGCCGCGACACGCGCCGGCTCGCAGCCAAGCCGATCCGCCGCCTCGTCGAGCTCGCCGCGGAGATAGCCGGCCTCGTCGAGCTGATCGAGCAGGTAGGCGGCGATGACGCGCTCGGCCTGATCCGGAAGGTCGGCCCCGATCTGTTCGAGCAGGTGCTCGCGCAGCGTGTGGGTGCGCGTTTGCTCGAACCAGGGCCGGTCGCCATCGTCATCGAAGCCGCCATTTCGGCTCTTCCAGGACAGCGAGTCGCCGCCGAAATCGTGCGTGCCGTCGCCATCGGCCCCGGCGGCGGCGTCCCACTGCTCGGCGGCGTCCGGCGCGAACTGGTCGGGCGCGGTCTCGGTCAGCGCGGCCGGCCGCTCGCTCCCCTGCGCCTCGGCGAGTTCGAGCATCGCCGGCGCCTCGTCGCTCTCGCGCTCGCCATGCTCCAGCAGCGGGTTTTGCTCGATCTCGGCGTCCACCAGATCGCTCAGCTCGAGGTTCGACAGCTGCAGCATCTTGATCGCCTGCTGCAACTGCGGCGTCATCACCAGCGCCTGGGTCTGGCGCAGCTCAAGCCGCTGGGAAAAGCCGATTCTGTTCAACGAGACGCTCGACCGGGTACGGTTAACGAGCGGCTTATAGGCTAAATCTTTCGCCCAGGTAAACGCGCCTGACATCGGCATCGGCGACGATCTCGTCGGGGGCCCCTTCCATCAGCACCCGGCCTTCATGCAAAATGTATGCCCGGTCGACGATCTTGAACGCCTCGCGCACATTGTGGTCGGTGATCAGCACGCCGATGCCGCGATCCTTCAGGTGGGCGACGAGGTCGCGGATGTCGTTGACCGCGATCGGGTCGATGCCGGCCAGCGGCTCGTCGAGCAGGATGAAATGCGGCTGCGTCGCCAGCGCCCGGGCGATCTCGCAGCGCCGCCGCTCGCCGCCCGACAGCGCCATCGCCGCGGCGCGGCGGAGGTGGCTGATCGAAAACTCGGCGAGGAGCGCATCGAGCATCTGCTCGCGCGCCTCCGCGTCCGGCTCGGCGACTTCGAGGATCGCGCGGATGTTCTGCTCGACGGTCAAGCCGCGAAAGATCGACGCTTCCTGAGGCAAATAGCCGATGCCGCGGCGCGCCCGCCGGTACATCGGCAGATCGGTGATGTCCTCGCCGTCGAGCGTCACCGCGCCGGTATCGGCCGCGATCAGCCCGGTGATGATGTAGAAGCAGGTTGTCTTGCCGGCGCCGTTCGGGCCGAGCAGCCCGACCACCTCGCCGCGCTGCACCGAGACGTTGACGTCGCGCAGCACCGGCCTGCCCTTGAAGCGCTTGCCGAGGCCGCGCCCGCTAAGCCCCTGGTTGTCGGCGACGAGGCGCGGCCCCGCTTTCTGGCCCCGATCCTGGTCCTGCAGCCAGGGCGGGGTGGTGTCGCCGTCGTCGGGTCCGAAGCCGGAAAACCGCATTATCGCGCTTTTTCGGTGGATGGGGCGGCCGGGGCGGCTGGAGCCGCGGAATCGCGGCGAACGAAAAGGCCGCGCACGCGGTGCTGGCCCGGCGATCCCGTCTCGCTCGGCATCATCCGGCTCACATTGGTGTTCAGGTCCATGACCGCGTTCTGACCCCTGATCACGTCCTTGTCGCGGGTGATCACCGCATTGCCGATCAGCGTGACGATGCCGGTCTGCGCATTATAGACACCGTAATCGCTTTGCCCGACATCGTCGCCGTTGGTGACGACGACGTGACCCTGGGCGTCGACCCGCGACAGCTTCGCATCGACGTCCGGATCGCCCTTTCCGCCCGGGGTCTTGGCGGCGGCCGGCGTCGGCGCCGGTTTCGCCGGTTTGCCCGCCGCACCGGGCGCGGCAGGCGTTTTGGCGAGGTAGGCCGTCAGCGTATCGGCGCGAATCGTCTTGCCGTTCCGGATCGCCACCGCGTCGCCGCGCGCGACGCCGATCTGCTTCTGGTCGTACCAGTCGAAGCGGTCGCGGGCGGTGATCGTATCGGTGGCCGTCGTCATTTTCAGCGCGTGCCCGGTGACGACGCCGACCGCCTGGTCGACGTCATAGACGGCCCGGTCGCCGACGATGGTCTGGCCTTCCTTTTTGATGGTGACGTTGCCTTCGGCGTCGATCCGATAGATTTCGGTGTTGCCCCCCGCATTGCCGCCCTTTGCGTCGCGGTAATGGGCGATCAGCGTATCGGCGTGGACTTCGGTGACGCCGCGGATCGCCACCGCGTGACCGCGGGCGATATAGGACTTGCTGTTCTGCTGCCACTCGATCCCCGAATCCGCCTGGATCTCGATCGGCTGGCCGTTATTCGGATTGATCGTCGAGGATGGGGTCTTCGCCGGTCCCTGGGCGAGCGCCGGGCCGGCGGCCAGCAGCAGCGCCGTGGCGAGGACGAGGGTTCGGCTCATCTCCCGCCCGCCTTCTTCGGCGCCGCGCGATGCGCCGTGTGGCGGGTGGCCCGGTGATGCCGCGCGGCGGCGTGATGCGCCGGCGCCGGCTTCTTGGCCGCCGCCGCGGCCTTCGCCAGTTCGGGCTTGGCGGCGGTCTCGACCGCGGCGGCCTGCTCGGCGACGGCCTTGGGCACCGCGGGTGGCGGCTCCGCGGCGACGGTGGCCGAACGCGCGCCGCGCAGCACGAGATCGGCGTTGCCGGTGAACAGCAGGTCGTCGCCCTTGTTGTAGATGCGGAAACCCTGGGCCTTGATGTCGCCTTGCGGGCCGTGCCCTTCCACCGGATCGTCGCCTTGCGCGCTGTTGTCGGCGACGTTGAGCCGGGCGGTCTCGGTGACGAATTTCGACCCGTTCTCGTGAACCATCGTGACGTTGCCGAACAGGTCGAGGAGCTGCGCCTTCGACTGGTAGATGCCGGTGTCGGCGGTGACGACGACGACGGCGCCGGCGTGAGTCTTCAGATCGGCCCGCGGTTTTTCGAGCGACATCAGATCGTCGCGGTCCGGCACTTGCTGTCCGACCGCGGCGGTCAGAACAAAGGGCCTGTTCTCGCGGTCGGTGCCGGTATAGCGCGGGTTCAGCATGCGCAGCTCGCGCGCCTCGCGCAGATCGATCGCCGGCAGGGCAAGGCGGATCCGCTCCAAGAGCGGTGCGAGGCGCGGCCATACCGCGACCAGCAGCAGGAGCGCGATGCCGATCGCCGGCAGCACGCGCTTTAAGAGCGCGACGCGGCGGCTGTGCGAACGCTCCGGGGCAAAACGGGCCCACTGGCCGAACCGCCCGGCGACCGCGGCGCGCGGGCGGTTCGGCGGCCGGCCTAGCGGCAGGGCTCCCCTCATGCGATGCCGGCCCGCAGGCAATCGTGCAGGTGGATGAACCCGGTCGGTTGCTGCGCCTCGTCGACGACGAAAAGCGCCGTGATCGCCAACCGGTTCATCACCCCCAACGCCTCGGCGGCGAGCGCTCCCGACGCGATCGTCTTCGGGTCGGGATGCATCACATCGCCGACGCGGAGCCCGAGGAGGCCGTTATCCATATGGCGGCGCAAATCGCCGTCGGTGACGACCCCGACGAGCCGCCCGTCTTCGCCGCGGGCGCCGACGCAGCCGAAGCTCTTCGCGGTCATCACCAGTATCGCCTCCGACATCGGCGTTTCCGGCGGGACCAGCGGCACGTCGTCGCCCGAATGCATGATGTCGCTGACCCGCAACAGCTGGCGTCCCAGCCTTCCGCCCGGATGGAAGCGGTGGAAATCGGCGGTCGAGAAGCCCCGCCGCTCCAGGAGGGCAATCGCGAGCGCGTCTCCCAGGGTCAGCATCATCGTCGTCGACGTGGTCGGCGCGAGGCCCATCGGGCAGGCTTCCGGCGCCGGCGGGAGCAGCAGCACGACATCGGCGGCGCCGGCGAGCGGCGAGGCGCGGCCCGCGGTGATCGCGATCAGCGGGATTTCGAAGCGGCGCGAATAGGCAATGATGTCGGTCAGTTCGTCGGTTTTTCCCGAGTTCGACAGGGCGAGGATCGTGTCGCCGTCGCCGATCATGCCGAGATCGCCGTGGCTCGCCTCGGCCGGATGAACGAACTGCGCCGGCGTGCCGGTCGAGGCCAGCGTCGCGGCGATCTTGCGCGCGACATGGCCGCTCTTGCCAATTCCGGTGACGACGACGCGCCCCTTGACCCTGGCGCACAGGTCGAGCGCCGCGCCAAATGTTTCCTCGAGCCCGTGCGCCAGCCGCTCCAGCCCGTCGATCTCGGCGCGGATGACCCGCCGCGCCACGGCAAGATCGTCGGTGAGGCCGGCGTCGACCGCCGCCACAGCGTTCATCGATACCGCCATGGCTTCCTTATATCACGGTTCAGTGGGCAAAGATGTCCTGCTCGGGCCAGCCTTCAAGATCGAGCATCACCCGGTGCGGCAGAAACTCGAAGCAGCGCTGGGCCAGAGCCATCCGCCCTTCCCGCATCAGCATCGTGTCGAGCCGGGCGCGCAGCGCGTGCAGGTAGAGGACATCGGAGGCGGCATAGCGCTGCTGCTCGTCGCTGAGCGCCGGCGCCCCCCAATCCGAGCTCTGCTGCTCCTTTTTGAGGTCGACGCCGAGCAGGTCCTTGCACAAATCCCTAAGGCCGTGCCGGTCGGTGAAGGTGCGGGCGAGGCGCGAGGCGATCTTGGTGCAGTAGACCGGCGTCGCCATCGTCTCGAGATAGCGGTACATCATCGCCAGGTCGAACCGGGCAAAATGAAAAAGCTTGGTCACCGCGGGGTCGGCGAGCAGGCGCCGCAGGTTCGGCGCCGCGTAATCGCCGGCATCGAGCTGGACCAAATGGGCGCTACCGTCGCCGCTCGAAAGCTGAACGACGCACAGCCGGTCGCGGTGCGGATTGAGGCCCATCGCCTCGGTGTCGATCGCCACGGTCGCGCCGAATTCGACCTCGGCTGGAAGATCGCCGCGGTGGAGACTGTATTTGCCGCGTGACGCGGGCTTATTGGCGCCTTCGCTCAACTCCGTCCTGCGATCTTTTCCGGGTGGGTCCGGTGGTGCGGCCGAGTGGAGTCGAACCACCACTCCCTTTCAGGAACACGGACCTGAACCGTGCGCGTCTGCCAATTCCGCCACGGCCGCTCTCCGGGGCGGGTCGGGAAATAAGGGCTGCCCCGCGCGATGTCAATGCGGGCGTATCAGCGCGATCAGCGGCGCGACCCCGTCGGCATTGGCGAAATCGCGGATCGCGGCGAGGCTCGCCTCGATGCGGTCGGCGCCGAGACCGGAATTCGGCATCAGCGTCCGGTACTTGTCTTCGATGTCGGACCAGGCGATGCCGAGCAGCCCCGAACCTTTCGGCGCGTAAACCGTGCTGGCGAATTCGCGCCCACCGCTGGTGCGGATCGTGACCGTCGCGCCCTGGCGGTAGCGCCCCTCATTCTCGGCCGGCGGCGGCCCGACCGCGACCTTGTCGATCAGCCGGTGGATGACCGGATCGGCGATCTTTTCCGCGCTCGCGTGGACCCACCCGAAGCCGCGGTCGGCGACGCCGGCCGCGGTGAAATAGGCCGGGCTGTGCGCCATGTCGATCAGGTCCTTCGGGTGCAGGGGCCCGGAAAGCCGGGTGAGACCCGGCCGTGCGACAACGATGCTCTCGACCTCATCGGGCTTGACGTTGCCGGCGCGCGCGGCGTTGGCGGCGGCCTCGCCAAAGGCATGATAAGGGTGCCCGCCCGGCACCAGCTTGACCGCCATGTCGGTGACGATGTCCCACTCGGTTCCGAGCCCGTCCGTGACGCCCGCGGCCGCCTTGCCGCCATAGGTGCGGAAGAAACCTTTTTCCAGTTCGAGGATGCGTTCCTCGGCGATGAACCCGCGCGCGGCGGCGAGGGCGGCGTCGATGCCCGAGCGCACGGCGAGCCCGGCATGGTACTCGCGCGCGGTGCTGGTGTCGGCGGCGGCGACGAGGCCGGAAGCCGAGGTCGCGGTCAGCGCGATCGTCTGCGCGAGCTTCGCGGCGTCGAGCCGCAATAGCCGCCCGGCGGCGACCGCGGCGGCAAAGATCGCGATCAGGCTGCCGTGATGCCCGCGGTCGCGGAAATCGGGGCTGATCGGGTCGCCGATCCGCCCCGCGGCCTCATATCCGATGACGATCGCGGCCAGCACGTCGCGCCCGCTCGCGCCGGTCCGTTCGGCCAGCGCCAGGGCGGTCGCCGTCAACGGCGTGCCGCAATGGACGATCGCGCGCAGGTCGCTGTCGTCCGAGGCGGCGGCGTCGCTCATCACCGCGTTGACCTGCGCCGCGTCGGCGACCGGCAGCTTCGGCCCGGCGTCGAACCACAGCGAGGCTTGCGCCGCGCCGCCGCGCTCGCGCGCCATCTCGCGGATCACCGCCGACGAGGCGATCTCCTTGCCGCAAGCCGCGCTAGCCAGGGTGCTGGCGATCAGCATCGCGGCGTGCTCGGTGGTCTGCGGCGGCAGGTCCTCGAAACTAACCCGCGCGAGGTACTCGGCAAGGTCGCGGGCGATGCTCATTTGTGAGGCTCCATCAGCAGGGGCAGTTCGTGCCGGACCCGGGTCTCGAAAATGATCGAGGATTCGATCCGCGTCACCTCGCTGCGGTTGGTGAAGCGGTCCAGGACCACGTCTTTGAGGTGCTGCATGTCTCGCGCCACCACGTGGACAATAAAGTCGTGCGGGCCGGTCACCAGAAAGGCGGAGCGAACCTCGGGGATCTCCACGACCTCGTCGAGAAAGCGGTTTACCACGCCCTTCTCGTGTTTGCTCAGCTCGATAAAGAAGATCGCTTCGAGGCCGACCCCCATCGCCTTCGGCGCGACATCGGCATGGGCGCCGCGCAACACGCCCTCATCGCGCAGGCGCTTCAGCCGCTCATGCGCGCTCGACGGCGCCAGTCCGATCGCGGCGGCGACCTGCTTGTTGGACAGGCTCGCATTGTTCTGCAACAGCCTGAGAATGCCGAAATCCGTTCGGTCTAGCGTCATGGATCAGCTCCCAATCCCGAATTTGATTTCGTAGATTTTACGATTGTCCGGATCATATCCTACACAATTAAAGAAACGTCGTAAAAAATTCAGGAGGACAGGCCTAGGTTCACCTTTGGAGGATCGGACCATGCTCGACGAAAACAAGCTGCATCAATTTGTCGGTCAGATGTTGAGCGATCTCGGCGGCGCCGCGAGCGTCACGATGGTTCGCATCGGCGACGCGCTCGGTCTCTACAAGGCCCTGCACGAGAAGGGGCCGATGAACGCGGGCGAGCTCGGCGCCGCGGTCGGGGCGAGCGAGCGGTATCTGCGCGAGTGGCTCGCCCATCAGGCGGCCTCGAACTATCTCGCCTACGACGCCGCCACGGGCAAGTTCAGCCTGCCGCCCGAGCAGGCGATGGTCTTCGCCGTGGAGGATAGCCCGGTCTATCTGATGGGCGCCTTCGACATGATGAACTCGATGGTCAAAAACCAGCCCAAGGTCGAGGCGGCGTTTCGCAGCGGCGACGGGGTTGCCTGGGGCGATTACGGCGGCTGCATGTTCTGTGCCGTCGCCCGCTTCTTCCGGCCGAGCTACCAAAACAACCTGATCGGCTCGTGGCTGCCCGCCCTGGACGGCGTCGTCGACAAGCTGAAGCGCGGCGCCAGGGTCGCCGATGTCGGCTGCGGGCACGGCCTGTCGACGATGATGATGGCCAAGGCGTTCCCGAACTCCCAGTTCATCGGGTACGACTTTCATGCCGGCTCGATCGACGCGGCGCGGGCTCATGCGGACAGCCACGATGCCCCGCGCAACGTGACCTTCGAGGTCGGGACGGCAAAGGACTTCGCCGCCACCGGGCTCGATCTGGTGACGTTTTTCGACTGCCTGCACGATATGGGCGACCCGGCCGGCGCCGCGGCGCATGTCCGGCACTCGCTGACGCCGGACGGGTCGTGGATGATCGTGGAGCCGATGGCGGCGGATAGCCTCGAACAGAACCTCAACCCGGTCAGCCGCATCTATTACGCGGCCTCGACGATGATCTGCGTGCCGACTTCGCTGTCGCAGGAGGTCGGGACGGCCCTCGGCGCCCAGGCTGGCGAGGCGCGGCTGCGCGAGGTGATCCTGTCGGGTGGGTTCGGCTCGGTGCGGCGCGCCACCGAGACGCCGTTCAACATGGTGCTCGAAGCGCGGCTGTAGCCGAAAGGCGCCAGGCAGCGCGGGCGTCCGCGATAGCGCGGGCGCCCCCGCTCGCCCCGAGACCGCCGCCGGTATTGCCCCGGCGCACCGCGTTTGCTAATCCGCACCGTCGGATTCGGAGAACGCATGAAGCACCACCGCGTCGCGGTCCTCGGCGGATCGGGATTCATCGGCCGCTATGTCGTGAAGCGGCTGGCGGCGCGCGGCAACGCGGTCGCGGTCGGCTCGCGCGATGCCGAGCGGGCACGGTTCCTGCGGCCGATGGGCGATCCGGGCCAGGTGGCTCTGGTCAATGTCGCGATCGACGACGAGGCGGTGCTCCCGGCGTTTCTCGACGGCAGCGACGCGGTCGTCAACACGGTCGGCATCCTGCGCGAACGCGGCCGCCAACGCTTTGACCGGGTGCATCACACCGCGCCGGCGCGGCTGGCGCGGCTGGCGCGCGAGGCCGGCGTCGAGCGGTTTGTGCATTTCTCCGCGCTCGGCGCCGACCCGCGCTCGACCTCGGCCTATCTGCGCAGCAAGGCGGCCGGCGAGCAGGCCATCCTCGACGCCTTTCCGACGGCGACGATCCTGCGCCCCTCGGTCGTGTTCGGGCCGGAGGACCAGTTTTTCAACAAATTCGCGGCGATGGCGATGCTGCTGCCGGCGCTGCCGCTGATCGGCGGCGGCGAGACGCGGTTTCAGCCGGTCTATGTCGCGGATGTCGCCAACGCGGTGCTGGCCTGTCTCGACGACCCGGCGACCGCCGCGCGCACCTACGAACTGGGCGGCCCCCGGGTCTATACCTTCAAGGCGCTGATGGAGCTTCTGCTCGCCGAAATCCGCCGCAAGCGCCTGTTGATCGACCTGCCGTTCTTCCTGGCGTCGCTGCAGGCGCGGCTGATGGCGCTGCTGCCGAACCCGCCGATCACCCCCGACCAGGTCGAGATGCTGAAGAGCGACAACATCGTCGCCACCGGCGCGCTCGGCTTTTCGGCGCTCGGCCTCGTGCCCAACACGGTCGAGGCGATCCTGCCGAGCTATCTCGACCGCTTTCGCCGCGGCGGCTGGTACGAGCGCCAGCGCGCCGCCTGACCCTCACAAGGAAAGGCCGCCATCGTGGAAGACACACTCTACCTCGACCTCGCCTCCGGCCGGGTCGTCATCGAATTGCGGCCCGATCTGGCCCCGGATCACTGCGCCCATATCAAGGCGCTGGCGCGGCGCGGGTTTTACGACGGCGTCGTGTTCCACCGGGTGATCGACGGGTTCATGGCCCAGGGCGGCGATCCGACTGGCACCGGCACCGGCGGCTCGGGGCATCGGCTCAAGGCCGAGTTCTCCGGCGAAAAGCACGTGCGCGGCACCTGCTCGATGGCGCGCACCTCGGACCCGAACAGCGCCGACAGCCAGTTCTTCATCATGTTCGCGCCCGCCCCCTCGCTCGACAACCAGTACACCGTGTGGGGCAAGGTCGTCTCCGGCATGGAGCATGTCGACGCGATCAGAAAGGGCGATTCGCACCGCAACGGCATGGTCGAAAACCCCGACAAGATCGTCAAGCTGCAGGTCGCCGCCGACGTGAAGGAATAGCCCGATGAAGCATGTTCTGCGGCTCCTGGCGCTGGTCGCGGCCCTGGGCTTCGCCGGCGCGGCCGGCGCGGCGGGTCCCGAAGACACGATCTATCTCGACACGCAGTACGGGCGCGTCGTGATCCAGATGCGGCCGGACCTGGCGCCGAAGACCTGCGCGCAAATCAAGGCGCTGGCCCGCCGCGGCTTTTATAACGGGCTGCCGTTCCACCGCGTCATCGCCGGGTTCATGGCACAGACCGGCGATCCCAACGGCAACGGCACCGGCGGTTCGGGCCATCCGCTGAAGGCCGAGTTCAGCAACACGCCGTTCGTGCGCGGCACGGTCGGGATGGCCCGCAGCTCCGATCCGGACAGCGCCGACAGCCAGTTTTTCATCACCTTCGGCCCGGCGACGCAGCTCGACGGCAAATACACGGTATGGGGCCAGGTGAGCTCGGGGATGGAGTTCGTCGACCGCATCAAAAAGGGCGACCCCGCGCAAAACGGCAAAGTCCTCGACCCCGACAAGATCGTGAAGATGCAGGTGGCCGCAGACGCCAAATAGGGCGCGCGCCATTAGCGGGACCTTTCTCGGCGCCTTCGCGGTCTATCGCCGGCCGCGCCTCGTCGCCGTGCTGCTGATGGGGTTTTCGAGCGGGCTGCCGCTGGCGCTGACCTTCGGCACGCTGTCGTACTGGCTCGCCGAGCTCGGGGTGTCGCTGACCGCGATCGGGCTGTTTGGGCTGGTGCGGTTCTCCTACAGCCTCAAATTCCTGTGGTCGCCGCTGATCGACCGGATGCCGATCCCGTATCTGACCCGGCGGCTCGGACGGCGGCGAAGCTGGGCCTTGGCGATCCAAGCGCTGCTGGCTGTCGCGATCGTCTGGCTCGGCTCTTCCGATCCGCGCATCGACCCGGCGGCGACGGCGCTGGCGGCGGTCGTCGTCGCGTTCCTGTCGGCGAGCCAGGACATCGTCATCGACGCCTACCGCATCGAGCTGCTGCTTCCCGAGGAGCAGGGGGCCGGCGCGGCGGCGACCCAATGGGGCTACCGGTTCGGCATGCTCGCCTCGGGGGCGGGGGCGCTCTACGCGGCGAGCTATGGCGGCTGGCGTTTCGCCTATGCGGTGATGGCGGCGCTGATGCTGGTCGGCATGGCCACGGTGTGGTTCACCCCCGAACCCGGGGACGGCGCCGCGACCCAATCGGCCGACGGCACGGCGAGTTGGCTCAGCCGCGCGGTGGCGGCCCCGTTCATCGACATGGTCCGGCGCAACGGGGCGGCGCAGCTCGCGGCGATCGCTGTCTTTATCGTGCTCTACAAATTCGGCGACGCCCTGGCCGGCTCGATGGCGAACCCGCTTTACGTCGCGCTCGGCTTCACCAAGGTCGAGGTGGCGACAATCGGCAAAATCTACGGCGTTCTCGCCACCCTCGCCGGGGTCGCCGTCGGCGGCATTTTGGTGCTGAGGCTCGGCATCTTCCGCTCGCTCCTGGTATGCGGCGGGATGCAGGCGCTGTCGAACCTGATGTACGCTGTCCAGGTCTGGGCGGGGCACGACCTCGCGATGCTGGCGGTGACGATCGGCGCCGAGAATTTGACCGGCGGGATGGCCTCTTCGGCCTTTGTCGCCTACCTGTCCGGGCTGTGCCACCGCGACTTCACGGCGACCCAATACGCGCTGCTCTCCTCGCTGGCGACATTCGGGCTCAACGTGCTGGCGGCGTCGGGCGGTTATTTCGCCGACCGGCTCGGCTGGGTCCCGTTCTTCGTGCTCAGCACGCTCGCCTGCGTACCCGCGCTCCTCCTGCTGCTGTGGCTGATGCGGCGGGCTCCGGCTCCGGCCTGAGGGGGAACCTCGGGCCGGCGACTCCGTTGCCCAGTTGGAGGACGCGAATTCGCGTCGCTTCAATCGGAGGAATATGATGCAACGCTTTCTGACTGCCGCCGCGGTCGTCGCTTCGGTCGCCCTGGCGACGACCAGCCTGGCCACGGCGCAGACCTCGACTTCCCCGCGCTCGACGATGCCGTCGACCAGTTCGCCGTCATCGACCAGCTCGGGCGTGACCTCGCCGTCAACCGGCGCCGCCACGACTCACAGCTCGGCCGCCAATACCGACGCCAGCATGGATGCGCAGTCGCCGGAAACCATCAAGCAAGCCCAGCAGCAGCTCAAGTCGCAGGGCCTCTATAACGGCGCGATCGACGGCCAGATGGGTCCCGAGACCGCCTCGGCGCTGTCGAAATTCCAGCAGAAAAACGGTCTGCCCGCGAATTCCGAGCTTGACCAGCAGACGATGGCCAAGCTGATGGGCAACGGCTCGACCTCGCCGAACGCCGGCTCGGGCTCGAGCACCCCGCCCGCGTCGATGAACCCGAGCATGACCCCGTCGACGGGCAGTTCGTCCCCGACCAATCCGGGCGCCGGCGGCGGCACCGGCAGCAGCACCGGCACCCACGGGACCGGCTCGACCACCCGTTAGGCTCGCCTACCGGCGGGATCCGGCCGCCCAGCGCGGCCGGATTTCGTTTCAGCCGTAGGAGAGCAGGCGGGCGCGGTGCCGCCTGAGCCAGGCGCGCGGCGCGGCGCTGCCGGGATAAAGGGTTTCGACCAGCCGCCAAAAGCGCGGCGAATGGTTCATTTCGGCGAGGTGCGCGACCTCGTGGGCGACGACATAGTCGATCACCGCGTCGGGCGCGAGCACCAGCCGCCAGCTGAAAGACAGGTTTCCCGCCGACGAGCAGCTTCCCCAGCGGCTGTTGGGGTCGCGAACGCCGATCCGCCCGACGGGCCGGCCTAGCCGGGCGGCGCAGTCGCGGGCGCGGGCCGACAGCTCGCGTCGGGCAAGGCCGATCAGGTGGTCGCGCACGCGGCGGCCGAGATGGGCGGGATCGCCCTTGACCCTGATCTCGCCATCGACGATCGCGACCGGCGGCGCCGCGGCGTCGGTTTCATGGCGGATGCGGTGCGGCGCGCCGCGGATTGGGATGACGGCGCCGTCGGCGAACGGCACCTTGGCGGGGAGCGCCGCGACCCGAGCCACGATCCAGCCGCGCTGCTTTTCGAGGAAGGCGAGCCCCGCCTCTCCGCGCGCGCCGCGCGGCAGCACCAGCTCGATCCCGCGCGCGTCGGCGTCGATCTTCAGTGAAATCCGCCGGGCGCGGTCGCTGAGGCGAATCGCCACCGGGGCGCCAAGCTCCAGGGCGGCGGCACGGCGATGCATCTCGTCGAGCGGCAAGACCTCGCGCCAGGGCCGCGGCAAATTCAGCGCCATCGGTCGCCTCCACCGTCACAAAAGCTTCCCGCTCCCGTCGCGATTTGGCAAGGTGCGGCGTCACAGAATGGCAGCGGCGGCGAACCGCCGTTCAAGGGGGGTGCATCATGCGGTCGACGATCCTGGCCGCCGCGCTGGCGGCGATTGTCGCGACTCTATCCGGGACGGCGGCCGCCGATCCGATCGAATTGCAGTGGTGGCACGCGATGACCGCCGTCAACGGCGAGCGCGTCAACAAGATCGCCGAGGATTTCAACAAATCGCAAAGCGAATACAAGGTTCTGCCGGTCTTCAAGGGTTCCTACGCGGAGACGATGACCGCGGCGATCGCCGCCTATCGCGCCGGCAAGGCGCCGGACATCGTGCAGGTGTTCGAGGTCGGGACGGCGACGATGATGGCGGCAAAGGGCGCGGTCAAGCCGGTCTACCAGCTGATGGCCGACGCCGGCGAGAAATTCGACCCCGCGGCCTATCTGCCGGCGATCAGCGGCTATTACAGCACCCCCGAGGGCAAGATGCTGTCGCTGCCGTTCAACAGCTCGACCCCGGTCGTCTACTGGAACAAGGACGCCTTCAAAAAGGCCGGGCTCGACCCCGAAAAGCCGCCCAAGACCTGGCCCGAGACCTTCGAGGCCGCAAAGAAGCTGCGCGCCGCCGGCATTCCCTGCGGCTTCACCTCGGCCTGGGTAAGCTGGGTCCAGATCGAGAATTTCAGCGCCTGGCACAACATCCCGATCGGCACGCTGCAGAATGGGCTTGGCGGTCCCGGCGCGGTGCTCGAAATCAACAACCCGACCGTGGTCCGCCACATCGCCAATCTGGCGGCGGCGCAGAAGGACAAGAGCTTCGACTACCGCGGACGCACCACCGAGCCCGAGGGCAGCTTCATCAGCGGCGAATGCGGCATGATCCAAAACTCGATCGGCTTCTACGGCGCGGTCAAGAAGGGCGCCAAGTTCGCGTTCGGGGTCACCGAGCTGCCCTATTACCCCGACGTCAAGGGCGCCCCGCAAAACTCGATTATCGGCGGCGCCAGCCTGTGGGTCATGGC
>DASUIE010000032.1:0-22008 GCA_036273175.1 Allostellaceae bacterium
CGCTGTTGTCGAGCATCGCATAGGCCGCGGTCAGGCGAAGCGGCGTGGTGTCGCCGGCGCCGAGCGCCATCGAGTAGTAGAGCGGCATCTTGTCCATGATGCCGAAGCTCTCAACCGTCCGGGCGATCGAGCGAAGGCCGATCATCGAGGCGAGCCGCGCCGTCGCCAAATTGCGCGAATGCACCAGCGCCTGGCGCAGCGTCGTCGGCCCGACCGAGGTGCCCTCGTAATTGACCGGGCTCCATTCCGGCATGCCCGGTCCCTGCGGCAGCGAGATCGGCGCGTCCATGATCACGCTGGACGGGGTGAAATTGCCTTGCAGCGCGGTGACGTAGACGAAAGGCTTGATCGCGGAGCCGGGCTGGCGGCGAGCCTGTGTCCCGCGGTCGAACTGGCTCGACTTGAAGTCCCAGCCGCCGACATCGGCGAGGACGCGCCCGGTTTTTGGATCCATGACGACGACGGCGCCGCTGATATCGGGAAGCTGGCGCAGGCCGTAAAGCGGCGCGGGGCCGGGGAGGTGCTCGACCAGAACCAAATCGCCGGGGAGGACGACGTCTCCGACGGAGCGTACCGGAGACCCGAGCCGCTGGTCCGGCAGGGTGGCGCGCGCCCATTGCAGCTCGCCAAGCTGGATGCGGCCCTGCATGCCGCCCTTCAGGGCGATCTGCGCACTGCCGCGGTCGATTGCGGTGACCGCGGCGACCTGCCAGGTATTGATGCCCGGCGGGGTCGGCGTGCCGGCGAGCGCGGCCAGCGCGGCGCGCGGGTTGCCGAGCCGCTGCAGCGGTCCGCGCCAGCCATGCCGGCGGTCATAGGCGACGAGCCCATCGCGAAAGGCGGTCTCGGCCATGTGCTGCTGCGCGGCGCTGTAGCTGGTATGGACCCGAAGGCCTCCCTCATAGACCAGCTTCTCGCCAAACCGGGCGATCAGCTCGCGCCGCACATCCTCGACAAAATACCCCGCATCGCCGATATCGGGCTCGGTGCCGCCGGGGTTGAGGCGGATCGGCTTGGCCGTCGCGACGCGCGCGGCGTCGGGCGAAAGCCAGCCCATCTGCACCATCCCCGCTAGCACCCAGTCGCGGCGGTATTTGGCCTGGACCGGGTTGCGGAACGGATTGTAGGCATGCGGCGCCTTGGGCAGCGCCGCCAGCGTCGCCGCCTCGGCCGGGGTCAACTGGTCGAGCTTTTTCGAGAAATAAATTTCGCCCGCCGCCGCGACCCCGTAGGCGCCGGCGCCGAGATAAATCTCGTTGAGATAGATCTCGAGGATGCGCTCCTTGCTGAGATAGCGCTCGATCCGGTAGGCGAGCAGAGCCTCCTTGATCTTGCGCGGGATCGAGACCTCGTTGGTCAACAGGAAGTGGCGGACGAGCTGCTGGGTGATCGTCGAGGCGCCGAGCGGCCTCTGCCCGCGGCGGTAGCGCACGAGATCGGCGACGGCGGCGCGGATGATCGAGAACGGGTTGACCCCGCCATGGCTGAAGAACTCGCGGTCCTCGGCGGCCAGGAAGGCATGAACGACCAGCGGCGGAATGTCCTTGATCGGCGTCAGGATGCGGTGCTCGGTCGCGAACTCGGCCATCAGGTCGCCGTTGGCGCCGTAAACCCGCGTCCCGGTCGGCGGCTGATAGCTCAGGAGCTGCTGATGGTCGGGGAGGTCGTGCCCGTAATGCGAAATCAGCAGCGCGGCCCCGCCGGCGGCGGCGAGCGCGACCATGATCCCGGTCACGAAGACCAGTCGCGCCAGAACCCGCAGCACCCTGATCACGGGTGCGGGGCCGAGAGTGGGGCGGGGTCCATGACGCCGCTAACGCCAGGGTGGGCGAGTTAGGTTCCGACCAGCCCCAGCTGCGGGCTCGACGGCTCGGCGAAGCTGCGCATCGGGATACGGCCGGCAAGGCGCGCGAGGCGGCCGGCTTCGACTGCGGCCTTTATCGCCGCGCCCATCCGCCGCGGGTCGTGCGACTTGGAGACGGCGGTGTTGACGAGCACGGCGTCACAACCCAGCTCCATCGCCTTCGCGGCATCGGAAGCGGTGCCGATACCGGCGTCGAGGACGACCGGCACCGGGCTGCGCGCGCAAATCAACTCGATCGCCGCCGGATTGGCGATGCCGCGCCCGGAGCCGATCAGCGAGCCCAGCGGCATCACCGCGGCGCAGCCGACATCGGCGAGCTTCTGGCAGGTGACCGGGTCGTCGTTGCAGTAGGGCAGCACGACAAAGCCCTTCCGCACCAATTCGTCGGCGGCGGGCACGAGCTGCTCGACATCGGGATAGAGCGTTTCTCGGTCGCCGATCAGCTCGAGCTTGACCCAGTTGGTATCGAGCGCCTCGCGGGCGAGCTCGGCGGTCAGGATCGCGTCCTTCGCGGTGACGCAGCCCGAGGTATTGGGAAGGAGCCGACAGCGCCCGCTCAGCAGGTCGACAAGGCTCCCGGAGTACCCTTCGAGGCTGATCCGGCGGATCGACATCGTGACCAGCTCGGCGCCGCTCGCCTCCAGCGAGTCGAGCATGACCTGCTGGTTCGGGTAGCCGGCGGTGCCGAGGAACAGGCGCGATCTCAGCGCGGTTCCGGCGATCAGAAGGGGGTCGCTCTGGGGGCTCATGGGGGGCATCCTACACGAAAATTCTAGCCGCCCTGCAACGGGCGGACGATCTCGACCTGGTCTCCGGGAGAGAGCCTTGCGCCGCTCCAATCGGCACGGCGGATAACGGCGCCATTGACGGCGACGGCGAGAAACCGCGCCGCTGGGTCGATGCCGCGCTCGGCGAGCAGCTCCGCGACCGTCGCCACTGCGAGTTCGGTCTCCTCGCCGTTGATCCGCAGCGCCGTCATTGCGCCGCCGCCTCCATCTGCGCCGGCGGGGCGAAACGCTCGGGGCTGAAGGGCCGCGCCAGCTCGGAAAGCCGGCCGGTCAGGACGAACTCGCTCATCACCGCCGCGGTGGCAGGGGTCAACAGGATACCGTTGCGGTGGTGCCCGGTCGCGATGGCGAGCCCGTCGATCCCGCTCGGCCCCAGCATCGGCGCGTCGTCGCGCGAGCCGGGGCGGAAGCCGACCCAGGTCTCGGCGATCGGCAATTCCTCGATCGCCGGCACCGCCCGCCACGCCCCGTCGAGCAGGGCGAGGAGCCCGCCGGCGGTCAGGCTCGTGTCGAAGCCGCGCTCCTCGACCGTGCCGCCGACGATCAGCCGGCCGTCCTCGCGCGGCACCATGTAGCTGTGCGGCGCCCAGACGACATGGCGGATCAGCGGCGCCGCCGGGTCCATCTGCAGCGCCATCATCTGGCCCTTGATCGGGCGCACCGGCGGCAAGTGCGGAGCCGGGATGCCGCCGATCTGCCGCGACCAGGCGCCGGCCGCCAGCACGACCGTGTCGGCGCGCCGCTCGCCCTGATCGGTGAGGATGCCGGCGGCGCGGCCGCCCGCGAAAAGCAGCTCGCGAACCGCGCATTGCTCGACGATCTCGACCCCGGCGGCGCGGCAGGCTGCGGCCAAAGCGATAGCGAGGCGGCGGTTGTCGACCTGATGGTCGTTGCGGCAATAGACCGCCGCGGCGACGCCCGGTTTCAGGTGCGGCTCGCGGCGGCGCGCCTCGGCGGCCGACAGCCAGTCGAGGTCGAGGCCGAGCCCTTTCTGGAACTCGTAGGAATGGCGCAGCGTCTCGGCGTCGTCGCGGTTCAGCGCCACGACGATCGTGCCCTCGTCGCGGTAGCCGATGCCGAGACCGGAAGCGGCTTCGAGCTCGCGGGTGAAATCCGGCCACAGCCGCTGGCTTTCGAGGGTCAGCGACAGCAACGTCTCCTCGCCGGGCTCGGTCTCGACCGTGGCCGCGAGCATCCCCGCCGCGGCCCAGCTCGCGCCGTGCCCGGCCTCGCCCTTGTCGTAGACGGCGACCGCGCAGCCCGCTTGCGCGAGGCGCCAGGCCAGCGACAACCCGACGACGCCGGCGCCGATGACGACGGTGCGCGGCCGGTGCGTCGTTTGGGCGGTTTGTGTGGTGATGACGGACTCCCTTCGCCGGGCACGGCCCGACCAGGTTCAGTGGGTCTGATCTCAGCCGCCCCGACCGCGCGATCAGCGCGCCGCGGCAGCACCCCAGCCTCGCCGTCAATTTCGGGCGCGCCGGAGGGCGATGCAAGGATTTTCTTCGCATGCCGGGTCCTACCGGCCGCGACCCGCGCAATGTTAACGCTTCGGTGATCTTTCCCGCGCATTCTAGGGACTACGCGCTCCTGCGGGGTGCGCGTTTGCCCTTTTGGGGCATCCTCCCCTCAGACTTTCAGGCCGCCTTCGGGCGGCCTCTTTTTCTGCGCCCGGCCACTCGCTATAAGGCGGCCGTCGAGGGGGGAACCGTGACGCGCAGCATTTTCGCCGCGATTATCCTGGCAGCGATCGCGGCTGCCTCGCCTGCGTGGGCCCAGAAGTCCGGGTGGTACCTCGGCGGGGAGGGCGGCTGGACCGCGCTCGGCAACCAGGAAGGACATCTGCCGCCTCGGGTGTTCCCGCAGACTTTCGACAACGGTTATGCGCTCGGCGTGCGCGCCGGTTACCGGTTCGGTCCCTGGCGCGTCGAGGAAGAATTCCGCCATCAGTCGAACAGCCTCAACCACTTCGCGCGGCATCCGGCCGAAGGCGAGCGCACGGCCGACATGCTGATGACGAACGCGATCTACGACCTGGATATTGGCTTGCCGGTCAGCCCGCATCTCGGAGCGGGCATCGGGCTGGTCGCGCTGCATGACGAGGCGCAGGTCGCGGTGCTCGGAATTCCGAGCGTCGATGACGATACCGAGTGGGCGTTCGGCTACCAGGGCATCGCCGGGCTGAGCTACGAGATCGCGCCGGAGGTGAGCGCCGACCTCGATTACCGCTACATGGCGACGACGACCCCGCGTTTCACGACCGCGCCCGGGTTGATCGTCGACGGCGTTTTCACCGGCGGCAAGCGGTTCGCCTCGGCTTACGGCATCCAGCAGGTTCTTCTGTCGCTGACCTGGCATTTCGGCGGATGAGCCGGCGGCGCGACGCCGTAATTTGACAGCGAGGCGGCGCGCGCCTTATGACCGGCGCGTACCCCGCTGGAGCAGCCGATGGACAAGGTCTACCCCAACGCCGAGACGGCCCTTTCGGGCCTTCTGCATGACGGCATGATGGTGATGGCGGGCGGGTTCGGCCTGTGCGGGATCCCCGAAAAGCTGATCGCCGCGATCCGCGCCTCCGGCATCAAGAACATCACCGCCGTCTCGAACAATGCCGGGGTCGACGGCGCCGGGCTCGGCGTGTTGCTCGAGTCGCGCCAGATCAAGAAAATGATTTCGTCCTATGTCGGGGAGAACAAGCTCTTCGCCGAACTTTATCTGAAGGGCGAGCTGGAGCTCGAATTCAACCCGCAGGGCACGCTCGCCGAGCGTATCCGCGCCGGCGGCGCCGGCATTCCGGCGTTTTTTACCAAGACCGGCGTCGGCACCCTGGTCGCCGAGGGCAAGGAGACGCGCGACTTCGACGGCGCGACTTATGTCATGGAGCGCGGTCTCTTCGCCGACCTGGCGATCGTCCATGCCTGGAAGGCGGACCGCGAGGGCAACCTCGTCTTCCGCAAGACCGCGCGCAACTTCAACCCGGTGATGGCGACCGCCGCCAAGGTCACCGTCGTCGAGGTCGAGCAGCTCGTCGACCCCGGCGAGATCGAGCCCGACCAGATTCACACCCCCGGCGTTTTCGTGCAGCGCATCGTGCATGGCGACTCGTTCGAGAAGCGGATCGAGCAGCGCACCGTGCGGCAGCGGAATTAGAGGAGAGACCGGATGGCCTGGTCACGCGATGAGATGGCGGCGCGCGCCGCCCGCGAGCTGCAGGACGGGTTCTACGTCAATCTCGGTATCGGCATCCCGACTTTGGTGTCGAATTTCATCCCGGCCGGGATCACCGTCCAGCTCCAGAGCGAGAACGGCATGCTCGGCATGGGGCCATTCCCGTTCGCGGGCGACGAGGACCCCGACCTGATCAACGCCGGCAAGCAGACGATCACCGAGCTGCCGACGACGAGCTATTTCGACAGCGCCGCCTCGTTCGGGATGATCCGCGGCGGGCACATCGATCTCTCCATCCTCGGCGCGATGCAGGTCTCCGAGAACGGCGACCTCGCCAACTGGATGATCCCCGGCCGGGTCGTCAAAGGCATGGGCGGGGCGATGGATCTGGTCGCGGGGGTCAAGCGCGTCGTCGTACTAATGGAGCACACCGCGAAGGACGAGCCGAAGCTGCTGCACCGCTGCACGCTCCCGCTGACCGGGGCCGGCGTCGTCGACATGGTGATCACCGATCTCGGCGTCTTCGCGATCGACAAAAAGGGCGGCGGGATGGAGCTGGTCGAGGCCGCGCCCGATGTTACAATCGACGAGATCCGCGCCAAGACCGAAGCGGCGTTCACGGTACGCCAAGATATTGCTTGAATAGGCTAAATCGCTGAAATTAAAAGAGCCGGCGGAGCCGGCTCTGTAAAGGCAAAAAAAGGTTCTTGCCTGCCACGAAGTGTTACGATGAGTTACATACTGTCACAAAGGTGGGGACGCTGCAAGCGAGTTCAAGTCCGATTCGCGAAAAAATTCGCGACTTGCCCGCTTCGCGAATAGCCGAGGTCTCGGCTCTCGGATTCGGCAATCCCGACATCATCCCGCTGTGGTACGGCGAGGGCGATCTGCCGACCCCCAGCTTTATCGGCGAGGCGGCGAGCCGGGCGATCGCGGTGGGCGAGACCTTCTATACGCACAAGGCCGGACTACCCGAGCTGCGCGGCGCGATCGGTGATTACCTGACCCGGCTTTACGGCCGCGAGATCGCGGCGGAACGGGTGGCGGTGACGAGCGCGGGCATGAATGCGCTGATGCTGGTCGCGCAGATGCTGATCGATCCCGGCGACAATTTGGTGATCGTCGCGCCGATCTGGCCCAATATCGCCGCGGCGGTGTCGATCATGGGCGGCGAGCCGCGGCTCGTGTCGCTCGACGCGGCTGAGGGTGGCGGCTGGCGGCTCGACCCGGAAAAGCTGTTCGCCGCTTGCGACGCGCGCACCCGCGGCATCTTCGTCAATTCGCCGTCGAACCCGACTGGTTGGGCTCCTCGCTTTCGCGCGGAAGCGCGGGCTGTGGCTGATCGCCGACGAGGTTTATGGCCGGATCGTCTACGGCAACCGCGCGGCGCGATCCTTTCTCGAGCAGAGCGAGGCCGAGGACCGCGTCATCGTCGTCAACAGCTTTTCGAAGGCCTGGGCGATGACCGGCTGGCGGCTCGGCTGGATGACGCTGCCGCCGGCGCTGCTGCCGGAGATCGAGAAGCTCGTCGAGTTCAACACCAGCGGCGCGCCGACCTTTCTGCAACGGGCGGCGATCGTCGCGATCCACGAGGGCGAGGATTTCGTCGAAAGCTCTGTCGCGCGGTTCCAGGCCGCGCGCGATGTCGCGATCGACGGGCTGCGATCCTGCCGCCGGGTCGCGGTGGCCCGGCCCGAGGGCGCCTTCTATGCATTCCTGCGCGTCGACGGGCTTGCCGACAGCGTCGCCTTCGCCAAGGAGCTTCTGCATACCGCCAAGGTCGGGCTGGCGCCGGGCGCCGCGTTCGGCCCGATGGGCGAGGGGTGGCTCAGGATGTGCTTCGCCCGCGATCCCGCCTCGATCGCCGAGGCGGTCGAGCGGCTGCGGCCGGCGCTGAGCTAGGTCCGTGAGCTTACTCGATCACCTCGTCGGCGAGAGCGAGGACCGATCCCGGGATCGTCAAGCCGAGCGCTTCTGCCGCTCTGCGGTTGATGACGAGATTGAACTTGGTCGGTTGTTCAATAGGGAGGTCGGCCGGTTTCGAACCTTTCAGTATCTTGTCTACGTAGGTAGCGGCACGCCTGTGCAAATCCTCGTAGCTTGGCCCGTAGGACATCAATCCGCCCGCCTCGACCAATTCCCGGTATGCGTATATTCCCGGCAAGCGGGTTCGCGCGGAAAAATCCATCAGCCGGGCGCGAGTATGCAGAAAGATGCGGTCCGCCAGGATGATAAGCGCCTGCGGCTTATCCTTCACGAGGGTGGCGAACGCAGCGTCTAGATCTTCCGCTGTGCGAACGGGAACCGATTGCACCTTTATTTTCAGTGTTTTGGCGGCGGCGCTCAGTTGTTTGATAGAAATTTCCTGAAAAACGCGGTTTAACGGATTCCACATTACCGCGATATGCGACAGGCCGGTAACAACTTCCCCGAGCAATTGCAGCCGCTTGCCTTCAAGGTCGGTCGCCGTCGCGCTGAGCCCCGTAATGTTGCCGGCGGGGTGCGCGAGGCTCGGCACCACACCGGCGCCGACGGGATCTCCGATAGCAGCCACGACTAGCGGCACCGAGACCGCTGCCTTTTTTACCGCGAGTGTGGCGGGGGTGCCGGCGGTCACCATCACGTCGAGATTCAGGGCGACCAATTCGGTAATCAACGCGGGAAGCCGCTCATATTTTCCTTCGGCCCATCGGTACTCGATAGTGATGTTGCGGCCTTCCTCATAGCCGAGGTCGCGCAAGCCTTGCCGAAACGGCTCCACGAGGTTGGCCTCGAGAGCCGCCGTGGTGTTTCCCAAGAATCCTATCCGGTACATCGTACGAGGCGACTGCGCCCACGCCGGCAAGGACCACGCAAGCGCGCTGGCCAGGCTGATGAGAAATTCTCGGCGAGCGTTCATTCGATCACCTCGTGGCGCGGGCGACCCAGCACCGTGGGAATTTCTGCATCTAAAATAGGGCTAGACCTCGCCCTTCAGCCGGAGCAAATCCACCAGAAACTGGTCGCGCCGGGCCGCGAGGGCGTCGATGTCGCGGCCGCCGGCTTCGTCGGCAACGCCGTCGACGAGGCTTTGGCGGAGCTCGGGCGACAGACGCGGGTTGCCGAGCGTGTCCCACCAGGCCTGCATCGGCCCGGTGAACTGGTCGAGGAAATGCTCCATCCCGCCGGTGCCGCCGGCGAGGTGGAACGTCAGATGCGGACCCATCAGGGCCCAGCGCAGCCCCGGCCCCTCGCTGATCGCGGCGTCGATGTCGGCGACCGAGGCGACCCCGGCCTCGGCCAGCGCGACCGCCTCGCGCCACAGCGCCGCCTGCAGCCGGTTGGCGACATGGCCCGGCACCTCGCGGCGGATGCGGATCGCCCGCTTGCCGATCGCGCCGTAGAAGTCGAGGGCGCGCAGGATTGCCGCTTCGCCGGTCTTGGCGCCGCCGACCACCTCGACCAGCGGGATCAGATGCGGGGGGTTGAACGGATGCCCGATGACGCAGCGCTCGGGATGCGCGCACTCGGTCTGCAGCCGGCTCATCAAGAGGCCCGACGAACTCGACGCGATCACGGTTTCGGGCGGCAGCACGGCGTCGATCCGGCGCAGCAGCGGGATCTTCACCTCCTCGCGCTCGGGGGCGTTTTCCTGGACGAAGTCGGCGCCGGCGGCCGCCGCCTCGGGCTCGCCGTGAAACTCCAGCGCATTCGCGTCGGCGCCGGGAACGACCGCGCCGAGCCGCTCCAGCACCGGCCAGGCCTCGGCGACAAAGCGGCGGATGAAGCCTTCCGCGCCCGGGGCCGGATCGGTCGCCGAGACGCGCAGGCCGCGGGCGAGGAAATAGGCGGCCCAGCTCGCCCCGATCGTCCCGCCCCCGATCACCGCGACCCGGCGGATGCCGAGGTCGGCCAAGCTCTTCCCTGCCATCGCTCGTCCCGCTAGGGTTAACCCGCCCAATCTCTGCAGGAGTGTAGCCGCGCTTGCCCGCACCATCCAGCACGCGTGACCTCCGGCTCGACTTCTTCCGCGGCGTCGCGCTGATCTTTATTTTCGTCGATCACATCCCCGAGAACATTTTGAGTTATTTCACTCTGCAAGCGGTGGGATTTTACGATGCGGCGGAAGTCTTCATCTTCATTTCCGGGTTCACGGCGGCTCTGGTCTATGGCCAGCGGCTGATCGCGAAAGGGGCGCTCTACGCGACGGCGCAGATTTGGCGCCGCGCGTGGCAGCTTTACGTTGCCCATGTTTTCCTCTTTGTTATCTTTATCGGTGAAGTGTCGTATACCGTGATGACCTTCAACAACCCGATGTACAATGAGGAGATGCGGGTCGCGGATTTTCTGGTACACCCGCATCTCGCGGTGATGCAGGCCCTCTTGCTGGAGTTTCAGCCGACATTCCTGGACATTCTGCCGCTGTACATTCTGATGATGCTGCTCTTTCCTGCGATGTTGCTGGGGATCCGATACCGGCCCTTTGCGGTGCTGGGAGGATCCTTTCTCCTGTACCTGGCGGTGCAGGTGTTCAGCCTTTCCGTCGCCGCCTATCCCGAGGGCGCGACCTGGTATTTCAACCCGCTGGCCTGGCAATTCCTGTTCGTCTCGGGAGCAGTGCTCGGCCACATGGCGATGCGCGACCGCACCTCGCCGGCCTTGACGCATGCGCTGATCCCGCTGGCGATCGCGGTTCTCGTCTTCGCCGTCGTGGTGCGGCTGAGCTGGACGATCGGCGGGCTGTGGCCGGCTGTCCCGTCGCTGCTGCTCAAGGAGTTATGGCCGGTCAACAAGACCGATCTGTCGCCGATCCGGCTGATCCCGTTTTTTGCCACCGTCGTGCTGGTCGCGGCCTGGGTGCGGCCGGACGAACGCTTCATGGCCTCGCGGGCGGCCCGCCCTCTCGTGCTGGCGGGGCGGCAATCGCTCGAGGTTTTCTGCCTCGGGATCGTGTTGTCCGCGCTCGGTCATTTCATCCTCGCCCAGTACCAGCACCGGTTGGCAATGCAGGTAGCGGTCAACGCGGTCGGGATCGGGGCGATGCTGCTGACCGCCAAGATGCTCGACTGGTACAAGTCGATGGACCGGGTGCCGGCGCCACGGCCGGCCGTGGCAGCGCGCCCCGGCCGCAGTGACGAGGCCCCGCTGTGAGACGCTTGGTCTGGGCCGTCGCCGTCTCGCTGCTCGCCGCGCCGATCGGAGCGGCGCGCGCCACGCCCGGGGAGTGCGAGGTGCCGGCGGAGCTGCAGCAGGTCGACGTCACGCTGCCGCATCTCGCCAGCCGCCTCGCGGCCAAGGAGCCGGTGACGATCGTCGCGATCGGCGGCGCCTCGACCGCCGGCGCCGCCGCCGGCTCGCCCGATCTCGCCTATCCGGCGCGGCTGCGCGAGGCGCTCGCCGCGAAGTTCCCGGAGGCGCAGATCAAGGTCATCAACAAGGGGGTCGCGCGGCAATCGGCCCAGCAGATGGTGGAGCGGTTCCCCAGTGACGTTCTGGCCGAGGACCCCGTGCTGGTGGTGTGGGAGTCGGGCACGGTCGACGCGGTGCGCGACATCCAGGTCGACGATTACGCCGGCGCCCTTCAGCACGGCGTCGATGAGCTCAAAAATCGGGCAATCGACATAATCCTCGTCGATATGCAATTCTCCCACAGCACCACGGCGATGATCGATTTTCAGCGGTACCTCTTAGCCTTGCATAGGGTAGGCGAGCTCAACGGGCTATACGTTTTTCCGCGCTTCGAGATGATGCGATACTGGAGCGAGCAGAACATGTTCAACTTCGATGGCGTCGTCGCCGAGGAGCGCGCAAAACTCGCCGCCCGGGTCTATGACTGTCTCGGCCGGCGCCTCGCTCACTCGATCCGGCTGGCGATACCGTGACGGGCCGCCTTGCCGCCGTCATCCTTCTCGCGGGCGGGCTCTTCCCGGCCGCCGCGCTCGCCGATCCGGTGGATTGCGCCGCGCCGCCGGCCCTGACCGCCATCGCCCGGTCGCTCGACCGCAGCGCCGAGCGGATCGAAACCGGCAAGCCCCTGCTGATCGTCGCCGTCGGCTCGTCCTCGACTGCGGGAACGGGGGCGACCGCATCCGAAGCCAGCTATCCGAGCCGCCTTCAGGCCGAATTGCGGCGGCGCCTGCCCGGCGTCGATCTGACCGTGCTCAATCGCGGCAAGGGCGGCGAGGATGCCGGCGAGGAGCTGGCGCGGCTCGACCGCGACGTCGTCGCCGCGCACCCCGACCTAGTCATCTGGCAGATCGGCACCAACGCTGTCCTGCGGCGCGACGATCTCGCCGCCGACGCCGAGCTGATGCAGCGCGGGGTCGAGATGCTGAAGCGCGACGGCATCGATGTCGTGCTGATGGACCTGCAGTTCGCGCCGCGCGTCCTCAACCGCCCGGCCTATCCGGCGATGGAGCAGTTGATCGCAGACACCGCCGAGCACGACTCGGTCGGCCTGTTTCACCGGTTCGAGGTGATGCGCTTTTGGCAGACGGCGGGCCGCTTCGCCGGCGGCATGACCGGCGCGGACGGGCTGCACATGAACGATGCGAGCTATGGCTGTCTGGCCGCGAGCCTGGCGGACGGGCTGGCGGCCAATTGGGCGGCCCACGCGAAAGCGCGGCCCCGTGCGCCGCAGTCGCCCGACGCGGTGGCCGGGCTCACGTCCCGTTGATATTTCCTTGACGGTTTCCTAACTCTTAAAGACTACCCCTGTGTCGCGGCGGACACGCTGGACGATTCGTCGGCGGGATATCCTTTTGGGGCCAGAAACCGGCTGGCCGTGTCGAAAGGACGCGATATTTTTGCATGGTCGTTATGTGGCCGCGGCTTACGACGGCGAGAGGCGGCCGCAGCATCGGCGGAACTCGCCGAGGCCGCGCGATAAGGGGGGTTGGATTCCCGACGGGGTCATATATGCTGACGGTAGATAGATCGGGACCACAAAATCTTGTTTAGTTGACGCTCGAATGAGCCAACTGGCGGATGGTCACCTGCCGCTCGCCAGCGGGTTCGGGCAGGCCGCGCGGAGACGCGACGGTGCCGTAGCGACGCCACAAAGCTTTGGCATGGTGCTTGCGGTTGGAATGTTTCGGGGGAAGGCGCTTGGAAACTAAGGCGGTCGCGGGGCGCGATCGCAAGGTTCGGGGATGCTCGCGCGGCCGACGCGAATAATCCACTGCCGCATTGCGGATTTTTTGCGGCGGTCAGCGTTTGCGTCTGCGGATCATCAAGGGGCCGAATCGGTCGGAACGGTCGTCGATTGAGGTGTGAGATGCGGCTTGACGATGGAATCTTCGGACTGTACTCGCGTCTTTACGAAAATCGTCGCGAGGTGGAGTACTCGCTGGAGGATTACCTCCGCGCGTGCTCGGACGACCCCTCCTTCTTTGCCGGACCCGCGGAGCGCCTGCTCAAGGCGATCGGCGAGCCGACGATGCTCGACAGCAGCCAGGATCCCCGACTGGGCCGGATTTTCATGAATCGGACGGTCAAGGTCTACCCGGCCTTCGAGGATTTTTACGGCATGGAGGAGACGATCGAGCGGATCGTCGGCTTTTTCCGTCATGCCGCGCAGGGGCTCGAGGAGCGCAAGCAGGTGCTCTATCTGCTGGGCCCGGTCGGCGGCGGCAAGTCGTCGCTGGCCGAGCGGCTCAAGATGCTGATGGAGCACGAGCCGATCTACGTCCTGAAGGCCGACAAGGAGATCAGCCCGGTTTTCGAGAGTCCGCTGGGCCTCTTCGATCCGTCGACGATGGGCGAGGAGCTCGAGAAGCGCTACAACATCCCGCGCCGGCGCCTCACCGGCACGATCTCTCCCTGGGCCGTGAAGCGCCTCGAAGAGTTCGGCGGCGACATCACCCGGTTCACGGTGATCAGGCTGCAGCCATCGCGGCTGAAGCAGATCTGCATCGCCAAGACCGAGCCGGGCGACGAGAACAACCAGGACGTCGCGAGCCTGGTCGGCAAGGTCGATATCCGCAAACTGGAGATGTACAGCCAGAACGATCCCGACGCGTATTCCTTCTCGGGCGGGCTCAACCGCACGACCCAGGGCCTGATGGAATTCGTCGAGATGTTCAAGGCCCCGATCAAGATGCTGCATCCGCTCCTGACGGCGACACAGGAGGGCAATTACGGCGGGACCGAGAATATCGGCGGCATCCCCTATCAGGGCATCATCCTCGCCCATTCGAACGAGTCGGAGTGGCAGAGCTTCAAGACCAACAAGAACAACGAGGCCTTCATCGACCGTATCTCGGTGGTCAAGGTGCCCTACTGCCTGCGCGCCACCGAGGAGCGGCACATCTACGAAAAGCTGCTGCAAAACAGCGAGCTGTCGGAGGCGGCCTGCGCCCCGTCAACCCTCGACATCCTGTCGCGCTTTTGCGTGCTGTCGCGGCTGAAGGCGCACGAAAACTCGAATGTCTATTCGAAGATGCGGGTCTATGACGGGGAAAGCCTGAAGGACACCGATCCGCGCGCGAAATCGACCCAGGAATACCGCGACGCGGCCGGCGTCGACGAGGGCATGGACGGAATCTCCACCCGGTTCGCCTTCAAGGTGCTGTCGAGCACGTTTAACTTCGACACGCAGGAGGTGGCCGCCGACCCGGTGCATCTGATGTACGTGCTCGAACAGGCGATTTGGCGCGAGCAGTTCCCCGACGAGCTCGAAAAGCGCTACCTCAATTTCATCAAGGCGGAATTGGCGCCGCGCTATGCCGAGTTCATCGGCCACGAAATCCAGAAGGCCTATCTCGAAAGCTATTCGGATTACGGCCAGAACCTGTTCGACCGCTACGTCGCCTATGCCGACGCCTGGATCGAGGACAGCGACTACAAGGATCCCGACACCGGGCAGCTGATGAACCGCGAGCTGTTGAACCAGGAGCTGTCGAAGATCGAAAAGCCGGCCGGCATCGCCAATCCCAAGGATTTCCGCAACGAGGTCGTGAAGTTCGCGTTGCGGTCGCGGGCCTCGCATGGCGGCCATAATCCGTCGTGGCAGTCGTACGAGAAGCTGCGCGAGGTGATCGAGCGGCGCATGTTCAGCCAGGTCGAGGACCTTCTGCCGGTGATCAGCTTTGGCAGCAAGAAGGATTCCGACACCGAGAAGAAGCACGCCGACTTCCTCGAGCGGATGGTGTCGCGCGGCTATACCGAGCGCCAGGTGCGGCGGCTCGTCGAGTGGTACATGCGGGTGAACAAGGCCGGGTAGGCGTGCGGCCCGGCCGGGAGGTGTCGATGAACATTGTCGATCGTCGCCCCAATCCAAAGGGCAAGAGCCTCAGCAACCGGCAGCGGTTTCTGGGGCGCGCCCGGGTCGAGGTAAAATCGGCGGTGCAGGAGGCCTTGCGCAAGCGCAAGGTCGCCGATGTGGACCATGGCGAGAAGGTGGCGATCCCGACGCGCGGGATCACCGAGCCGGTGTTTCATCACAGCCGCCGGACCGGCAAGAACGACATCGTCGTTCCGGGCAACAAGGAATTCGTCCGCGGTGACGAGATCCCGCGCCCGCAGGGCGGGGAAGGCCGCGGCGGTTCCGAGGGCAGCCCCGACGGCAGCGGGGAGGACGCATTCGAATTCACCCTGACGCGGGAAGAGTTTCTCGACCTGTTCTTCGAGGATCTCGAACTTCCGGACCTGGTGAAGAAGAGCCTCCGAGACACCACGGCCGTCGATCTGCAGCGCGCCGGTTACACCGTCACCGGTACACCGTCGAACCTGAGCGTTCCGCGCACGATGCGTAACAGCATGGCCCGGCGCATCGCCTTGCACCGGCCGAAGCTGGCGGAGATCGAGGCGCTTGAGGCAAAGCTCGCAGACGCGAAGGAGAGCGGCGCCAGCGAGCAGGAGATCGCGGAGCTGGCGGCGCTCCTTGAACGGAATACCCGGCGCAGCAAGATCATCCCCTATATCGACCCGATCGACGTGCGCTACCGCCGCTACGAGCGGGTGCCGAAGCCCAACACCGAGGCGGTGATGTTCTGCCTGATGGACGTGTCGGGCTCGATGACCGAGGCGATGAAGGATCTCGCCAAGCGGTTTTTCATGCTGCTTCACGTCTTCCTGGTGAGGCGCTATCGCCATGTCGATGTCGTGTTCATCCGTCACACATCGACGGCGGAAGAGGTCGACGAGGAGACGTTTTTTTACAGCCGCGAGACCGGCGGCACCGTAGTGTCGACCGCGCTCGACAAGATGATCGAGATCGCGCGCACGCGGTACCCGACCGACCGATGGAACATTTACGGCGCGCAAGCCTCCGACGGCGACAATTACGGCGCCGACAGCAGCCGCTGCGTGTCGCTCCTCGGCGGCGAGGTGCTACCGCTGTGCCAGTATTACGCCTATGTCGAGGTTGGCGACGGGATGGGCGGCGGGCTCAGCGGACTGTCGCGCGACAGCGATCTGTGGCGCGCGTATAGCGAAGTGGCGCCGGCGCATCCGCATTTCGCGATGCGGCGGGTCGGCGATCCGGCCCAGATCTTCTCGGTGTTCCACGAACTTTTCGCGAAGGGAGGCGTGCGTGCCTAGGAAAGCCGAGCTCGGCGCCGCGCGGCTGGAAGTGGCGGACGCGCCTCTCTTTACCGGATCTAACTGGGACTATGCCGCGCTGCGGCGTACCTATGACGCGATCGAGCGCATCGCGGTCGACGAACTTGGGCTCGACTTCTACCCGGTTCAGATCGAGGTCATCACATCGGAGCAGATGCTCGACGCCTACGCGTCGGTCGGCCTGCCGCTGATGTACCGTCACTGGAGCTTCGGCAAGCGTTTCGCCTATCACGAGACGCTCTACCGAAAGGGTCTTCAGGGCCTCGCCTACGAGATCGTCATCAATTCGAACCCGGTGATCTGCTACATCATGGAGGAGAATTCCATGACCATGCAGACGCTGGTCATGGCGCATGCGGCGGTCGGTCACAATCACTTCTTCAAGAACAACTACCTGTTCCGTCAGTGGACCGATGCCGACGGGATTCTCGACTATCTGAGCTTCGCCCGCGACTACGTCGCCCAGTGCGAGGAAAAGTACGGGCTCGACGCGGTCGAGCGGGTGCTCGATGCGGCGCATGCCCTGCAGGACCAGGGCGTCAACCGCTACGCCCACCGCTCGCGGCCCAACCTCGCGGAGGAGCGCCGCCGCGCCGAGGAGCGGCGGGCCTACGACGAGGCGACCTACAACGATTTGTGGCGCACCGTGCCGACCCCGGAAAAGGATGAAGACGACCCGGAGGCGGCGACCAAGCACCAGCAGGAACTGAAGCGGCAGCTCGGGCTGCCCGAGGAGAACCTGCTTTATTTCATCGAAAAGCGGGCGCCGCGGCTCGATGACTGGCAGCGCGAGCTGATCCGCATCGTCCGTCACGTGTCCCAGTATTTCTACCCGCAGAAGCAGCTGAAGCTGATGAACGAGGGCTGCGCCACCTTCGTGCACTACGAGATCATGAATAGGCTGCACGATCGCGGGCTGATCACCGAAGGCGCGATGCTCGAATTCCTGCACTCGCATTCGAGCGTCGTGTTCCAGCCGGGTTATGACGACCCGCGATTCAGTGGGCTCAACCCCTACGCGCTCGGCTTCGAGATGATGGCCGACATCCAGCGCATCTGCAACGACCCGACGCCGGAAGACCGCGAGTGGTTCGACGACATCGCCGGCTGTGGCGACGCCTATGGCGTGCTGCGCCACGCCTGGGCCAATTATCGCGACGAGAGTTTCATCCTCCAGTATCTGAGCCCGGCGATGATCCGGAAGTTCCGGCTGTTCCACGTCACCGACGACGCGAGCAAGCCGGCGCTGACGGTCGAGGCGATCCACGACGATTGGGGCTACCGCCGCATCCGCACCGCGCTGTCGCGCCAATACGATCTGTCGCGGCGCGAGCCGGACATCCAGGTGGTCGATGTCGACCTGACCGGCGATCGCTGCCTGATCCTCGCCCATTTCGTCCATGACGGCGTGCTGCTCGAGGACAAGACCTGCCGCTCGGTTTTGCGCTACACGGCGGCCTTGTGGGGCTACGCGGTCAAGCTCCTCGAGATCGAGGCGGCGACCGAAAAAGTGCTCAAGACCTACGAATCGGAAGCGGCGCCCGCCTGACCCGGCGACGCGCGGCTTGCGGCCCTGCCGCGGTCGTGCCATTTGCCACCCATGCCCGCGCCCTTGACCGTCCTCGGCATCGAGACGAGCTGCGACGAGACCGCCGTAGCGATCGTCGGCGAGCGTGGCATGCGCATCCGGGCCAATCTGGTGCAGTCCCAGCTCGCCGAGCATGCCCCTTACGGCGGGGTCGTGCCCGAGATCGCGGCCCGCGCGCATCTCGACCATGTCGACGGGCTGGTGCGGCGGGCGCTTGACGAGGCGGGGTTGGGGCTCGGCGAGGTCGACGGGATTGCGGCATCCGCGGGTCCCGGGCTGATCGGAGGCTTGCTGGTCGGCTCGATGGCCGGCAAGGGGCTCGCCTGGGCCGCCGGCAAGCCTTACATCGCGGTCAACCACCTCGAGGCGCATGCGCTGACCGCGCGGCTGACCGACGATGTGGCATTTCCCTACCTGTTGCTGCTGGTCTCGGGCGGACACTCGCAGCTGCTCGTGTGCCTCGGGGTCGGGCGGTTCGTCCAGCTCGGCACGACGCGCGACGACGCGGCCGGCGAGGCCTTCGACAAGGCGGCCAAGCTGCTCGGTCTGGCGCAGCCCGGCGGGCCGGCGATCGAGCGCGCGGCGCAGGGCGGAAACCCGGCGCGATTCGCCTTGCCGCAGCCGCTGCGCGGACGCAAGGGCTGCGATTTCTCGTTTTCAGGTCTCAAAACCGCGGTCCGCGAGCGGGTGGAAACCGCTGGCAGCCTCGCGGCGGAAGATGTTGCCGATCTCGCCGCCTCGGTCGAGCGGGCGATCTGCGAGGCGCTGGCGAGCCGGACCGCACATGCGATCGCGTGGTTCACCCGGCACTACCCGGAGGGGCGGACCCTCGTCGCGGCCGGTGGGGTCGCCGCGAACGCGCGCCTGCGCGGCCGGCTGACCGCGCTGGCGGCCGAGGCCGGTCTCGGTTTCGTCGCGCCGCCGGCGCCGCTATGCACCGACAATGGCGCGATGATCGCCTGGGCCGGGCTGGAGCGGCTGCGCCTCGGTCTCGCCGACGGGCTCGACGCCCCGGTGCGGCCGCGCTGGCCGCTCGACCCCGAAGGCTCCGCGCGCGCGCCGAAGGGCAGGGGGCAGTGAGGCGGCTCGCCGTCTTCGGCGGCGGCGCCTGGGGCACCGCGCTGGCGGTCGTTGCCCGGCGTGCCGGCTCCGAGCCGGTCCTGTGGGCGCGCGATTCGGCGCTGGTCGCCACGATCAACGCGCGGCACGAGAATCCGGTTTTTCTGCCCGGCGTGACGCTCGACCCCGCGATCTCCGCCACCGACGACGCGGCGGCCGCGCTCGACGGCGCGGAAGCGGCGGTCCTCGCCGTGCCGGCGCAATTCCTCCGCGGCGTCCTGGCCGTGCTCGCGCCGCGGGTGCCGGTGCTGCTCTGCGCCAAGGGCATCGAGAACGGTTCCCTCAAGACGATGTCGGAGATTGCCGCCGAAATTGTCCCATTCGTACCGGCCGCGGTGCTCTCGGGGCCGAGCTTTGCCGCCGAGGTAGCGCGCGACCAGCCGACTGCGGTGACCGTCGCCAGCCGCGACGAGGCGATTGCCCGCGCGTTCATGGCGGCCCTCGGCACCATGCGATTCCGGCCCTACTTGTCGCACGACCCGATTGGCGCCGAGATCGGCGGCGCCGGCAAGAACGTGCTGGCAATCGCTTGCGGGATCACCGACGGGCGCGGGCTCGGCGACAATGCGCGGGCAGCGCTGATCACCCGGGGCCTCGCCGAAATCGCCCGGCTCGGCCAGGCCAAGGGGGCCGACGCCGATACGTTTCGCGGCCTGTCCGGCATGGGCGACGTGGTGCTGACCTGCGCTGCGACGCAATCGCGCAATCACGCGCTGGGCGTCGCGCTCGGCCAGGGAGCCGGGCTCGGCGAGGTGCTGGCGGGAACCCGCTCGGTCGTCGAAGGGGTGGCGACAGCGGCGGCCCTGGCGGAACTCGCCCGCCGGCTCGATGTCGAGATGCCGATCACCGAGGCGGTCGACGGCGTCCTTCACCGCGGCCTCTCCATTGGCGCGATGATCGAGGCGCTGCTGGCTCGCCCGTACCGCGCCGAGTGACGCGTTCTAACGGTAAAAGCATTTCCCGGACGCCGGCAAAGCCCATATCATGCAGGAGGCCGCATCGCCGTCGGTTTGGAGCGAGATGAGCGACAACGAACCACCACGCGAGGGGGGGCCCGGAACCGGCGTCATCGTCAAAGCCAAGCCGAAGACGAAGAAGCCGTCCATGTACAAGGTCTTGATGCTTAATGACGACTATACGCCTATGGAGTTCGTCGTTCACATCCTCGAGCGCTTCTTTGCCAAGAGCCGGCAGGAGGCGACGCGGATCATGATGCACGTCCATCGGCGCGGGGTCGGCATTTGCGGCGTTTATACATACGAGGTGGCCGAGACCAAGGTGACCCAAGTGATGGATTTTGCCCGGCAGCATCAGCATCCGCTGCAGTGCACGCTGGAAAAAGACTAGGCAGAAGGATCAGGTCGTTGCTGTCACGCAACTTGGAAAAATCGCTGCACCGGGCGCTCGCTTACGCCAATGAGCGGCGCCACGAATACGCCACACTCGAGCATCTTCTGCTCGCCTTGACCGAGGACCAGGACGCGGTCGCCGTGCTCCGCGCCTGCAGCGTCGATGTCGACCGGCTGCGCCGCGACGTCGCCACCTATGTCGATAACGAGCTGACCAACCTGGTCGCCAGCCACAGCGAAGACGCCAAGCCGACGGCGAGCTTTCAGCGGGTCCTGCAACGCGCGGCGATCCATGTGCAGTCGTCGGGCCGCGAGGAGGTGACCGGCGCCAACGTGCTGGTCGCGATGTTTGCGGAGCGCGAGAGCCACGCCGTCTACTTCCTGCAAGAGCAGGACATGACCCGGTTCGACGCGGTCAATTACATCTCGCACGGGATCGCCAAGGCGCCCGGCCGCTCGGAGACCCGCCGGGTCCAGGGCGCCGAGGAAGAGGAGCGCGGCGAAAAGGGGCAGAAGCGGGCGCATGACGCACTCGACGCCTATTGCGTCAACCTCAACAAGAAGGCCAAGGGCGGCAAGATCGACCCGCTGATCGGCCGCGAGGCCGAGGTCGACCGCACGGTCCAGATTCTGTGCCGGCGCTCGAAGAACAACCCGCTTTATGTCGGCGAACCCGGGGTCGGCAAGACCGCCATCGCCGAGGGGCTGGCGCGGCGCATCGTGCAGCGCGAGGTGCCCGAGGTTTTGATGAACGCGACGATCTTCGCGCTGGACATGGGCTCGCTGCTCGCCGGCACGCGCTATCGCGGCGATTTCGAGGAGCGGCTGAAGGCCGTGCTGGCCGAGCTCGAGGCGCATCCCGGGGCGATCCTGTTTATCGACGAGATCCACACGGTGATCGGCGCCGGCGCGACCAGCGGCGGGGCGATGGACGCCTCCAACCTGTTGAAGCCGGCCCTGGCGAGCGGCGTGATCCGCTGCATCGGCTCGACGACGTACAAGGAATACCGCAACTATTTCGAGAAGGACCGCGCGCTCGTCCGCCGCTTCCAGAAGATCGACGTCAACGAGCCGACGATCGAGGATTCGATCAAGATTTTGCGCGGCCTCAAGCCCTATTACGAGCGCCACCACAAGGTCCGCTACACCGCCGAGGCGATCAAGGCGGCGGTCGAGCTGTCGCACCGCTACATCGGCGACCGCAAGCTGCCGGACAAGGCGATCGACGTGATCGACGAGACCGGCGCGGCGCAGATGCTGGTGCCGGAAAACCGCCGCCGCAAGACGATCACCGCCAAGGAGGTCGAGGCTTGCATCGCGACGATGGCGCGCATCCCGCCGAAGAGCGTGTCGCGCGACGATCGCGAGGTGCTGAAAAACCTCGAACGCGACTTGCAGACGATGGTGTTCGGCCAGGATCCGGCGATCGAGGCTCTTGTCTCGGCGATCAAGCTCGCCCGCGCCGGGCTGCGCGACCCCGAAAAGCCCATCGGCTCCTACCTGTTCTCGGGGCCGACCGGCGTCGGCAAGACCGAGGTCGCCCGCCAGCTCGCCCGCACGATGGGGATCGAGATCACCCGCTTCGACATG
>DASUIE010000033.1:0-5210 GCA_036273175.1 Allostellaceae bacterium
CCGGGCTCCTCTATGTGCGGGTCAATGCCGCCGACACCGAGTTCTGCCACGGCGATTTCACCGCCATCGTGCAACCGGGGCTCGACGGCATCATTTTGCCGAAAGTCGAGAACGCCGCGGCGATCCAGACGATCGACTGGCTGCTGTCGAACCTGGAGCGGGAGCGCGGGCTGCCGGGGCGCGGGATCGACCTCATTCCGATCATCGAGACAGCGCGCGGGCTGACCGAGATCGAGACGATCCTCGGCGCCGGCACGCGAGTCAGGCGCTGCGCGTTCGGGGCGGGCGACTTCACCCTCGACGTCAACATGCGCTGGAGCCGGGAGGAGGGCGAGCTCGCCTATGCTCGCGCCCGCGTCGTCACCGCCAGCCGCGCCGCCGGCATCGAGGCGCCGCTCGACACCGTGTGGGTCGATCTGCAGGACGAGGAAGGGCTGGAGGCCTCGACGCGTCTCGCGCTCGGGCTCGGCTTCCAGGGCAAGATGTGCATCCACCCGAACCAGGTCGGCGTCGTCAACCGCGTCTTTACCCCGACCAATGCCGAGATCGACTTCGCGGAGCGGGTCGTCGCCGCGTTCGCCGAAGCGGAGAAGTCGGGGAGCGCGGCGATCCAGCTCGACGGCAAGTTCATCGACTACCCGATCGTCTACCGGGCGCGGCGCACGCTCGACGCGATGGCGGCAATCCGCGCGCGGGGGTCGAAGTGACGGCCGTCGGGCCGCTGACGGGCATCACCGTCCTCGATCTGTGCAGCTATCTCGCCGGACCCTATGGCTGCACGCTGCTTGCCGATCTCGGCGCGACCGTGATCAAGATCGAGTCGCCGCAGGGCGACCAGCTCCGCCAATTCCCGTCGAGCCTGCCGGGAAGCGACAGCCGGTTTTTTCTCGGCACCAATCGTGGCAAGCTCGGGCTGGTCCTCGACCTCAAGCAGAAAGCCGGCTTGGCGGTGCTGCACCGGCTGGTCGAGACGGCCGACGTGTTTGTCGAGAATTTTCGGCCATCGGTGCCGGCGCGGCTCGGGATCGACTACCCGCGGCTGAAGAAGATCAACCCGCGGCTCGTCTATGCCGGCGTCACCGGGTATGGCGATTCCGGTCCGCTCAGCGACAAGGGCGGGTTCGACCAGGTGCTGCAATGCCTGACCGGGATGACCGTGTTCCAGGGCGGCGGGATCGACAAGCCGCAGCTCGTGCTTGGCTCGGTCGTCGATTATTTCACCTCGGCGCTGCTCGCCTATGGCGTCGCCGCCGCGCTGTTCCACCGTGAGCGTACCGGCAAGGGGCAGTACCTGGCGCTGTCGCTGCTGCGCAGCGCGCTGACGATCCAGGCGGGGCGGTTTGTCTGGGCGGATAGCGAGGGGCGCGACGCGGTCCGCGACTCGGGCACCGGCGGGCTCACCGGGATTCACCCGACGAAGCAAGGGATGCTATATATATCAGTGCATTCGAACCATTTCTTTCAGGCGATGTGCGAGCTTGTCGGCCTTGCCGAGCTGGCAGGCGACCCGCGATACGATTCGATGCGCAAGCGCGCCGCCGAGACCCCAATTCTGGTGCCGCGGGTCCGTGCGGCGCTCGCCGCGAAGACCGCGCTCGAATGGGAGGAGCTGTTCGGGGAGCGCGTGCCCTGCGCCGCGGTGCGTCCGATCGAGGATATGTTCGACCATCCGCAGGTGTTGGCGCAGGACCTCGTCGCCGAAATAGACCACCCGGCGGTCGGCCGCTACCGCACGATGACGAAGCCGATCGCTTTCGCCGAGACGCCGGGCCCGGTTCCGACCGCGCCGCCGCTCCCCGGCCAGCATTCCGCCGAAATCCTCGCCCGGGCGGGTTATTCCGAGGGTGAGATCGCGGCGCTGCGCGAGAGCGGCGCGGTGCGCTGATGCGCATCTATCTCGCCGGGCCGCTCTTCACCCTGGCCGAGATCAACTTCAACGCCGAGATCGCGGCGGCGCTTTCGGCGCTCGGTCACGAAATCTGGCTGCCGCAGATCTACGAAAAGGAAGGAAGCCGCGATGCCGCGACGTTCGCGCGCGACCTGCGGGGCATCGAACAGGCCGAAATCGTCGTCGCCAACATGGACGGCGCCGATCCCGATTCCGGGACCTGCTGGGAATGCGGCTACGCGTATGGGATTGGCGTGCCCGTGGTGATCTTCCGCACGGACCGGCGGTCGCGAAACCGGTCCGGGATGAACAGCTACAATTTGATGATGACCCAATCCGCCGATGCGCGGCTCTACCCGCCCTTCGCCGGGGTCGCCGAGCTGGCGCAGCGGATCGACGCCGAGATGCCGCAAGCGGCCGCGCGCTGCGCCGATCGGGTCAGCCGCGCAGCGTCCGCACCGAATGTTCGAAATCGACGTAGAGCAGCACCACATAGACAGGCGCCAAAATTCGCACCGCCGCCAGCGGCGAGCCGACGACCTGAGGGACGGCAAAAGTGAGATAGAGCTGCATCAGGTCTACGATCAGCCAGAACGACCACGGTGCGTTGTCCGGCCACTCGTTCGCCCGCCCGGCCCGCATCGAATAGACATAGCGGATGACGCAGTCGGTCACCGACCAGGCGATGCCGGCGGTCAGGAACAGCTCGGCATGGCGGAAAAACGAATCCAGCCCCTCGGGGAAATGCGCGAACCTGTCGGCGGGGTTCGCGGCCTTCTCCCAGGCATGCGCCATCCCTACCGCCAGCGCGCCGAACCACACGAGGAACGCCCCATCCTTGAAGAACAGGCACGCCGAGCGGGATCGCGGCAGGTCGGGTAGGCGGTTGCCGTACATGTATTTGAGGTGGATCGCACTGCCGACGATGTAGCGCAGCATCAGCGCGATCATCATGATGAAGACCCACCAGAAATAGGCGGACGGTATCGGCGTCTTTTCAGGATCGAGGTAATCGGTGATCGAAACGCCGACCAGTACGGCAAAGGTGGCGATCAGAGCGGTGAGGCTGGCCTCGAAATCGGGCCGGTTCATCGGGCTCTCCTAATGTTCGACACGGGCGGCGAGAATTGTAAGCTTTCCGGATGGTGATGCTCAGCGTTCTCGACCAATCGCCGGTGCGGCAGGGGGTGAGCCCGCGCGACGCCCTGTTGGAGACGATCGAGCTCGCCCGGCATGTCGAGGCGCTCGGCTATCGCCGCTACTGGCTCGCCGAGCATCACGGCACGGCGGCGCTGGCAGGCAGCGCGCCCGAGATCATGATCGCCCGGGTCGCCGCCGAGACCGCGAGGATTCGGGTCGGCTCGGGCGGCGTGATGCTATCGCATTACAGCTCGCTGAAGGTGGCGGAGCAGTTCCGCCTTTTGGAGACGCTTTATCCCGGCCGCATCGATCTCGGCATCGGCCGGGCTCCAGGCAGCGACCAGCTCACCGCGGTGGCCTTGCAGCACGGGCCCGGCGCGCTCGGGATCGAGCACTTCCCGAACCAGATCGCCGATCTGATCGGGTTTCTCGAACACACGATCCCGCAAGATCATCCGTTCTCGCGAATCCTCCTGACCCCGGACGGCGACAGCGTGCCGGAGATTTGGATACTCGGGTCGAGCGAGCAGAGCGCGATCTTCGCCGCCTATTTCGGCCGGTCTTTTTCGTTCGCGCAGTTCATCACCGACGAGGGCGGGCCGGCGATCATGGAATCGTATCGGCGGCAGTTCCGGCCCTCGCCGAAGCTCGCCGCGCCGGAGGCCAGCATCGGGGTCTTCGTCGTCTGCGCGCCGAGCGAGGACGAGGCCAGATATCTCGCCGCCAGCCGCGACCTGTCGCGGCTGCGCCAGCGCCAGGGCATCCGCGCGCCGTTTCCGCCGCCGGAGGACGCGCTGAGCTACCCGTACAACGAGGCTGAGCGCCGCCTCGTCGAATACCACCGCCGCCGGCAGGTTGTCGGCGATCCGGCGCAGGTCAAGGAAAGGCTGGAGGCGATGGCGGCCGAATACGGCGTCGAAGAGATCGTGGTGCTGACGATCACCCACGATTTCGTGGCGCGGAAGCGGTCTTACACGCTGCTCGCCGAGGCGTTCGGCCTGAAGCCTTAATACAGCCCGCCGGTTCCGGTGCCGGGACCGAGCTGGCCTGGCGTGCGGGTGACGGCAAGGGTCGCCGGCAGCGCCGGGTTGCCGCCGCCCAGCGTCTGATCGGCGTTCGAGGTGCCATAGCCGGCCGGTTCGGTGCCGAGGCGGAAGGCTTCCAATACGCTGTTCTTGTCCTCGGCGCCGGCCGGCTGCCCGGTCACGTCGTTGACCCGCACCATCTCCGCTGAAGACGGGGCCTCGAAGGGCTTGGCCGGGCTGTTGGCGAGCGCCTGGCGCATGAAGTCGCGGAAGATCGGGGCGGCGACCTTGCCGCCGGTCTCGCCGTCGCCGAGCGTGCGCGGCGTGTCGAAGCCGACGAAGACGCCGGCGACGAGGTCGGGCGAGAAACCGACGAACCAGGCGTCGAACCAGTCGCTCGAGGTGCCGGTCTTGCCGGCGAGCGGCTTGCCGACCGCGGCCACCTCGATCCCGGTGCCGTGCTGGACGACATCCTCCATCATCGAGACGATCTGGTAGTCGGCGACCGGGTCGATCAGCGGGTCGCGCTTGTTCTGGCGGTATAGCAGCGGGTTCGCGCCGTATTTGCCGGTCCGCGCGGTCTCTGGCAGGGCGGCGACCGTGTAGGACGGGTCGGTGTCGGGGGTCAGCCTCGGCCCGGCGACGACATAGCAGGCGGCGCAGTAATTCGCGCCCTTCTGGTAGACGATCCTGCCGTCGCGGTCCTCGACCGAATCGATCATCGAGGCGCGCAGCCAGTGCCCGCCATCGTCGAGCATCGCATAGGCCGCGGTCAGGCGAAGCGGCGTGGTGTCGCCGGTGCCGAGCGCCATCGAATAGTAGAGCGGCATCTTGTCCATGATGCCGAAGCTCTCGACCGTCCGGGCGATCGAGGGCAGGCCGATCATCGAGGCCAGCCGCGCCGTCGCCAGATTGCGCGAATGCACCAGCGCCTGGCGCAGCGTCGTCGGGCCGACCGAGGTGCCCTCGTAATTGACCGGGCTCCATTCCGGCATGCCCGGTCCCTGCGGCAGCGAGATCGGCGCGTCTTGGATGATGCTTGACGGCGTGAAGGACCCCTGCAGCGCCGTGGCATAAACAAAGGGCTTAATTGACGAACCTGGCTGGCGGCGCGCCTGGACCGCGCGGTCGAACTGGCTGTCGCGGAAGTCCCAGCC
>DASUIE010000034.1:0-4719 GCA_036273175.1 Allostellaceae bacterium
GGCTCGAGATCGAGGCGGCGGGCGGTCTCCGCGATCATATCGCGCACGCCCTGCAAAAACAGCGTCAGGGCGGCGAAAAGGCCGCGCAGGCTGGGGTCGGCGGCGAGGCTGCCGATCACCGGCTGTGCCGTGATCAGCTGCTGGGCCACGGCGGAGACCTCGCCCACGGACAGGAACAGGAGGCCGTTGCGGTCGAAGAACGGACCGCCGTCGGGCCGCCGGACAAAGCGGAACAGGCTGGGCTCGGACTGGAGGCGGCCGGCCAGCGAGGCGGCGGCGGCATCGGCCAGCTCGGGCGAGGCGCCGTCGATGACGATCGCCAGCAGATTGGCGTTCTGCGGGAAGGCGCGGTCGAGCGCGATCTCCTGCTGCCGCCAGGTGGTGTCGCTGGGCAGCATCTGCTCGATGTCGGTATCGATCGCCAGATGGGTCGCGGCGAAGTAACCCGCGCCGGCCGTTATCAGTGCCGCGGCGACGACGACCGCCAAAGCGTACCGGTGGGCGAACTCGACAAGGCGGATGACGAGGGATGCGATCACGAACTTTCAACCATACGGGGGAATAGCCGGCCGTTAATTGTGGCAAACTTGGGACGGATAACGCAGAAAGAACGGCCAAATTGCCTCAAAATACCCGATCCCGTGTCATATTGAGGACACGCTTGCCGGCGATGCTGCCTACAATTCGCAAGGTAGGAGGGGATCATGGCCGGACGGAACGATTGCTGCCGCTATGAGCCGAGCCTGGAAGATCTGCTCGACGACGAGATGATGGAGCCGGTGCTGCGCAGCGCCGGGCTCGATACGCAGGGCTTCCGCGATATGATCGCGGAGACTGCCCGCCGCCTCGATCTCGAGCCCGAGGCGCACGGCTTCCGCTAGCTCGGCAATGCCGGAAATTCAAGACGTACGGTCAGTCCCGGCGCGTTATCGCCGAGGCTGACCGCGCCGTCGTGCAGCCGCGCGGCGGCGCGCACGAGGCTGAGCCCGAGGCCGTTGCCGGGCGTGCTGCGGCTCGGTTCGAGACGCACGAAACGGTCGAAGACGATATCGCGGTCCTCGGCCGCGATGCCCGGCCCGCGATCCGAGACTTCGAGCGCGGCGTGGCCGTTGACCTGGGAGACCGACAGGCCGATCTCTCCGCTGCCGCCGTATTTCAGCGCGTTGTCGAGCAGGATGGCGACGGCCTGCGACAGGAGATGGCGGTCGCCGCGGACCATCACCCCGGGCGCGCTGTCGAGATGCAGGACAAAGCCCTTTTCCTCGGCCACCGGCTCGTAAAGCTCGGCGGCGGCGCGGGCGAGCTCGCCGAGGTCGAGCGGTTCGGCGCGGGCGCGCCCGGCGCCCGACTCCGCCTCGGCGATGCTGAGCAGCGCGTTGAAGGTCGCGAGCAGCCGGTCGGCCTCGTCGATCGCGGCGCGGATCGCCTCGGGCTGCGCGGCGTCGCCAGCCGGCTCGAGCAGAGCCAGCTCCAATCGCGCGCGAAGGCGGGCCAGGGGTGTCTTCAGGTCGTGCGCGACATTGTCGGTAACTTCCCGCATCGCCGTCATCAGGCGCTCGATCTGGTCGAGCATGCCGTTGAGATTGGCGGCGAGCTGGTCGAACTCGTCCCCGCTGCCCTTGAGCGGGACGCGGTCGGAGAGGTTGCCGGCGATGACGCGCTCGGCGGTGCGGTTCACCTGCTCGACGCGGCGCAGCAGGTTGCGGCTCATGATCGAGCCGCCGATCAGCCCGACGACAAGCGCGACGAGACCCGACCACAACAGGGTGAGCTTGACGCGGTCGCGGAAGGTCGCCGCGTCGCTAATGTCGCGGCCGACGAGCAGGCGGAAATTCCGCGGGATCACGATCAGCATGCCGCGCGCCGGATGGGTCTCCTTGCGGCCCTTGACGTCGACCTCGACGGTGAACGAGACCGACCCGGTCACGGCCTTGGCGCCAGCCGGCCAGTCGGCGATGTTGCCGACCAGCGGCTTGCCGTGCGGATCGGTAACCAGATAGAGCATGCCGTCACCGCGATCGCCGGCGCTGCGGGCGGCGACGATCTGGATGAGGCCGGTCAGGCCGCGCTGGGCATATTGCTCGGCGAGGCCGGTGATCTCGGCGTCGAGCGTCGCCTCGGTCTGGCGCTCGACAAAATCCGCGCTGGTCCAATAGACGAACAACAGCACCCCGAACACGGATGCCGCGAACACCGCGAAATACAGCACCGCGAGGCGCACGGCATGGGTTTTGACGAGGCGGCCGGCGCCGCGTAACGGGGTCACTCCGGCGGGCGCAGGCAATAGCCGGCGCCGCGCACGGTATGCAGCAGCGCGTGCTCGAAATTCTTGTCGATCTTTTGCCGAAGCCGGCTCACATGCACGTCGATGACATTGGTCTGCGGGTCGAAATGATAGTCCCACACGGTTTCCAGCAGCATCGTGCGGGTGACCACGTGTCCGGCGTGGCGCATCATGCATTCGAGAAGCTGGAACTCGCGCGGGAGCAGCTCGATCGGCTTGCCGCCGCGGCGGACCGTGCGGGTCAGGAGGTCGAGCTCCAGATCGGCGACGTGCAGCTTGGTCGTCGCCGGCGCCGCGGCACCGCGCCGCATCAAGGCCTCGATGCGGGCGAGCAACTCGCTGAAGGCGAAAGGCTTGACGAGATAGTCGTCGCCGCCGGCGCGCAGTCCCTTGACCCGGTCGTCGACGCTGCCGAGCGCGCTCAGAATCAGGGCCGGCGTCCGAATCTCCGCGCCGCGCAGGGCGCCGAGCAGGGCAAGCCCATCCATCCCGGGTAGCATCCGGTCGAGGATAATCGCGTCATAAGCGCCGGCGGTCGCCAGAAAAAGCCCGTCCCGACCGTCTCCGGCGTGGTCGACGGCGTAGCCGCTTTCGGTTAAGCCCTTGAGAAGGTAAGCCGCCGTTTCCTTGTCGTCCTCGACGACGAGCAATTTCATAGTTTACCGCCGCGTTAACGCCTTGCTAAGTGCTGTGGCAGAACCTCTCCTAGCGCCAAGCACGTTGCTCGCGGACTCCCGCGATTGGGTTTGAAGTGGTTGTGATGGTCGATACAAGCAAGTCGGTTCCTATCCTCATCGTTGAAGACGAAGCGCTCGTCGCCACCCTCATTACCGACGTGCTTCGGGAGATGGGGTTCACCATCATCGGCACCGCCGCCTCGGGGCTGGAGGCGCTGGCGCTCGTTGCCGAGGTGCGCCCGCGGCTGGCGCTGATCGACATCCGCCTGACCGGCCCGGTCGACGGCATCGAGCTGGCGATCCGGCTGCGCGAAGAGTACGGCATACCGGGGATTTTCCTGTCGGGCACGATCGATCCGGCGACGGCGCGTCGCGCCCAGGCGGCCCAGCCGCTCGGGCTGATGGAAAAGCCATTTCGGCCGAGCGAGGTGTTCAACGCGATCGAACGGGCGCTGACGGTCATCCCGGAATAGCGCCGATACTTGTGGTTTCTTGCCTCCGAGCCTATGTTCGAGGGGCAACCGGGAAGGCTCGCGACCCTCCCGGCCGCCCTGCCCCTACCGGCGGATACGGATCCTAATCGAGAGCCGCATCCATCCGAGGGACAGGAAGAGATGGATTTTCATCCGTCTCTCCCTCGATAGTCACGGGGGCCCATCCCCCGTGACATCGAGAGCTTAGCCGACTTCCAGCTCCCCGCGCATTTCGACTTGACCCCGTCGCTTCGAGCGACGATGTATTGCGTACCAATCCAGTCCGAATTGGCCAGTCCGAATTGGTACGCAATGATCATTCTGTCGAAGCTCGCCGATTATGGCGTCATCGTCGCCACCCACCTCGCGATCCATAGCGACCGCCAGGCGAACGCGGCCCAAATCGCCGCCGAGACGCGCCTGCCGCCGGCGACCGTCGCCAAAATCTTGAAGGCCCTCGCTCACGCCGGCCTCGTGACGGCGGCGCGCGGCGCTGGCGGCGGCTATCGCTTGGCGCGCAACGCGACGGCGATCTCGGTCGCCGAGGTCGTGGCGGCGATCGACGGCGATATCGGGCTGACCCAGTGCTCGGTCCATGTCGAGGAATGCGCGCGCACGACCTATTGCCCGACCCGCCCGCATTGGGCGGCGATCAATCGGGCGGTGGGCGAAGCGCTGTCGGCGATTTCGCTCGATGCGATGTTGACCCCGGCGGCGTTCCTGCCTCGGAACTCTCCCGTGCCCAATCCGTCGCGAACTGACGAGCCCAGATACTCCGCATGACTGCTTCCACCGAAACTCTCCAGACCGTCCGTGCGCTCTCGCAGGAGGGCTACAAATACGGCTTTATCACCGATATCGAGGCGGAGACGGCGCCGCCGGGCCTCAACGAGGACACCGTTCGCTTCATCTCGGCCAAAAAGGACGAGCCGGAGTGGCTCCTCGAATGGCGGCTCGCCGCGTTCCGCGCATGGCGCGACCTGACCGAGCCCAACTGGGCCAAGTTGCAGGTCGCGCCAATCGATTATCAGGCCGCCACCTACTATTCCGCCCCGAAACAGAACAGCGGCCCGAAATCGCTCGAGGAGGTCGATCCGGAGCTGCTCCGTATGTATGAGAAGCTCGGTATTCCGTTGCGTGAGCGCGAGGCGCTCGCCGGCGTCGCCGTCGATGCGGTGTTCGACAGCATCTCCGTTGCGACGACCTTCAAGGAACAGCTCGGCGAACTCGGGATCATATTTTGCTCGATGGGCGAAGCGGTGCGCGAGCACCCCGAGCTCGTCCG
>DASUIE010000035.1:0-5079 GCA_036273175.1 Allostellaceae bacterium
CAATCGGAATATCCCGAAACGGGTTGAGGGCCAACAGATCGGCATCGCCGGTGACGATGAGATCGGCACGGCCGTTCACGGCGAGTTCCAGGAATTTGTCGTCGGTCGGGTCGCGGCAAGCGGCGATCCGCTCGCTGATGGCCACCAACTCGGCACGCGCCAGCAGCTTCGTCAGATCGGCACGGAAACCGGGGGATGTTACGGCTGCAATATGCGGACGCGCGATCACGTCCCAAAGCTGGCGTTCCGTCTCGGCGGATTTGAGAAGCCCGCCGTGCTGGTCAACCCAGTCGACAGCCAGAAAGGGCAGAGAATTGACCTTGAGGATGGCGCTTACAAAAACATTGGTGTCGAGAACCAGCCTCATCCACGCGCCGGCTCAACTTCATGCTGCGCGCGCTTGATCATGCGATCGATGTCATCATCGCTGAGGCCGGCATCGATCACCAGGCGTCGCGATTCCCGGCGCGCCGTGGCCAGCCAGGTGTCCGCCTCCGGCTCAATCACGACTGTGACCATGCGTTCTTTCGACACGCCGAGGCGCTTGAGCATGTCAGGCACCTGCTCGGCAGTCGTTTCAAAGCTAGCAATATCTTTGTTCGCCATCGTTGCCTCCAACCTTTCAAGCCTAGGCTTTTAGCCACCGGCAGCGTCAAATCGGGCGGTCTGCCGCTGGCCGCAACGAAGATCGTTTCCATACAAAGCCCGCAGCAAAATGCAGACACTTATGTGCCAACCGGGCGCGGCCCTCATCATCCTGCGGCTGGTGGGGCAGGGCTGAGCCCCCACGTTCTCCCCACACCGGAGCGTCGTGTTCGTGTCTCGTTCTGGCCTCGCTGGCCCCTTTCCGTTCTCGGGGCCGCATCGTAAGCTATTGAGAAAGTTGGAGCGGGCGAAGGGATTCGAACCCTCGACCCCAACCTTGGCAAGGTTGTGCTCTACCCCTGAGCTACGCCCGCGTCCGGGGGTTCCATATCATGCCGGGGGTGGGGGTGCGCAAGGGCTTGCGTCCGGCTCCTCCGCCACCGCATCGTGCGGATATGCCCGCCACCCCCGAGACGCTGTTCGCCCGGCTCGACGAGCTCGGCATCGCGCACAAGACGCACAACCACCCGCCGGTCTTCACCGTCGCCGAGGCGGTCGCGCTGCGCGGGGTGCTGCCGGGCGGTCACACCAAAAACCTCTTCCTCAAGGACAAGAAGGGCGGGTTGTGGCTCGCGGTGATGCTCGAAGAGCGCCGCACCGATCTGAAACGGCTCGCCGATGCGCTCGGCGCCCCGCGCTTTTCGTTCGGCAGCGGCGAATTGCTGTACGAGGTGCTGGGGATCCGGCCGGGAAGCGTGACCCCGTTCGCGCTGATCAACGATACCGCGCGGCGGGTCGCGGTCGTGCTCGACGAGGGGATGCTGGCGCGCGACCCCCTCAACTTTCACCCGCTCGAAAACGACCGGACCACCGCGATCGCGCCGAGCGGCCTGTTGCGTTTTGTCGAATCCTGCGGCCGCCGGCCCCGCATCCTCGACCTCGCGCCGTTCGACCGAATCTTGTCTTGAACGCACCATGCGGCCATGTTGTGGGATGAATTCCCGGAGGCGCGGATATGGCGGATGAACCTTTGATCGGCGGCGGCCTGGGCAACGGCTCGGCTGGCGCGGCAGCGGCGGCGGTCAAGGACGTCAGCACGGCCGACTTTATGGCGGAGGTCGTCGACGCCTCGTTCGAGACCCCGGTCATCGTCGATTTCTGGGCGCCGTGGTGCGGACCGTGCAAGCAGCTCGGACCGATCCTCGAACGGGTCGTGCGCGGGGCCAACGGCGCCGTGCGCATGGTCAAGCTCAACATCGACGACAACCCCGAGATCGCGCAGCAGATGCGCATCCAGTCGATCCCGGCGGTCTATGCCTTCAAGGACGGGCGGCCGGTCGACGGGTTTGTCGGCGCGGTGCCGGAGAGCCAGATCAAGGCGTTCGTCGACCGGCTCGGCGGCGGGCGCGGCGGCCCCTCGCCGATCGACGAGGCCCTGGCCATGGCCAGGGAGGCGGTGCAGGCCGGCGACCTCGCCGGCGCCGGCGGCATCTATGCGCAGATCCTGCAGCACGAGCCCGAGCACCCCGAGGCGATCGGCGGGCTGGCGAAGGCGCTGATCGCGCGCGGCGACCTCGACAAGGCGCGGCAAGCGCTCGACCAGGCGCCCAAGGAGATCGCCAACCACGCCGATATCACCGCCGCGCGCTCCGCCCTCGACCTCGCCGAGCAGGCACGGAAGACGATGGGCTCGGCCGGCAAGCTGCGCGCGCGGATCGAGCAGAACCCGGACGATCACGATGCGCGGCTGGAGCTGGCGACGGCGCTGTTCGGCTCGGGCGACCGCGAGATGGCGATCGACGAGCTGCTGACGCTGTTCAAGCGCGACCGCGAGTGGAATGAGCAGGCCGCGCGCAAGCAGCTCGTCAAATTCTTCGAGGCGATGGGGCCGACCGACCCGCTGACCGTGGCGGCGCGCCGGCGTCTCTCGTCGATGATGTTCTCGTGATGCCCGATATCGGCGATTTCCCCGATACGATCCCGGTCTTTCCGTTGACCGGCGTGCTGCTGCTGCCGCGCGGCCGGCTGCCGCTCAACATCTTCGAGCCGCGCTACCTCGCGATGACCCGCGACGCGCTCGGCGGGCCGCGGCTCATCGGCATGGTGCAGCCGAGCGACCCGCACGAGGGCGGGATGAACCCGGCGGTCTATCCGGTCGGCTGCGCCGGCCGCATCACCGCCTTTTCCGAAACCGATGACGGACGCTATCTGATCACGCTGACCGGGGTCTCGCGGTTCCGCATCCGCGAAGAGCTGGCGCTGGTCTCGGGCTACCGCCGGGTCGTGCCGGAATGGGCAGCGTTCGGCGCCGATCTGGAACCCGCCGATTCCGGCTTCGACCGCGCGCGGCTGGTCCGCGAGCTGCGCAACTATTTCTCGCAGCGCCAGATCGAGGCGGATTGGGACATGATCGACAAGGCGCCGGCCGAGCATCTGGTGACCTCGATCGCGATGCTGTGCCCGTTCGCCCCGAGCGAGAAGCAGGCGCTGCTCGAAGCGAGCGACCTCGCCGCCCGCGCCGAACTGCTGACCGCGCTGGTCGAGATGGCGGCGATCTCGGCGGCCCCCGCGGGGGGGAGCCGGCACTGATGGAAGGCCATGCCGAAATCGACCCGAAGCTGTTGGAAATCCTGGTCTGTCCGCTGACCAAATCGCCGCTGCGCTACGACCGCGAGGCGCAGGAGCTTATCAGCGACGAAGCCGGGCTCGCCTATCCGATCCGCGACGGCATCCCGATCATGCTGGTCGACGAGGCGCGCACCCTCCCGGACAAGCCATGAGCCGGAGCACCGCCGCCCCCTGGCCGACCGAGCTGCGGCTGAGGCGCGCCGCCAAGGAGCTCGACATAAGCTTCGACGACGGCCGGCGGTTCACGCTGCCGGCGGAATATCTGCGGGTCGAGAGCCCGTCGGCCGAGGTGCAGGGCCACGGCCCGGGGCAGAAGGTGATCGTCGCCGGGCGCGCCCAGGTCGGCATCATGGACCTCGAGCCGGTCGGCAATTACGCCGTGCGGATCAAGTTCGACGATCTGCACGACACCGGCATCTACTCCTGGGACTACCTCTACCTGCTCGGCGTCGAGCAGCCGAAGCGCTGGCGCGACTATCTCGTCGCGCTCGCCGAGAAAGGGCTCAAGCGCGAGCCGTAGGCCGCCTCAGTCGATTACGTCGGCGGCCTGGACGAGAAGCGATTTCGGCACCGTTACCCCGATCGCCTTCGCGGTCTTCAGATTGACCGCCAACTCGAATTTCGCGGGCTGCTCGACCGGGATGTCGGCGGGCTTGGCGCCGCGCAGCAGCTTGACGACCTGGCGGCCGAACTGCCGGTACACGCCGGCGAAGCTCGGGCCGTAGGCGATCAGTCCGCCCTGCCCCGCGGCCTCCGGCCATTGGTACATCGCCGGGAGCTTGGCGGCGAGGCAGCGCTCGAAGATCAGCTCGCGGTTGGAATAGAGCAGCGGCGACGCCAGCACGTTTACCGCGCCGGCGCCGGCGGCGCGCGCGGTCGCGAGAGCCGCCGCGATATCGTCGGTACCGGCGACCGGATAGACCAGCAGCTCGACGCCGCGCTTATACGCGACCTGGCGAAGCTCTTGCGCATGGGCCGGCGGCCCGACCTTCGGGTCGGCGAGCGCGGCCATGCGATGGATCTCGGGCAGCAGCTCGAAGAGGATTTCCTGGCGCTTGCCGTCGAGCTCGGTGGCGAGAATGCTGATGCCGGTCAGGTTGCCGCCGGGTTGCGAAAGCGACGGCACGATGCCGCTTTCGACCATGTCGTCGACGATCGCCGCGAGAGGAAGCGTTTGCGTCGCGCGTTTGGCCGCGGCGGCCGCTGGGGCGCCGGTCGCGTAAATCGCATCGACGCCGAGCGCGACGACCTTTTTCGCCAGCTCCGGAAACTGCTCGGGCCGGGTGGCGATCCCGAGCCGCTCGATCGTCAGGTTTTTGCCCTCGACAAAACCGGCCTTGGCGAGCTCATCGAGAAACGCCATGAACGCCGGGTCGCGAGACGCAGGCGACGAGCCCTCGAGCACCAGAAGGCCGATGCGGTAAATCCGGCCGGCCTTCTGAGCCCGGGCCAAGGGCGGGAGGATCGCGACCGCCGACGCGGCAGCGAGGAAGCGGCGCCGCCTCATGCCCGAAGGCTTGCCAGCGTCCGGCGCTGCGCCCCTCCGGCATCGAAGTTGCTCGGGTCGAGCCAGGCCTCGAAGGCGGCTTTGAGCTTCGGCCACTCCCGGTCGAGGATCGAGAACCAGGCCGTGTCGCGATTGCGGCCCTTGGTGATCGTCGCCTGGCGGAACAGCCCCTCGTACTGGAAGCCGAGCCGATGCGCGGCGGCGCGCGAGGGCAGGTTCAACGAGTCGCATTTCCACTCGTAGCGGCGATAGCCGAGCTCGTCGAAGGCCCGGCGCATCAGCAGGTACATCGCCTCGGTCGCGGCCGGACGGCGCTGCAGACGCGGGCTGAACACGACCCCGGCCATCTCGATCGAGCC
>DASUIE010000036.1:0-6429 GCA_036273175.1 Allostellaceae bacterium
GGGATGAACGATTGGCCGTAGCGCTCCTTGATGCGCGAGTGCATTTCGAAATCATGCGGCAAGAAGCGGCGCGCATTGCCGCCCCAGTGCGCCGCCGTGCCGCCGACCATCTCGCCCGGCTTGAACGCGCCCATCTCGCGCATCGGCAGCGCCGTCTGCGAGTCGTTGTTGCGAAACGTGATGGTGTCGCGCGCCAGGTTCTGGAAGATGTCGCTGTGGCGATCGAATTTCAGTTCGTCGTACACGTTGGGCTTGTGAAAGTCGGTGCTCGCATCGAACTGCTTGCCGCGCTCCAGGCACACGACGCTCATCCCGGCGCTGGCCAGCTCCATCGACATGATCGAGCCGACTACGCCACTGCCCACGACGACGACATCGACGGATTTCAATTTCGTGGCCGACATCTCAGCGTTCCCTGCTGCTGCTGCGGTCGATGACGACGTGCTTCGGAAAGCCTTCCGCATCGAGCGTCGCCTTGCCGGTCTGAATGTCGAGCACGCTGACGGGTTCGGCGTGGTACGGCTCGCTGCTGGTGACCAGTTCCCGGTATTGGCCGCTGGGCACGCCCGGAAAGCCGAGCAGCTTCCACCCCACTTTGTCGCGGTTGCCGCCGTATAGCGGATCGGCGAAGTACCCCTCCTCGGTGTTGCGCCACAGCAGACCGAAAAAGAATTTCGATGACAGCGACGGCAGCGCGATCTCGTCCTTCTCCAACTGTTCGAGCAGGCGCAATTGCCGGTCACCCGCAAGCTGCGCGAAGGGCCGGTCGAACTCGGCCCTGCAATGCTCGTCGATCTCGCGGATCGCGATGCGATAGACCTCTTGCGGCGTGAAGCGCGATTGGTAGCCCTGTTGCGGCGTGCCCTCCAACCACGGGCCGCCGCGATAGTGACGGCCGTGGACGCCCCATTGGCCAGCCAATTGCCGGTCGATATAGACCACCACGCCGGCATCGCGAGCCCCAGTCCCCAGTTCGTCGGTGGGGATCAGATGCTCGACGGCGGCCTCCAGAAAGCGAATCTCCGGCTCCAGCAGATAGACATAGGAAGCCCCGGTCGGGTTGTCGCTCAAGGTCATCTCCTCCGTTCCCCAGTTCGGGGCGGCGCTACTCCGCCGCCGCCCGCATCGGCACGTTCGCCTTCAGAAAGCGGCGCACCTTTTCGATCGTGCGTTCCTTCAGCTCCGGCGGGTCGCGCCACGGGAACACCGTGATGTCGGAATTCGGCGCCAGCGAAGCGACATCGATCGAGGTCTGCAGCGGGTGCGCCGGCGTCTCGTCGGGCAGCACCAGGATCGGCGTCTTGCAGTTGGCGATAAAGCTGCGCGGGACGCTGTAGAGGAAGTCGGGCTGCACCCGGTAGAGGTTGTGCAGGTACTTCAAGACCATGTCCATGTTGAGGTCGGGCCGCTTCGGCAGCAGCTCGGGCGCCCACACGTCCTTGCCCGAATTGTACATGTAGTCGATGTGCTCGTCGGGGCGGTGACCGACGGTCTGGCAGAACACCGCCGCGACGACGCGGTTCGGCGCCCGCTGCATCAGCTTGCCGGCGAAGCAGCCGCCGATGCAGTAGCCCATGTAGAAAAACCGGTCGATGCCGAGATGGTCCATCAACCCGAGCTGGTCGTCGGCGAAGGCTTCCCACGGGTCGCCGGTCGGAATCGGGCCGGTCGACTCGCCGCCATTGGCGTTGCGCTGGTCCATCGTGATGCAGCGGAAATCGCTCTTGAGCGCCTCCGGCGCATTGAAGACGGCGGTCGGCCAGTTGCTGACACGGGAGTTGAGGCCGCCGCCCGGCGTCACCAGCAGCGGGAAACCGGAGCCGCATTCCTCATAGCGGATGCGGACATCGCCGCGTTGATAGAAGGGCATCGGAGGTCTCCCTACTGGGCTGCGGCGGCCAATGGCCGAGCCAACGCCGCCTGCTGGTTGGTCTTGAGGAACGCGCGCACGTGCCGCAGCGCGATCTCGATCTGGCGCGGGTTCATTTTCCACGGATAGAGGCTGACCTGCGCGTTCGGCGCGAGATAGGCGCTCTCCAGCGCGACGGCGTAGGGATGCCCCGGCACGTCGTCGGGCAGGATCAGCACCGGCGTCTGGCACTGCCGCACGAAGTCGCGGCTGACCGTGTAGACGAAGTCGGCCCGCTCGCCGCGATACATGTTGCTGAGGAACGTGTCGACCTGCGCCATCGTGATGTCGGAGCGGCGCGAGCACAGCTCGGGACCCCAGCCCTTCATGTTGTTCTTGTACGACAGCTCCGGCATCTCGTGGCGATACCCGCTCGGCTGCACCGGCACGGCGGCGACGACCCGGTCGCCGGCTCGCTTCAACAGGTTCCAGATGAACGGCCCGCCGATGCAGAAGCCCAGCACCATGAACTGCTTGATGCCGAGATGGTCCATCAGCCCGATATGGTCGTCGGTGTAGGCGTCCCACGGCCGGTCGCCTTCCAGCGGTCCGGTCGACTGGCCGCCCTTGGCATTGCGCAGATCGGCGGCGATGACGCGGAACTCGTCGCTGAGCTCGGTGAGCGGGTTGAACGGGTGGGTCTTCAGCCCCTCGACGGTCGAGTTGAGCCCGCCGCCGGGGATGACCAGCAGCGGGAAGCCGGAGCCCGCCTCCTCGTAATGGATGCGGACGGGGCCTTTTTCGTAGATCGGCATGGCGGTTCTCCTAGCGGGGGGTGTGCTCTTTGAGGAAGCGGCGCACCTTTTGGATCATCCGCTGCCGCAGCTCCTCCGGCTCGCGCCACGGGAAGACCGTGATGTCGGAATTGGGGGCCAGCGAGGCGACGTCGATCGAGGTTTGCAGCGGGTGCGACGGCGTGTCGTCCGGCAGCACCAGGATCGGCGTCTTGCAGTTTTTGATGAAGTCGCGCGACACGCTGTAGAGGAAGTCGGGGTTCTCGCGCCACAGGCTGTTGATGAACTTGTCGATATTATCCTGCGACACCTCCTGCCGAAGCTTCTTGAACTCCGGCAGCCAGTTGTCGTTGCTGTGCCGGACCATGACCTCCGGGTCTTCCGGCCGGTGACCGACGCTCTGGTGGAACACCGCGGCGACGACGCGGTTGGGGGCGCGCTGGAGCAGCTTGCCGGCGAAGCAGCCGCCGATGCAGTAGCCCATGTAGAAGAACCGGTCGATGCCGAGGTGGTCCATCAGCCCGAGCTGGTCGTCGGCATAGGCGTCCCAGGCCCTTTCCGTCGGCACCGGGCCGGTCGACTCGCCGCCGATAGCGTTGCGCTGGTCCATCGTGATGCAGCGGAAGTCGCCCTTGAACTCTTCCGGCGCGTTGATCGCCGCGGTCGGCCACATGGCGACCCGCGAGTTGAGGCCGCCGCCGGGGGTGACGAGCAGCGGGAAGCCGGAGCCGGCCTCCTCGTAGCGGATGCGGACATTGCCCTTTTCGTAGAACGGCATGGGGGTCTCTCCTTTCTACTCGGCGGCGGCGGCCGCGGGTTGGCGGGCCTGGAGGCTCGGGTCGTTCGCGCGCAGGAACGTGCGGATATGGCGAACCGCGAGCGGAATCGTTTCCGGCACGGCCTTCCACGGGTAGAGGCTCACCTGCGCGTTCGGCGCCAGGTGCACGCTCTCCATCGCCACCGCATAGGGGTGCGCCGGCACGTCGTCGGGTAGAACGAGGATCGGAGTCTGACAGGCGCGGACGAAGTCGCGGCTCACGGTGAACACGAAATCTGCCCGCTTCGTATACATGTTGTTGAGGAAGCCGCTGACCTGCTCGATCTTGATGTCCGGGCGGGCCGCGCAGAGCCCCGGTCCCCAGCCCTTGATGTTGTTTTCGTAAAAGAGATTGGGCAGTTCGGGGCGATAGCCGCTCGGCTGGGTCAGGACCGCCGCAACGACGCGCTGCGGCGCCCGCTGGATCAGGTTCCAGATGAACGGGCCACCGATGCAGAAGCCGAGCACCAGGAATTCCTTGATGCCGAGATGGTCCATCAGCCCGAGATGATCGTCGGTATAGGAATCCCACGGCCGGTCGATCTCGAGCGGACCCGAGGACTGGCCGCCATTGGCGTTGCGCAGATCGGCGGCGATGACGCGGTGCGAGGCCGCGAATTCCTTGAGCGGGTTGAACGGGTGGCTCGCCGAGAGCCCCGCGATCGTCGAGTTCAGCCCGCCGCCGGGAATGACCAGCAGCGGAAAGCCCGAGCCGGCCTCCTCGTAATGGATGCGAACGTCGCCGCGTTGATAGGTCGGCATGGCGCTTTCTCTCCGGGGAACTTGTCGATGGTGAAGTTCAGCCCAATTTCCGCGTGCGCTCAACCCCCGTCTCGGCAGGCCAGCAGATCGATCTCGACAAGCGCACCGCGGGCGAGGCCGGTGACGCCGATGCAGGTCCTCGCCGGCAGCCTCCCGGCGGCGAAGCTGCTTTGCCAGATCGCGTTCATCGCCGCGTAGTCGCGCTCGAAATGCGTCAGGTAGATGCGAGCGAAGACCACCCGGTCGAGCCCGCTGCCGGAACCGGCGAGGACGAGCTTGAGGTTTCCGATAACCCGGCGGGTCTGCGCCTCGATCCCGGTGGGGAGCGGCGCCGCGTCGTTCTGCGGGTCGGTCGGCATCTGCCCGGTGACGAAGAGCCAGCCGGCGCAGGCGGTCGCATGGCTGAACGGCGCGACCGGCGCCGGCGCCTCCGGCACCATCAGGAATTCGATCACGACACCTGCCCTCCTATCGAAAACCGGACTGTAGCACCCCGGCATGGTAAGAAAGGTCTGGCGGAAGGAGGCCGGCATGGATGCACAAACTCGTCCGATCGGAGGCCCTGCATCGTGGCGCGGCGACGAGCTTACCGGCGACCCGTCGTGGCGGCGGGAGCTGACCGCGGCGGAGCTGGCCGCGCTCGAACGCGCCGCGTCGGCGGCGGAGGCGCGCGGGATCGGCTCGACCGGGTTCGCCGCGGCGGATTTTCCGATCCCCGAACTTAAACCGCTCTTGGCGTGGCTCGCCGGCCAGCTCGAAAACGGGCCGGGTGTCGCGCGGGTTTCGGGGTTCCCCGTCGAGCGGCTGGAGCGCGAGCGGCTGCGCCGCCTGTTCTGGGGGTTTTGCGTCAATCTCGGCACGCCGATGTACCAGACCTCGGCCGGCGAGATCCTCGGCGAGGTCAAGGACGAGACCGGCACCGGCGCGGCGCTGACCTATGACGGGCCGGGGCCGCTCAAATCGGCGCGCACCGTCGCGCGCTCGACCGGAGCGCTGCGCTTCCACACCGACAAGACCGACATCATCGCGCTGCTTTGCGCCAGCAACGGCATCGCCGGCGGGCTGTCGAAGGTCGCTTCCAGCGTCACGATCCACGACGAGTTCGCCCGCCGCCGCCCCGACCTGCTGCGCGTCCTCTATGAGGATTACTGGCGGATGCGGCCGTTCGACGAGGAAGGCGACGCCGCGCGCGACGACCGCACTTTTCCGATGCCGGTCTTCGCGCGCGGGCCGGACGGCAGCTTCACCAGCCAGTATTCGCGGACCTATATCAGCCAGGCGCAGGAGGTGGCGAGCGTGCCGCGGCTGACAAGCGCGCAGGTCGAGGCGATGGATGTGCTGCACGAGATCGGCGAGGAGGTGTGCCTGACGATGCCGTTCGCGCCGGGCGAGGTGCAATTCATGAACCAGCATGTCACCTATCACGGCCGCACCAGCTTTACCGACGACCCGGCGGCCGGTGCGCATCGCGTGCTGCTGCGCATCTGGCTCGCCGCGCCGTTCACCAGGCCGCTGCCGGCGGGGCACGCGGTGCAATGGGGCGATACGCGGGCCGGGGCGCTGCGCGGCGGCGCGGTCGCCGGCAAGAGCGCCGTAGCGGGATTCTTTGGCCGCGAGGGAACGCCATGCTGATCGTCGACGCACAGATCCACCTGTGGACCAAGGGCTCGCCGCCGCCGCATCACCGCCAGGCCTCGCATTGGACCGCCGAGGAGGCGCTGCGCGAGATGGAAGAGGCCGGCGTCGATGCCGGGCTGGTCCACCCGCCCGGCTGGGATTCCGACTGCGTCGCCGTCGCCGAAGCGGCGGCCGCCAAGTACCCGAACAAATTCGCCATCCTCGGCCATTTTCCGGTCGAGAAGCCGGAGAGCCGCGACCTGATCGCCGGCTGGAAAAAGCGCCCCGGCATGCTCGGCCTGCGCTTTGCGTGGCTGCAGCCGCACCAGGCGAATTGGGCGACCGACGGCACCGCCGACTGGGTGTGGCCCGCGGCCGAGAAGGCCGGGATTCCGGTCGCGCTGATGGCGTCGAACTTCCTCCCCGCGGTCGCTGGGATCGCCGAGCGCCATCCCGGCCTCAAGCTGATCATCGACCATTACGGCCGCAACCGCGCCGGCACGGACGACGAGGCGCATTCCAACCAGCCGGTGCTGCTGTCGCTCGCCAGGTACAAGAACGTCGCAGTCAAGGCGACCGGCGCGCCGGGC
>DASUIE010000037.1:0-5172 GCA_036273175.1 Allostellaceae bacterium
CTTTGGCGCGAAAATCGCGCCGCCGCAAGGCAAGCCGAACAGGGGAGACGAGTTCATGCTGACACGCCGTTCCGTCCTCATCCAGGCGCCCGCCGCGGCCCTGGCCGCGACCGCCGCGGCGCGGGCCTTCGCGGCCGACAAGACGGTCACCGTGGCGATCAACCTGCCCCTGACCGGCGCCGACGCGCAGGCCGCCACCAAGATCAAGCAGGGCGCCCAGATGGCGCTCGACGAAGCCAATGAAGCGGGGGGCGTCGGCGGCTACAAGATCAACATCCTGGTGCTCGACGACGGCACGGCGACGGCCGGCCAGTACGATCCCGCCCAGGCCGCGACCAACGCGCGCAAGATGGTCTCCGACAACACCGTCGTCGCCGGGATCGGGCCGCAGATGAGCGGCTCGGGCAAGGCGATGTCGCCGATCCTGTCGCAGGGCAACGTCCCGATCATCACCCCGAGCTCGACCAACCCCGACATCACCAACCCGAAATTCGCGAGCCAGTACCGGCCGGGCGGCAAGGCGATCTATTTCCGCACGGTCACGACCGATGCGTATCAAGGGCCGAACATGGCCAACTACTTCGCCGACACGCTGAAGGTGAAATCGATCTACGTGCTCGACGACAGCGGCGCATTCGGTGTCGGGCTCGCCGATGCCTTTGAAGCCCAGGCCAAAAAGCGCGGCATCAAGGTGCTCGGCCGCGACCAGCTCAACCCGAAAGAAGCCGATTACACGACGATCCTGACGAAGATCAAGTCGCTCAACCCGGACGGTCTGTTCTACGGCGGAGTCGCCCAGGCCGGCGTCAAGCTCGCCAAGCAGTCCTACGACATCCTGCCCAAGGTCGTGAAAGGCGGCGGCGACGGCATGCACAGCACCGATCTATTGAGCGGCGCCGGCTTCCCCGCGGCGGAGGGCTGGTACGTGACGATCGCCGCGCCGCACGTGCTCGACAAGCCCGAGGTCGCCGATTGGGCCAAGAAGTTCGAAAAGAAGTTTGGCGGCCCGCCCGAGGATTATTCGCTGACCGCCTATGACGCCGCGCTGGTCATCCTCGACTCGATCAAGCGCGTCGCCGCCTCGGGCAAGCCGGTCGACCGCGACAACGTCCGCGACGCGATCCAGGCCGCCAAGGTCAATACGCTGCAGGGCGAGGTCAGCTTCGACCAGAACGGCGACATCACCAACCGCGTCGTCAGCGTCTTCAAGATCACCAAGGACGACAAATACCCGCTCAACGACACGATCCATCAGTACAAATATGTCGGGGTCGCGCCCGCCAGCTCTTCGTAGTTTGGCCGCTGCCGAGGGGTCGCGGACCCGGCCCCTCGGCTCGCCTTGACCCCATGACCACCGAAGCTCTTTACCTTCAGCAGCTGATCAACGGGCTCAGCCTCGGCGCGATGTACGCGCTCTTGGCGCTCGGCTTCACGCTCGTCTACGGCATCCTCGAGCTGATCAACTTCGCGCATTTCAACGTGTTCATGGTCAGCTCGTTCGTGGGAATGTGGGCGCTGGAGGCGCTCGGCCTCAATGGCCAGAGCGTGATCCTGACCGGGTTCTCGCTGATTGGCGCGCTGGCCTTCGCCTTTGTCGTGACGATGCTGGCCGGCGGGGTGATCGGGGTCGCGGTCGAGCGGCTGGCGCTGCGGCCGATGCGGTCCGTGCGCGGGACCGCCGCGATGATCACGACGATCGGCGTCTCCTACATCCTGTTCAACACGATCCTCTTGGGCGTCGGCGCCGATTCGAAAAACTTCCCGAACCCGATGCCTGAGCTGCGCTGGGATATCGCCGGCGCGACCCTCAGGCTGCGCGAGGTGCTGATCTGGGGCGTCGCCCTGGTGCTGATGGGCGCGCTCCAGCTCTTCGTCACGCGCACGCGGCTCGGCAAGGCGATGCGCGCGACCGCGCAGGATTCCGAGGCGGCGCGGATGATGGGGGTCGATGTCGACCGCGTCATCATCACCGCCTTCTTCCTCGGCTCGGCGCTCGCCGGCGCGGCGGCGCTGATCTTCGGGCTCTACTACAATTACACGAGCTTCATCATCGGCTATTCGGCCGGCCTTAGAGCCTTCACCGCCGCGGTGCTGGGCGGGATCGGCAGCGTCACCGGGGCGATGCTCGGCGGGGTCCTGATCGGGTTGATCGAGGCGTTTGGCGGGCAGATCGTCTCGGTGCGGTGGACCGACGTCATCATCTTCTCGATCCTCGTGCTCGTTCTCGTTTTCGCGCCGAGCGGTCTGCTCGGGCGCGCCGCCCCGACCAAGTCCTGAGATGTCGGACCAGCTCGCCCGACCGAAGGGGATGCTCGGCGCCTCCTACGCCTTTCTGCTGCGCGCCTCGCCGGTGCAATGGATCGCGCCGGCGTGGCGCAACCCGCTTGGCCTCGTCGTCATCGCCGCGGCCGCCCTCGCCTTTCCGGTCCTCAGCGGCAACGACGCCAATATCGACTCGGCGGCGAACGCGCTGGCCTTCGCCGCGCTGGCGCTGGGACTCAACATCGTCGTCGGCTTCGCCGGGCTGCTCGATCTCGGCTACGCCGCGTTCTTCGCGATCGGCGCCTATACCTACGGCGCCTTTGCCTCGTTCCAGCTAGAACCGGCGTGGAGCGGCTTTTGGGAGCCGTTTCAGTGGCTTGGTCTTGTCGCGCGCATCCACCAGGACGGCGGCGACGTCCTCCACTTCACCGTGTCTTTCTGGATCATGCTGCCGGTATCGGCCCTGGTCGCGGCGTTTTTCGGCGTCCTGTTCGGCGCCCCGACCTTGCGGCTCAAGGGCGATTACCTCGCGATCGTCACCCTCGGCTTCGGCGAAATCGTGCCGATCGTCGCGCGCAACTGGCAGAGCGTGACCAACGGCGCGATGGGGCTTAACGGCGTGCAGGCGCCCCAGCTTTTCGGCTGGAGCTTCGGCGTGCGGGCGCTCCCCTACTACTATGTCGGGCTGGCGCTGGTCGCGTTGCTGATCCTCGTCAGCACCCGGCTCAAGGTGTCGCGTGTCGGGCGAGCCTGGATGGCGATCCGCGAGGACGAGATCGCCGCCGCGGCGATGGGGGTCAACCGGGTCCGCTACAAGCTCCTGGCCTTTGCCATTGGCGCGGCCTTTGCCGGTGCGACCGGCACCTATTTCGTCGCCAAGCTGCAAACCGCGACGCCGGAGATGTTCATGTTTCCGGTCTCGGTGATGATCCTGGTGATGGTCGTGTTCGGCGGCGTCGGCAGCGTGTGGGGCGTCGTCGTCGGCGCGCTGATCCTGCAGATCCTGCAATCGTGGTTTTTGCAGGACCTGACGCAGTGGCTCCACGCGCTCGGCCGGCTGATCGGGGCCGAATGGCTGCAGCGGATCGAGCTGGTCCAGTCGATCGAGATGATCTTTGGCGTGATCCTGGTGGCGATGATGCTGTTCCGCCGCCAGGGCCTCATTCCGGCGACGCGGCAGGTCGCGGGGCTGAGTCTCGAGCAGCAGACGGCGCAGGTCATCCGCGGCGGCATCGTCGGCAGCAGGCTCGCGGAGCTCGGCAAGCTCGACCGCGAGCCGGCCGGCCCCCTACTCGACATCTCGGGCCTGACGGTCCGCTTTGGCGGGCTCGTGGCGTTGCGCTCGATCGCGCTTCAGGTGCCGGCGCACGGGGTCGTCGCGGTGATCGGACCGAACGGCTCAGGCAAGTCGACCCTCTTCAACACGATGACCGGGCTCGTCTCGGCGGATGAGGGCCGCACCGTGTTCGACGGCGCCGACATCACCCGCCTCGCTCCGCACGTGGTGCTCGAGCGCGGCGTCGCCCGCACCTTTCAGAACATCCGCCTGTTCCCGAGCCTGACCGTGCTCGAAAACCTGCTGGTCGGGATGCATGCCCGGCTCAATACCGGGCCGGTCGGGGCGCTGCTCAAGCTGCCGCGCACCCGACACGAGGAGGACGAGGCGCGCGAACGGGCGCTGGAGATCCTTGAAATCTTCGGCAACCGCCTTCTGCCCCGTGTCGACCATGCGGTATCGAGCCTCAGCTACGCCAACCGCCGCCGCGTCGAGATCGCCCGCGCCCTCGCTTCGAACCCGAAGCTGCTGCTGCTCGACGAGCCGACCGCCGGGATGAACCCGGCCGAGACGCTGGAGCTCGCCGAGCAAATCAAGAGCCTCAACCAGCGCGGCCTGACGATCGTGCTGATCGAGCACAAGCTCGACGTGGTGGTGAACCTCGCCGAGCGGGTCGTCGTGCTCGACCACGGCGAGAAGATCGCCGAGGGCACCCCCGATGTCGTGCGCCGCGACGAGGAGGTGATCCGCGCCTATCTCGGCCGGAGCGCGGCGGTTGCCTGACTCGCAAAAGACGGGGCCGCTTCTCGAATTCAAGGCGGTCGACACCCATTACGGCGACCTCCACGTGCTGAAATCGGTCGATTACCGGATCGATACGGGCGAGATCGTGTGCCTCTTGGGCGGGAACGCGTCGGGCAAGTCGACGACGATGAAGGCGATCATGGGCGTCGTCGTGCCGACACGCGGCGAGGTCATCTACGAAGGCAAGTCGCTTAAGGGGGTCAGCGTCGCCGAGCGGGTTCGGCGCGGGATCGCTCCGGTGCTCGAGGCGCGGCGGCTGTTTCCGCGCATGACCGTGTACGAAAACCTCGAAATGGGCGCGTATACGCACAGCGCGCACGGCGCCGAGTTCGAGGCCGATCTCGAACGGGTGTTCACGCTGTTTCCGCGCGTCAAGGAACGGCTGAAGCAGCTCGCCGGCACGCTGTCGGGCGGCGAGCAGCAGATGGTCGCGATCGGACGGGCGCTGATGGCGCGCCCGCGCCTCCTCTGCATGGACGAGCCGTCGATGGGGCTGTCGCCGGTGTTTGTCGAGCAGGTCTTCGACATCATCCAGACGATCAACGCGCAGGGCACGACGATTTTCATGGTCGAGCAGAACGCCAACATGGCGCTGTCGATCGCCCACCGCGCCTATGTGCTGCAGACCGGGCAGGTCGTGCTGAGCGGCGCCGCCGCGGAACTGCGCCAGAACGAGATGATCCGCAGCGCCTATCTCGGCGAGATGAAGGTGCACGAGTGATCGAGTAAGACCTGGGGGCGCGTAATTCGCTTGTCGCGCGTTTGCACAAGCGCGATGGACGAATTCCTCCACAGCATCCCGGCCCCCGAGTGGCTCAGCGAGCTCGGCG
>DASUIE010000038.1:0-11917 GCA_036273175.1 Allostellaceae bacterium
ATATGATGGGCGGGCGCGCCGAGGCGGTCGGGTCGCTGCTGCGCTTGCTGCACGCCGACCCCGAGGTATTCGGCGAGCAGCTTGCCGGCTCGCCGGAGGCTCCCGCGGTCGAGATGACCAGCGCGCACCATCTGATGAAGCTCGTCGCTGGCGTGCCCAACCCGCGGCCCGCCTGGTATTTCGACGTGACCGAGCAGGGCGACGCGCTGGCCGATATCGGCACGCATTTGGTCGACCGCATTCACAACACCCTCTTTCCCGAACAAGCGCTCGACTACCGCACCGATGTCGCGGTCGGTGCGGCCGAGCGCTGGTCGACGATCGTCACCGCCGCGCAGTTCCGCCAGGTGACCGGCGAAACCCTGGCCGGCGCGCGGCTCGACTACCCGTGCAACGTTCGCCTTGGCTATGCCGTGCGCGGCATTCAGGTGCGGCTCGACCTGCGCTGGAACTGGGAGGCCGAGCCCGGCGGCGACGATACCCACACGGCGTCCTACGGTGGTTCCCGCGCGCGCCTCGAAATCCGCCACGGCGCCGCCGAGGGCTATCGGCCGCAGCTCTACGTGGTCCCGCAAGCCGAGATCGGCGCCGCCCTCGCGCATCGGATCGAGGCGGCGCAGGGTCTGTATCCCGGCGTCGCGCTGGAGCGCCGCGGCGCCGCCTGGCGCGTTGCGATCCCGGACGCGCTGCGCGTCGGCCACGATCCGCAATTCGCCGCGCTGACCCGACGCTTTCTCGCCGCGGTCGAGGACCCCGCCTCGGTCCCGAAATGGGAGCGGCCGAACCTGGCGACCAAATCCTTTGTCTGCACCGCCGCCGAGGCGGGGAGGGAACGATGATCTGCGATGTTCACGCCCACTACATCCCGCACAAATTCGGCGATTTCATGGGCGACCGCTGGGGGCCGCGCGTCGGCAAGCCGGTTAAGACCGGCATCGCCAAGCACCCGGTGTCCGACCTCGGGACCGATATCGTCGGGCGGCTCGAATGGATGGATGCCGCCGGGGTCGGCCGCCAGGTGCTGTCGCCGCACCGTCCGCCCTATCTGCCCGACGAGGCCGAATGCGTGGAGGCGCTGCATCTGCTCAATGACGGCTATGCCGAGCTGGCGCACAAGCATCCCGACCGCATCTCGTCCTATGTCATGCTCCCGCTGCCGCATATCGACGCCAGCCTCAAGGAGATGGAGCGCGGGCTCGACCAGCTTGGCTGCGTCGGCGTCAACATGCACATCTCGTGCTTCGACCGGTCGGTCGCCGAGACCGAGTTCGAGCCGATTTACGCAGAGCTCAACCGGCGCGGCGCGATCCTGTTCGTGCACCCGTCGACCAACGGCGCCTGCTCGCCGTTCATCAACGAATACAACTTCACCGCGCCGGTCGGCACCTCGGTCGAGGACGCCTGCTTCGTCCTGCACATGATCGCCAAGCAAATCCCGCACCGCTACCCCAACATCCGGTTCATCGTGCCGCATCTCGGCGGGCCGATCCCGATGCTGCTCGACCGGCTCGACGCGCAGGGCCAGAGCGAGCGTCACCACCCGAACCTTGCCGAGGCGCCGAGCGTCACCGCCAAGAAATTCTATTACGACACCGTCTGCTACGGTTCCAAGGCGGCGTTCTGTTGCGCGCTCGAAGCCTTTGGCGAGGATCACCTCGTCACCGGCAGCGACTATCCGGTGCTGCAGGATTTCGAGAGCTACACCGCGACCTTCGCCTATATCGAGCGGCTGGGGCTGCCCCAGTCGGTCACCGACAAAATCCTTCACCACAACGCGCAAAAGCTGTTCGGCTTCGAGCATTAGGGAGGCGGCGATGCCCCATACCAGAACCCACGTCAAGCGCGAGCGCTCGCAGGCGCGCGGCTATTCGCAGGCAGTCATCACCGAGGGCGGGCGCGTCATCTGGCTGGCCGGCCAGGTCGCCCCCGACGGCGGCGATTTCGACACCCAGGTGCGCGACATCTTCGCCCGCCTCGACCAGACTTTGAAGGAGGCCGGGTCCAGGCTCGCCGACATGGTGACGATGACGGTCTTCATCACCGACCCGCGCTATGGCGACCGCTTCACCGAACTGCGCTGCGAGATTTTCGGCGACAATTTTCCGGCCAGCGCCCTCATCACCGTCGCCGGGCTGGCGCGGCCGGAACTCTTGGTCGAGGTGCAGGGGATGGCCGTCGCCGGCTAACGGGGCCGGTCGCCCTCCAAGGTCACCCGATGCATCACGCGGCGCTGGCCGTGATAGTCGTTAATCGGGTTGTGCTGGGCGCAGCGGTTGTCCCACAGCGCCAGCGCCCCCGGCGTCCAGCGGAAGCGGCAGGTGAATTCCGGCCGGGTCTGGTGCGCGAAAAGGAAAGCGAGCAGCGGCGCGCTTTCTTCCTCGGTCATGCCCTTGAACCGCTGCGTGTGCCCAAGATTGACGTAGAGCGCCTTGCGTCCCGTCTCGGGGTGCGTCCGCACGACCGGATGCTCGGCGGTGTAGTCCCGCCGCGCGCCGGCGCCGGGCTCGTCCTTCATCCGGTCCTCGCGGGTCTTGCTGGCGTCGGCCTTGCGCGAGCTGTTGACGCCGACCAGCGGGTCGAGCAGCCGCTTCATCCCGTCCGACAGGCTCTCGTAGGCCAGGTACATATTGGCGAACAGCGTGTCGCCGCCCGCCTCCGGCACCTCGCGGGCAATGAGGAATGTGCCCATCGGCGGGGTTTCGAGATAGGCGGTGTCGGTGTGCCAGATGCCGCCGAAATTGACCCGCTCGTGTTCGAGCTTGACCACCGGCGTCACCTCCGGGAAGCCGTCGATCCCGGCGACGAACGGGTATTCGACCGGGGTGCCGAAACGCCGCGCCACCGCCATCAGCCGGTCGGGCGGCAAATCCTGATCGCGAAAGAAGATCACGAGGTGGTCGAGCCAGGCCCGGCGGATCGCCGCGACAATCATGTCGTCGAGCGGGCCGCCAAGGTCGATCCCGGCGATCTCGGCCCCGATCGCGCCGGAAAGCGGGCGGATGTCGAGCATGTTCTGCATCGGCGCGAGTTTAGGGCAATAATCCGGCGATGACGAATTCGATAGAGCGCGCCGCCGCCTGGCTCCAGGCCTGGGACGGGCAAGGCTTCCACCGCACCGCGACGGCCGGCGACGAGGCCGGCGCGGCCTGGCTCGCCGCCGAGGCCGCCGCGCTCGGCGCCGCCCCCGAGTTCGAGGAATTCACCCTCGACCGGCTCGACCCCGGCGCCTGCTTCCTGGAGGTCGAGGGCGAGCGGATCGCGGCGGTGCCCGCCTTCGACGCACCGCCGACAAGCGGCGTCACCGGCCGGCTCGGCGCGGAGATCGCGGTCGCCGAGTTGTCGCCGCAGGCGGTCTATGGCGGCGAGTACCGGCGGCTGCGGGAGGCGGGCGGCCATCGCGGGCTCGTCATCGTCTGCGCCGGCGAGGCGCCCGGTCTCGGGCTGCTCAACGCCGAGCAGTTTCGCGAGCCGTACGGCGCGCCGGCGATCCATGTCGCGAGTCCGGCGCGGCTCGGCGCCCAGGCCCGGCTCGTCGCCGAGAGCCGCCGCACCCGCGCATTCGCCCGCAATGTCGTCGTGACATTGCCGGGACGCGGGGCGCCTCTCGTCGTGATGACGCCGCGCAGCTCGTGGTGGCAATCGACCGCCGAGCGCGGCGGCGGGATCGTCTGCTGGCTTGAAACGCTGCGCGCGCTGATCGCCGACCCGCCGCCGCGCCCGGTCGTCTTCGCCGCGACCAGCGGGCACGAGCTGGGTCATCTCGGCCTCGACGATTTTGTCGCGCGCCGGCCGGGCTGGGAGCGCGAAGCGAGCTGGGTGCATTACGGCGCCAATATCGGCGCGGCGGGCGGGCAGCTTTCGGTCATGTCGGCCGATGACGGGCTGAGGCAGCTTGCCGCGGCCGAGATCGCCCCCGACCGGCTCGCGCCGAAGACCGTCGTGCCGAGCGGCGAGACCCGCGATATCCACCTCGCCGGCGGCACCTACCTGACGCTGGTCGGCGCCAACCGCCTGTTCCACTTGCCGCAAGACCGCTGGCCCGACGCGGTCGACGTCACCCGCATCGCCGGGGTCGCGGCGGCGGCGGCCCGCGTGGTTCGATTGTGCGCCTGCACATAGGCGGCGATCACGCTTTCGTTAAAGACTTGCTAAAGAACGGATGCAGCCTTACATGGCTCATGCTGCGCTGCAGCGGAACAGCAAACGGGTGTCATCATGAACAACAAGATCGCAGCCGTCGCCGTCGCGGCGATCGCGGCGGGCGCTTTCGCCTCCGCGGCGATGGCGGACAGCACCTACAGCCCGGCGACGGCCGGCCCCAAGGTCTCGGGCGGCAACTACATCGCCCCGTCGGCTCCGATGCCGGCGCCGGCTACCGTCGCCGCCGTGCAGGCCGCCCCGGGCGGCGGACATTGGGTCTACCAGCAGGGCTACGACCCGCACGGCAAGTGGCACTGGCACTGGGTCCAGGTCCCTTAAGCCCCCGTCTTCCGATTGGAAAGGCCCCGCTTCGGCGGGGCCTTTCGCTTTAGCGGTTCTGGAACGCCGGCATCACCTCGCGGGCGAACCAGCGCAGCTGCTCGATGAACTCGTTGGGCGGCAGCCCCTCGGCCCAATGGACCATGAAGTCCTCCAGGCCCGGATAGAGCGCCTCGACCGATTTGATGCCGTCGATGACCTGCCCCGGCGTGCCGCAGAACCAGGCCTTCTGTTCGACCCCGTCGCGCAGCGTCGGGATGTGGGCCGGTGCGCCCGGCGTGCCCCAGGTGCGGCCCTCGGCATCGGCGTAGCGCACAAAGCCGAACGGCGCGAACCATTTGAACCGCTCGTCATGCGCCGGTTCGAGCCGGCGGATCGCCTCTTCCTGGCTGCCCGCGAGATAGATGCCGGCGCCCCAGACCATGTCCTCGCCGAGCTGCTTTTTCCGGCCGTGCCGGTCGCAGGCCGCCTGATAGGCGCGCACCACGTCGTCGAGAATCTTGGCGCCGTTCAGCGTCACCATCGCCTTCAGCCCGTATTGCGCCATCATGTCGATCGTCTTGCCGCTGGCGATCGGCATGTACATCTCGACCGGCAGGTATTTCGGCCGCGGCACCAGCGTGATCTCCTTCAGATCGTAGCCGCGATACGGCACCGCGGGCGGTGCGTCGAAATACTTTCCCTTATGGTGGAAGGACTCCTCGTTGAAGGCCTTCAGCATCAGCTGGATGCCTTCCTCGAAAATCTCGCGGTTGGCGTCGCTGTCGAGCAGCGGGCCGTTCAGCGTCTCGACCTCGCGGGTGTGGTAGCCGCGCCCGACCCCCATGACGATGCGGCCGTCGGTGACGATGTCGGCCATCGCGTAATCCTCGGCGAGCCTCAGCGGGTGCCACATCGGCAGCACGTTGAAGCCGCAGCCGAATTTGAGCCGCTTTGTCTGCGTCGCCAGCCACAGCCCCCACTGGATCAGGTTGGGGATGCACTCGTAGCCTTCGTGCTGGAAGTGGTGCTCGGCCGCCCAGAAGCAGTAATAGCCGCATTCGTCCATGACCCGCGCCACGCGCTTCGAGGTCTCGAACACCTCCATCAGCCGCTCGTTGGAATAGCGGCGGTCGTTCGCGGGCGTGCCGGCGAGCCCGACATTATCGAGATCGATCTGGCCGACATAAAGGGAATGGAACCGCTTGATCATCGCCTCACCTAATCCTCGCCGATCGCGCGCCGGGCAGCATAAGGTTGGTGTATCGTCCGCGAAACCCTGCAAACGGAGAGAACATCATGCAGCTTGGCGCCTCGCTCCCGGTCGGCGATATCGGCACCGGCGCCGCGGTCATCCGCGATTACGCGCAGGCGGCCGAGGGGCTCGGCTTCTCGTATCTGCTCGCGCCCGACCATGTGCTCGGCGCCAACCCGGCGGCCGATCACGAGGGGCGCCGGGTCGGAACGACCGCGACGGCCTATCACGACCCGTTTGTGCTGTTCGGCTTTCTCGCCGGCTGCACGCAGAAGATCGGCTTCGCCTCGGGCGTTTTGATCCTGGCGCAACGCCAGGCGGCGCTGGTCGCGAAGCAGGCGGCGAGCCTCGACGTGCTGTGCGGCGGCAATGGCCGCTTTCGCCTCGGCATCGGGGTCGGCTGGAACGAGGTCGAGTTCACCGGGCTCGGCATGGAGTTCCACACCCGCGGCAAGCGCTCGGCCGACCAGGTCAAAGTCATGCAGGCGCTGTGGGCTGAGCCGCACACGAAGTACCAAAGCGAGTTCCACCATCTCGACGATGCCGGGATCAATCCGCGCCCCGCCTCGGGTCGTGTGCCGATCTGGTATGGCGGCCACGCCGAGGCGACGTTCCGCCGGGCCGCGCGCTATGGCGACGGGTTCATGCCGCTCGCCTACCCGGCCGGCGACGCCGCGCTCGCGGCGTTCGACAAGCTGCGCGGGCTGTTGCGGGAAAACGGCCGCGATCCGGCCACGTTCGGCATCGAGGTCTGGGTCTCCCCCGGCACCGGCAACGAGGACGATTGGCGCAAGGAGATCGGCTTCTGGAAAAAGGCCGGGGTGACCCACGCGACGGTCCACACGACCTATGCCAGCGCCAACCACACCCGCATCCCGGGCAAGACGCCGGCCGAGCACCAGGCCGCGATCGTCCGCTACAAAAACGCGGTGCAAGACTTGCTGTAGGCTTCGCCTGCGCGGATTGACATGCGGGCCGAGCGACCGCCCGCCGGCCGTGGCCTTTTGGCGGCGCAGGACCTAGACTGGCCGGAACCAGCCTCGGGAGAGATTTCCATGCCGGACACGATCGCCGCCAACCACACCGTCGCCATCGAGGATGTCGAGTATCAGAAGGGGATGCTCGCCCGGCTCTACCGGCCGAGCGGCGCCGGGCCGTTCCCGGCCGCGCTGCAGGTGCATGGCGGCGCCTGGACCAGCAAGGACCGCACCGACAACGACTTCATGGCCAAGGCGCTGGCCGAGAGCGGCATCTTCGTCGCCTCGATCGATTTCCGCATGCCGCCGGTCGCGCCGCATCCGGGCTCGGCCCAGGACATCAATCTCGGCATCCGCTGGCTCAAGGCGAATGCGGCCGAATTCAAAAGCCGGCCGGAATGGGTCGGCTCGTTCGGCACGTCGAGCGGCGGGCACCAGGTGCTGCTCGCGGCGATGCGGGCGCTGAACCCGACCTACGCCGCGCTTCCAGGCCCGGCCGGCGTCGATGCGAAGCAGGGCTGGGTCATCTCCGGCTGGGGCGTGCTCGATCCGCTGCTCAGGTACAACCTCGCGAAAAAGGGCGGCAACAAGGACCTCGTGCATCTCCACGATACCTTCTGGCTGACCGAGGCCGCGCATGAGGACGCCTCGCCGCCGGCGATGCTGAAGCGCGGCGAGAAATGCGAGCTGCCGCCGGCGCTGGTCTTCGGCGGCGACAGCGACGAGTGGGTTCCGGTCGAGCTGATGCGGAGCTTTGTCGCCGACTACCAGAAGGCGGGCGGCAAGGCCGAATTGCAGCTCTACGAGGGCGCCAATCACGGCTTTATGACCGGCAAGCCCGACGCCCCCTACGCCGCCCGCGCGATCGAGCGGATGAAGCAGTTCATCCGCAAGCACACGAGCGGCTGAGTTCGCGGGCCCCTCCCTATCCCGGGGCATGACGGAGGGCTAGATGCAGCAGAACCGCGTGAAGAAGATCCTGCGCGAGGGCGGGCTCGCGCTCGGCACCCATGTCGGCGGCATCCCCGATCCGCAGATCGTCGAGCTGATCGGCCTCGCCGGGTTCGACGCGGCGTTTATCGACATGGAGCACACCACCTTCGACCTGCATGACGTCCAGGCGATGGTGATGGCGGCCGAACGCGCCGGGATGACGCCGATCGTGCGCACCCCCGGTTTCGACCCGGCCTTTATCCTGCGCCTCCTCGACATGGGGGTGCAGGGGGTGCAGGTGCCGCATGTGTCGAACGCGGCCGTGGCGCGCGAGGCGGTCAAGGCAGTGCGCTATCCGCCCGACGGAGAACGCGGCATGGCAGCCGGCAGCCGCGCCGCCAATTTCGGCAAGACGCCGCTGCTGGAGCACATGGCGCAGTCGAACCGCGAGGTGCTGCTCGCCTGCATGATCGAGGACATGGAGGCGGTCGAGCAGATCGAGGAGATCGCGGCGGTGGAGGGCGTCGACCTCCTGGCGGTCGGGCCTTCCGATCTGTCGCGCTCGCTCGGGGTCAGCGGGCATCCGGACCATCCCAAGCTCGTCGCGGCGATCGACCGGGTGCGGGCGGCGGTGCGCAACGGCGGCCGGGTGCGCCTCGCGATCCCGCTCGCGCACGGCGCCTTCCCGCGCGACGCGGCGCAGCTCAAGGAGCTTGGGGTCGGCTATACCAACTGCGCGCCGACGCCGGAGGCGCGGCTCCTCAAGTCTTTGTCGGATCAGGCGGCCGAGGCGCGGAAGCTGCTGGGTCCCTGATCGCGTCGAGCGCGTATTCGTGGTCGTGGAGGACGATGCGGCGGGTGAAGCGCCATGCGCCGGCCTCCTTGACGAGGTCGCACTCGTAGCGGCCGGGCGGCAGCGTGCGATGGGCGCCGTTTTCGCTGACCAGCACCAAGAGATACGCCGTCGCGCGGGCGCGGTCGCCATCGATCGTCGCGGCGATATTGGTCACCATGTGACGGATTTGCGTGCCGGCGGCGCGCTGCGCCGCGAAGCGCCCGACAAAGTCTCGGATCGCCGCGTGCCCGGCGAGGTCGATCATCGGGCTTTTCAGCACCGCGTCGGCGGTGAAGCAAGCGACCACGGTCTCGACCTCACCGTCGTCGAGCGCGCGGCAATAGCGGGTGAAGAGGTCGGCGATCGCGAGCCGGTCTTCGACGGACGCCATGAGCTATTCGATCGGGATGAAGATCGAGTGGCGGATTTTGTTTTCGATGTGGTCGGAGAGGTGGCCTTTGCCGTGAATGTCCTCGACGAGGATCACCTCGCCGGCGGCGATAAAGCGGCTCTCGCCGTCGCTGGCGGTGATCTTCACCCCGGCGTCGAGGTTGACGATGTATTGCCGCCGCGGCGCGGGGTGCCAGTCGACATTGTGCTCGGCCTCGGTCTCGCGAAAGATCACGCCGGTCGCCGGCAGCTTTTTCGACAGCTTGCTGCCGCGCCGCGTTTCGATCCAGTCGATCTCGATGTCGCGGAAGTGGCTCTCGCCTTTATCGTCGGTGTAGAGGTTGTGGATCTTCATCGCCTGTCTCCCTTCATTCGGCCGCGCGCAGCGTTTCGCCGGCAAAGCCCGGCATCACCTCGCGGGCAAAGCGGCGCAGGCTGGCGCGGCCGCGCTCGCCGCCGCCCGACCCGCCGCCATTGATCAGCACATAGCCGACACCGGCCGCGCGCAGCTCGTCGAGCTTTTTCGCGATGTCGTCGGGCGTGCCGTACATCGCGCTGCCGCGGTTGATCTTGTCGGGGTCCCCGGTGGCGCGGTCGGGGCCGCCATGCACGGTGCCGTCGGGTCGCGTCGCCAATTTCAACTGCCGCACCCGGTTGGCGAGGCGGCGTTCGAGCGCGGCTTCCTTGTCCGCCTCCTTGTCGCAGACGAAAAACGCGCGGGTGACGCCGATCATCGTCGGGTCATAGCGGCGGCCCTGCGCCTCGACCGCGCCCTTGTACGCGGCGATCGATTTGGCGACATCGCCGGGCTGGGCGTATTGGCCGAGCAGCAGGTTGTAGCCTTTCTCGGCGACGCGCCGCACCGACGACTCGCCGCCGGCGCCCATCCAGATCGGCGGGTGCGGGCGCTGCGCGGTGGGGGGCTCGACCACCACGTCGTCGAACGACCAGTATTTGCCGCGGTGCGAAAACGGCTCGTTCGAGGTCCAGGCCTTGACCACGACATCGAGGCACTCGTCGAAGCGGGCGCCGGCTTCGTCCATATCGACGCAGAAGCCGCGAAACTCGTTGTAGCGATAGCCGCTGCCGATGCCGAAATCGAGGCGGCCCCCGGAAAGAAGGTCGAGCGTCGCCGCCTGCTCGGCGAGCAGCACCGGGTTGTGCCACGGCAGCACGATGACCGCGGTGCCGAGCCGCAGGCTCGTGGTGCGGGCGCCGAGCCAGGTCAACAGGTTCAGCGTCGCCGAAACCTGGCCGTAGCCGGTGAAATGGTGCTCGACGACAAAGGTGCCGGCGAAGCCGAGCCCCTCGGCCTCGACATTGTATTCGATAAAGTCGTGGAACCCCTCGGCGCTGTCGAACTCGCCGGCCTCCGCCGCATTAGGCCGCCGCGCCGCCGCGCTGCCGAACAACCCGAATTGCATCGCCCTGCCTCCGCTCGATGTGTCTCGAAGGTAGGCGGCGCGCCGCGATATTCAAAATGCCGCTTGCTTATCCTGGCTATAGCGGCGGGGCATGACCCGCGGCGATCTCGACCGGCGCTTCGTCATCGCCAGCCTGCCCGCGCCCTCCATCTCGCCGACCGCCTGCGCGATCGTGCGCGCGAGGGCCTCGCGGGCCTGCGAGGCGTTGCGGCTGGCGCGGACGCCGAGCGCCAGGGTGCGGAAGATGCCGCTCTCGGTGATGCGGTGGGCTTCGAGCTGGCCGCGCGCGACCTCCTTCGACACCGAGGAATGCGGCAGGATCGACGCCCCGACCCCCTGCTGCACCATCAGCCGGATTGTCTCGTGGTCGTTGATCTCGATCTCGACCTTGAGCTCGACGCCGAGCCCGGCGAGCAGCGCATCCATCGCCATGCGCAGCCCGTCGCCGAGGATCAGCGGCGTGCGGCCGAGCTCGGCGACGCCGACGGCGCCGGGCGGGCGGGCGCCGGGCCGCGTCACCAGCACCATCTCCTCCTCGCCGAGCCGGGTCGAGACGATGAGGCGGCTGCGCGACAGCTCGGACAACAGCGCGATATCGGCTCGGCCGTCGATCAGGAACTCCTCGAGCCGCACCATCCCGGCATGCATGACCTTGAGCTCGATCATCGGATAGTCGCGCCGCATGCGGGCGAAAAGCTCCGGCATCATCACCGGGCACAGCGTCGGGGTGATGCCAAGGATGATCTTGCCGCTGGGATGCGCGTCCTGCGCGCGGATCTCGTCGCCGGTACGCTCGATGTCGCGCAGGATGCGCGCCGCGCCCTCCAGCAGCTTCTGCCCCGCCTCGGTCAGCCGAACCCCGCGATTGGCGCGGGTAAAGAGCACGACGTCGAGCTCTTCCTCGAGCCGCTGGACGTGCCGCGTGAGCGCCGGCTGGGCGACATGCAGGTGCGAGGCGGCGCGGGTGATGCTCCCGAGCTCGGCGATGCGGACGAAATAATGCAGGCTGCGCAACTCCATCGCCGCAGGATACACCCTGTCATGCCGAAGTGTTATAGGCGGGATCAAACTTCGGCATTTGCTGAATAGACGCGCTCGTCCTACGCTTGCCGCCAGTGTGAGAGAAGGGCGCGGAACATGGAATTCGGCTGGTATCACGAGTTTCACCGGCAGGTGCCGGGGCAATCCGACGCGGATGCGTTCGCGCAAGGCTTCGAGCAGGTCGAGGCGTCGGACGAATGGGGCCTCGACGTGTTCTGGCTCGCCGAGATCCACCAGCAGGCGCGCCGCTCGGTCCTGAGCGCGCCGATGAACGTCGCCGGCCAGATCGCCGCGCGCACCAAGCGCATCAAGATCGGCACGGCGGTACACGTCTTGCCGCTGACCCACCCGCTGCGCCTCGCCGAGGAAACGGCGACGGTCGATGTGGTGAGCCGCGGCCGCTTCATCCTCGGCGCCGGCCGCAGCGGCAACCCGCGCGGCTACGCCGCCTATGGCATCCCCTATTCCGAGAGCCGGGAGCGGTTTTACGAGACGCTCGACATCCTCAAGAAGGCCTGGACCGAGCCGACCTTTTCGTTTGACGGCACGTATCACAGCTTTAACGAGGCCCGCGCGGTGCCGCGGCCCTACCAGCAGCCGCACC
>DASUIE010000039.1:0-36468 GCA_036273175.1 Allostellaceae bacterium
CACGGTGCCGCCGATCGGACAGGGCAACCTCTTTGAGGGAGACAGGTGATGCGCCCGTCCGGACGCGCCGCCGACGCTCTGCGCGCGGTAACCCTCGAACCGGGGTTCAGCAAGCACGCCGAGGGATCCTGCTTCGCGAAATTCGGCGACACCCATGTGCTGTGCGCCGCGACCGTCGAGGAGCGGGTGCCGCCGTGGATGCGGAACAGCGGCAAGGGCTGGGTCACCGCCGAATACGGCATGCTGCCGCGCTCGACCAACACCCGCACCGACCGCGAGGCGGCGCGCGGGCGGCAGAGCGGCCGCACCCAGGAGATTCAGCGCCTGATCGGGCGCAGCCTCCGGGCGGTGACCGATCTCGTCGCGCTCGGCGAGCGGCAGATCCGGCTCGATTGCGATGTGATCGAGGCCGATGGCGGCACCCGCACGGCCGCCATCACCGGCAGCTATGTCGCGCTCCACCAGGCGCTCGCCAAGCTGGTGACGGCCGGCCTCCTGAAGGTGCTGCCGCTCACCGACTCGGTCGCCGCGATTTCCTGCGGCATCGTCGCGGGCACGCCGGTCCTCGACCTCGATTACGCCGAGGATTCGACCGCCGAGACCGACGCGAATTTCGTGATGACCGGCAAAGGCGGGATCGTCGAAATCCAGGCCACGGCCGAGGGCGCGCCGTTCGACGATTCCGAGTTCGCCCGCATGCTCGACCTCGCCCGCGCCGGCATCGCCGAATTGACCCGGCAGCAGCGCACCGCGCTCGGCCTCTGATGCCCGGGAAGCTGCTGATCGCCACCCACAATCCCGGCAAGCTCGACGAGTTCGCCGTGCTGCTCGCGCCCTATCGCATCGAGACGATCGGCGCCGCCGAGCTCGGCCTTCCCGAGCCCGAGGAGACCGGCGACACCTTCGAGGCCAACGCCGCGCTCAAGGCCCGGGCGGGGGCCGAGGGCAGCTTCCTCCCCGCGCTCAGTGACGATTCCGGCCTCGTCGTCCCGGCGATCGGCGGCGACCCGGGCATCTACTCGGCGCGCTGGGCCGGCGAGCCGCGCGATTTCGGCCGGGCGATGCTGCGGGTGCGGCAGGCGCTCGGCGACAGGGACCGCGCCGCCCATTTCGTCGCCGTTCTCGCCCTAGCCCAGCCCGGCGGCGAGATCGCGCTGTTCCGCGGCGAGGTGCACGGAAGGCTGACCTGGCCGCCGCGCGGCGACAAGGGCTTCGGCTACGACCCGATGTTCATCCCCGACGGCTACGCCGAGACCTTCGGCGAGATCGACCCGGACGTGAAACACCGGATCAGCCACCGCGCCCGAGCCTTTGAGAAGCTGGTCGCCTCCCCATTATTGGGGTTATGCGGGTTTGAAGCCCGCTAGGCGCAGAGAGCCGCCTCGGCGCCACGCTCCGGGGTAATTCCCATGCTCCGTCGCACGGCACAAGACATGTTGCGGCGTCATAAGTGGAAGCGCACCCGAGCAGGTCGGAGAACCGCCGGCCGGAACAAGACTCGGGCATGATTTGTTAGGGAATTGCGGAGAACGTTGATGCGGAGACACAAATGGTCGATGCCGATGCCCGAGCGTCGTTCCTGAGGATGCTTCCTCGGTGTCGAGAGGCAAGCGCGGTTCGCGCGGCAGAGCTGCCTCTTAGAAGCAATCCGAATTTTCCCGTATTTTGGCGGATCCGCCACTTGAGGTTGAGCCGTGCCTCTGTAACGATGGCTCAATGGCGGCCACGCATCTTGACCTCTTTCGAAGTGGCAACGCCGGATCAGCACAACTGTCGCGAGTTCGGCTGAATGTTCCCGATCCGGACATCGAAACGTTCCTCGTCGATACGGAGACATGGGTCCGTGCCCGCTCTGGCGGGGTGTCGACATACGACGCTCCCCAGCCGTCTTGGCGCGGTCCCGCGTGGCGATTGCCGGCAAAGACGACGATTCCAGCCGGAATTGAGATCAGATCAGATGCGCCCGGCCACTGGATGTGGGAAGCGGCGCGAGACATGCCGCTTGACGAGTATGTGGCGGCGTTGGAGCAGATTAATGTACTATTCGCTCGCCATCCTTGACTGCCAGGGGGTCCAGTCATGGTAGCCCTCTCCGCGAGAGCGCTGCGCCTCATAGACGCGGCGATCGACAAGCGGGCGCCGACTGCCGCTCGCGATCGATGGCTTGCTTGGAGAGAGCGCTATCCCGGCATTCGTGAGCGCCATGATGGACAGCGAGATATTGGAGAGCCCGCCGCGATCCCAGAGGATGTCGCTGAGGTCGTCCTTGCAGCGCTGGGGGGCTGGAAGCAGCAATTAGAAGGCGAACTTCGGGATTGTCCAGACTGGGATGAATACAAAATCGCTGAGTTGGACAACCAAATCAGTTATGTGGCGGCGGTTTCCGCGCGCGTTGCGGGCGCGACCGAAAAGCGCCAACGAGAAAGTTGGTTCCAGCGCCTCGGCCATCGAGCGGTCTTTTAGGCTTCTTCGGCATCGGGCTGCGGGCGCCCATTGAGGATGAGCCTGGCTCCGCTCGCGATCTATATCCACTGGCCGTTCTGCCGGTCGAAATGCCCGTATTGCGACTTCAACAGCCATGTGCGCGAGCGGATCGACGAGGCGGGCTGGACCCGGGCCCTCCTCGCCGATCTCGACCGCCAGGCCGCCCTGGCCCCCGATCGCGAGGTCGTCTCTATCTTCTTCGGCGGCGGCACCCCGTCGCTGATGCCGCCGGAGACGACCGCCGCGCTGATCGACCGGGTCAAGACGCATTGGCCGGCCGCGCCCGGCCTGGAGGTTACCCTCGAAGCCAACCCCAATTCCGCCGAGGCCGAGCGCTTCGCCGCCTTTGCCGAGGCCGGGGTCAACCGCCTCTCGCTCGGCATCCAGGCGCTCGACCCGGACGCGCTCAAATTCCTCGGCCGCGCGCACGGGCGCGACGAGGCGCTCGCCGCGATCGCCCTCGCCCGCGCCCGGTTCCGCCGCACGTCGTTCGATCTGATCTATGCCCGGCCCGGGCAGAGCCTCGCCGCCTGGGAGGCCGAGCTCGACGAGGCCCTGACCCTCGCCGGCGAGCACCTCTCGCTCTACCAGTTGACGATCGAGGACGGCACGCAGTTCGCGACGCGGGCGCGGCGCGGCGACTTCGCGATGCCCGATGACGACCACGCCGCCGCCCTCTTCGAGGCGACGCAGGCTCGCCTCGCGACGGCCGGTCTCCCGGCCTACGAAATCTCCAACCACGCCCGGCCCGGCGCGGAGTGCCGGCACAATCTCGCCTATTGGCGCTACGAGGATTATCTCGGCATCGGCCCCGGCGCGCATGGCCGGGTGACCACGCAAGCGGGCCGCCTCGCCCTCCGGCACCGCCGCGCCCCCGAGGCCTGGCTCGCCGCGCCCGAGTTGAAAACGACGCCGATCGCCCCCGAGACCGCGCTTCAGGAGATGCTGATGATGGGGCTGCGCCTCGCCGAAGGCGTCCCCCGCCGCCGCATCGAGGAGCTGGCCGGCGAAAGCCTTTACGGGGCGACGCTGCGGCGGCTCGTCGAGGGCGGGTTCCTCACGCTCGACGACCACCGCCTCGCCGCGACGGAAGCGGGCCGCCAGCGCCTCAACGCGGTGCTCGGCGCGCTCCTCGCCTGATCACATCCCCGTCCCGGCGAAGCTGTGCGGCGCCGGGCTGACGACACTGTCTCCGGTCGCCCCGACCTCGATCACGGCGAGGCCGCGCTGCACCAGCCCGCCCTGGGTAAAGCGGAACAGTCCGTCGACGCCGGAGAACCCACTAGGGTTGAGGATCGCGTCGCGGCTGAACGGGTTGTCGCCGCCGCTCTTGGCCAGCACCGCGGCGAGCGCGGCGCTGTCGAAGGCGAGCGAGGCGAGGCGCGGCGGCGGCCGGCGATAGGCTCCCTGATAGCGGTTTTCGAAATCGCGCCGCGCATCGGGCGGCGACGAGGCGAACCAGCCGCCGGCGAGCGCCGGGTCGCCGACGATCGACGGGTCGTCCCACAACCCGCTGCCGAGCAGCTGGATCTTTCCGGATTGACCCTCGGCCGCCTTGATCTGCGCCGCGAGCTGCTTGAGCTGCGCGCCGCCCTCGGGCAGCAGCAGCGCGTCGAACGTCGCGGTCGCCGCGGGGCCGGCCGCCCCCGAACCGCCCATCACATGCTGCACCGCGAGCGTCGTGTCGGGGTTGCGCGGATCGAGGTATTCGACCTTGCCGACCGTCCCGCCGGTCGCGGCGGCGGCTTCGCGCAGCGCGTCGTTCATCAGCCGCCCGTAGGGCGAGTTCGGCAGCAGCGCGGCGAATCTCTGCAAGCCCCGCTCGCGCGCGAACGCGACCTCGCGCACCGCCTCGTCATGCGGCAGAAACCCCATCAGGAAGATGTTGCCGCCGGCCAGCTGCGTCGCGGTCGAAAAGGCGATGACGTTGATATTGGCGCCGGCGGCGATCGGCTTCACCGCCTGGACCTCGCCGGCCAGCAGCGGCCCGAGGATCAGCCCGACCTTTTCGTCGACCGCGGACCGCGCCGCCTTGGCCGCGCCTTCGGGCGTGCCGCCGGTGTCGCGCGGCACCAGGGTCAGGCTCTCGCCGCCCATCGTGAACAGCGCGAGCTGCGCCGCGTCGAGCATCGCCTTGCCGAGATCGGCGTTGGGACCCGAGAGCGGGAGCAGCAGCGCCACCTTGACCTGCCCGGCCGTCGAGGCGAGCGGCCCGCCGGTGACCGGCGCGAGCGGCGCGCCCCTCGGTCCCTCCGATTGCCCGGACACGACCGGAGCCGGTACTGTCGGCCCCCGTTGGCACGCCGCCACCGCGGCGAGTACCGCGAGGACCAGGAAACTTGAGGCGATCCGGGGGAAAGACCAGCGCGGCAAAGGCGGCCTCCGGCAACGGGGCGGTTGACGCGGCGGAACCTAACCGCGCCCCCGGCGCAAGTAAACCCGCGCGGAACGTTGATCTCTCGGTCTGGTCGCCAACCCACGCGCTGGCGCCCGGCCTGCACCTCGTCGCCACCCCGATCGGCAATCTCGGCGACATCACGCTGCGCGGCCTGTGGGTCTTGCGCGGCGTCGACCGCGTCCTCTGCGAGGACACGCGGGTGACCGGCCGCCTCCTCGCCCGCTTCGGCATCGACGCGACGCTGGAGCCCTATCACGACCACAACGCCGACCGCGTCCGCCCCGCCATCCTCGACCGCCTGCGCCGCGGCGAGCGGCTGGCGCTGGTTTCCGACGCCGGCACGCCCTTGGTCTCCGACCCCGGCTACCGCCTGGTGCGCGACGCGCTGGCCGAAGGGATGCCGGTGACCGGCGCGCCCGGACCCTCGGCGGCGATCGCGGCGCTGACGCTCTCCGGCCTCCCGCCCGACGCGTTCCTTTTCGCCGGGTTTCTGCCGCCGCGCCAGGCCGCCCGCCGCAAGGCGCTCGCCGGCTGGCGCGACCTCGCCGCGACGCTGATCTTTTACGAAGGGCCGTCGCGGCTTGCCGACAGTCTCGCCGATATGGCCGAGACCCTCGGCGACCGCGAGGCGGCGGTCGCGCGCGAGCTCACCAAGCTGCACGAGGAAATCCGCCGCGGCCGGCTTGCCGCGCTCGCCGAGTACTACCGGACCGCCGGCAAGCCGAAGGGCGAGATCGCGGTCGTCGTCGCTCCGCCCGGGACGTGCCCGGCCGCCGCGCTCGATGACGGCGAGATCGACCGCCGCCTCGGCGCCGCGCTGGCCCGGCTGAGTCTGCGCGACGCCGCCGCGCGGATCGCCGACGAGACCGGGCTGCCGCGCCGGGAAATCTATCGCCGCGCGCTGGCCCTCAAGCGATGAGGCGGGTGCTCGCCGACTATCGCCGGGCCGCCCGGCGCGGGCGCGCGGCGGAATGGCTGTGCTGCTGGCATTTGCGCCTGCGCGGCTGGCGCATCCTCGCCCGCGACTGGCGCTGCCCGTCCGGCGAGATCGACATCGTCGCCCGGCGCGGCGGCACGGTCGCGGTGATCGAGGTCAAGGCACGCCGCGAGATCGCCGTCGCCCAGATCGCGCTCGCCCCGCGCCAGCGCCGCCGCATCGCCCGCGCCGCGGAAGCCTATCTGTCGAGCCGCCCCGATCTCGGCGGGCTCGCGATCCGCTTCGACGTGATGCTGGTCGAACGCCTCCGTCTGCCGCATCATCTGCCCGGCGCCTGGCGCGGCGACGAATAAGCCGCGGCCGCGAATCGCAGCGCCCGCCGGCCGCCCGAGCCACGGCCCGGCGTTAAGATTCGACCAAGGCCGGCGGTGACTTGGCCGCCACTGGGGATGACCCCCTAGGCCGGCGCTATATAGAGGCAACCGTCTCGGGAGGGTCCATGCTTCGCATCCACTCCGTGCTTTCGCTGGCCTTTGTCGCGGCGCTGCCGCTCGCGCTGGGCGGCTGCCCCGCGGTGGCGGTCGTCGGCGGATTGGCGGCCGCGGGCGGCGCCGGCTACGAGGCCGCGCAGGAACGCGGCGTCGACGGCAGCTACGACGACTACGCGGTCCGCGCCGCGATCGAGAACGCCTGGAACAGCGCCGACCCGAACCTCACCCGTTCCTTTGCGGTGACCGTGTATGACGGCCGCGCGCTGCTGACCGGCAATTCGCCGGATGAGGGCCTGAAACGCCGCGCCTTCGAGCTCGCCAGCCGTGCCCCGGGGGTCAGGAGGGTCTACGACGAGATCGAGATCGGCAACCAGCAGGGCGGCTGGGACACGGCGCAGGATGCGTGGATCACCACCCAGGTGCGCAAGGACCTGGTTTTCGAAAAGGGCATCCGCTCGGGCAACTACACGATCGAGACCAGCAACCGCTCCGTCTACCTGATGGGCTCGGCGCGCTCGCAGGAAGAGCTCGACAAGGCGGCCTACCTCGCCCGCTATGTGCCGGGGGTGAAGCGCGTCGTCTCCTATGTCGAGATCCGCAGCGGCGTTCCGGTTGCCAACGGTCCCCCGCCGCCGGCCGCCCCCGGAGGGAATTATGGCGGCGGCTACAATAGCGGGCCGAGCGATTATACTCCGCCATCGTCGGGCGGCGCCTCATCCGCCCCGATCCAGGTGCAAAAGCTGTAACCTCTTCCCCTTGCGATGACCGAACTGCCGGACGGGTACAACCTCGAACAATGCGAGCGGTTTCTGCGGGAGATCGGCGCGGCGGACGCGCCGGTCCTGCCGCTCGCCGAGGCGGCGCTCGCCCTCGCCTCGTTCGACCGGCCGCGCGTCGGGCTGCGCCGCTATACCGAGCATCTCGACCAGCTCGCCCGCGATGTCGGCCGCCATGCCGGCGCCGGCGGCGGGATCGAGGCGCGGCTGCGCGCGCTGAACGAGATCATCCTCTTGAAATACGGCTATAGCGGCGACGAGCTGACCTACGACGACACGCAAAACGCCAATTTGATCCGCGTCATCGACCGCCGCCAGGGCCTGCCGGTCGCGCTCGGCATCCTCTATCTCCACGCCGCCCGCGCCCAGGGCTGGGAGGCGGTGGGTCTCGCCTTTCCCGGCCATTTCCTGATCCGCGTCGGCGAGGGCGCCGAGCGATCGATCGTCGACCCGTTTCACGGCGGGACGGTGTGCGACGCCGCGCGGCTGCGCGACCTCCTGAAGGCGATGGTTGGCCAGGATGTCGATCTCGCGCCCGGCCACTACGCCCCGGTCGCCGACCGCGACATCCTGTTGCGGCTGCAGAACAACCTCAAATCGCGCATGGTCCAGGCCGGGCGGCACGAGCCGGCGCTGCAAGTCACCGAGACGATGCTGATGATCGCGCCCGATCTCGTCGATCTGTGGCGCGAGGCCGGCGTCCTTCACGCCCATCTCGGGAATATCCGCTCGGCGATGGACGCGCTTGGCGAGTTCGTCACCCGCGCACCCGACGGCGCCGAGCGCCATCAGGTCGCCGCGATGCTCCAGCAGCTCAAGACCAAGCTCAACTGAGCCGCGTTGCGCCGCCGGCGAAAGCGGCCCAATCTGTCGCCAAACCTAGAGTCGGAGGAAGCGATGGACCCGGTCGTCGGCAGCGGCAAGTACAGGTACCAGGTCAACGAGGAATGGCAGCGCCCGCCCGCCCATATCGAGGTGCGCGCCTGCGCCGTGTCGATCGACTCGCAGGACCGGGTCTACGTCTTCAACCGCAACCCCGAGCACCCGATCGTGATCTTCGACCGCGACGGCAATTTCCTGTCGTCCTGGGGTGCCGGGCTGTTCCAGTTCCCGCACGCGATCCGCCTCGACAAGGACGACAATGTCTGGCTGTGCGACGAGCACCTTCAGCAATTCTACAAATTCACCACTGACGGCAAGCTGCTGCAGACGATCGGCGAGCGCGGCGCGCGCTCGGACACCGGCGTCTCTCCCGACGATTTCAGCTCGCAGGCCTGGCGCACCGTCACCCATGGCGGCGCTCCGTTCAACCTGCCTTGCGACATCGTCCAGGCCGGCGACGGCGCCTATTTCATGGCCGACGGCTACGGCAACGCCCGCGTTCACAAATTCTCGGCCGAGGCCAAGCACCTGTTCTCATGGGGCGAGCCGGGCAACGGCCCGAGCCAGTTCAACCTGCCGCACGGCCTCTGGATCGACAGCCGCGGCCGCCTCCTGGTCGCCGACCGCGAGAACGACCGCGTCCAGATTTTCGACCAGCAGGGCAAGCTGTTGGAAATCTGGCCGACCGAGCTGATCGGCCCGGCCTTCTTCTGCATCGACCCCGACGACATCGTCTACATCCCCGAGCACAATGCCGGGATGATCAGCGTCCTGACCCTCGACGGCGAGCGCCTCGCCCGCTGGGGCGGCGAGCTCCACCGCTCCTGCCACGGCATCTGGGTCGATTCCCAGCGCAGCATCTATGTCGTCCAGCCCGGCGAATGGGGCCGGGTACGGCGCATCGTCAAATACACCCGGATGTAGCGGCGCTGCGGCACCCTGCCGCTTGCCGCCGCGTTCTGCTCAACCCGATATAACGCGGCATGGAACAGAGCACAGGCATCACCGAGCCCGCGATCGCCGAGCTGGTCGCGCGGTTTTACGGCAAGGCGCGGCAGGACCCGACGATCGGCCCGTTGTTCAACGAGGTCGTCGCCGACTGGGACGAGCATCTGCGCAACATCGCGGATTTCTGGTCCTCGGTGATGCTGACCACCGGGCGCTATCACGGCAACCCGATGGCGGCGCATCTGAAGCACCCGATCCGGCCGGAATTCTTCAGCCGCTGGCTGGAGCTGTGGCACGAGACGACGGCCGAGCTGTTCCCCGTGGAGGAGGCGGCGCAATTCGGCTTCAAGGCCGAGCGCATCGCCGAAAGCCTCAAGCTCGCGCTGTTCTACCGTCCCGAGGCGATAGCTTTCCGCCGCACCCCAAAGGCCAATTAGCGCCGCCCTCGCGAGGCTGGCGCGTGTCCGGCTTTTGAGCGACTATCGCGCGCATCGCGCGCATCTTTGATCCCGCCGCCCGCGCGCCGCCGGGCGGTGTTTCACGCACATCGAAGGTAGATCGCGTTGCCACCGTCCGCGCCGGCTCGATTGCGATATTTCCGCGCGGCGGTCGTCGGGATATTGGCCGTCGCGGCAGCTGGCAAGGCGAACGCCCAGACGGTCGAGCAGCTCCGGGCGCTGTCCCTCGAGCAGCTCGGCAATATCGAGATCAGCTCGGTGTCGCGCCGGCCCGAGCCGCTCAGCGAGGCGGCGGCGGCGATCTTCGTGATCGGCGCCGAGGACATCCGCCGGTCGGGGGCGACGAGCCTTCCGGAGGTGCTGCGCCTCGCCCCCAATCTCGAAGTCGCGCGGCTCAACGCCTTCACCTACACGATCACCGCGCGCGGCTTCAATTCGCCGGAATCCTCGAACAAGCTTCAGGTGCTGATCGACGGGCGCAGCGTCTATTCGCCGCTCGCCTCGACCGTGTTCTGGGACGCGGTCAACGTCGACCTCGACGATGTCGAGCGCATCGAGGTGGTCAGCGGCCCGGGCGGCACCCTTTACGGGTCCAACGCGGTCAACGGCGTCATCAACGTCATCACCAAGAACAGCGCCGACACACAGGGTCTTCTCGCCGATATCGGCGGCGGCACCATGGATCGCAACGGGACGTTCCGCTACGGCGGCCGGATCGATGCGGGCACCACTTACCGCGCCTACGGCACCGGCTTCGATCGCGGCAACACCAAGCCGGTATCGCCGACCGATTTCAGCTACGACGCCTTCCACGGCGGGCAGGTAGGGTTCCGCACCGACCGCACCTCCGGCCAGGATGCCTACACGCTGCAAGGCGATCTTTACGACCACGCCGTGATCCAGAATGTCGAGCGGCTGTTCGGCGGCAACATGCTCGGGCGCTGGACCCGCCAGCTCGACAGCGGCGGGAGCTTGCAGTTCCAAGCCTATTACATGAACGACAATCGCCTGGGCACGGGGCTGCACGACACGCTGTCGACCTACGATGTCCAGGTTCAGCACAACATGGCGGTCGGCGACCACCAGATCGTCTCGGGGGTGGAGGCGCGCGCCTGGCGCGAGGGGATTTTCACGAGCGGTCCGTTCGGCTTCGCCCAGCCGGTGCAGATGCTCTATCTCGGCAGCGTTTTCGCCCAGGACGAATACGCGCTGCGGCCCGACCTCAAGCTCACGGTCGGGCTCAAGCTGAGCGACGAGACCCTGGCCGGGTTCGACGCGCTGCCCAACATCCGGCTTGGCTGGCAGGCGGTCCCCAACGTGTTCCTGTGGTCGGCGGTGTCGCGCGCGGTGCGGACGCCCTCGCGCATCGACCAGCAATTGCAGTCGCCGGGCTTCCTCGTCCCGTCGCCCAATTTCAAATCCGAAAAGCTGACCGCCTTCGAAATCGGCTATCGCGGCCATCCCTTCCCGCGCACGACCTTGTCGATCTCGACCTATTACAATCTCTACGACGACATCCGCTCCGACAATTTCACCAATGGCGGCCTGCCGATCATGCTCGGCAACGGCATCGCCGGCGACAGTTACGGGGTCGAAATCTGGGGCACCTACGCGGTGACCGATTGGTGGCGGCTCAAGCCGGGGTTCAGCTGGCTCCACAAGAACCTGCACCTGAAACCCGGCAACACCGATATCTCGGCGTTCCAGGCCGCCGGCCAGGACCCGAGCTACCAGGCGCAGCTTCGTTCGGAGATGAACCTCACCGACACGGTCGAGCTCGACCTGGCGGTGCGTGAGATCGGCGCCGTTTCCCGGCCCCAGGTGACATCGGAACTGGTGCCCAGCTACCTGGAGGCCGACGCCCGGATCGGCTGGCATGTAACAAGGTCGGTCGAGCTGTCGCTCGAGGGCACCAACCTCGTCCACGCCCGCCACCTCGAAGGGTTCGACCCGTCGACGACAGCGCCCCGTTACATCCCGCGCGCCGTCTTCGCGCGTGTCCGGCTGCAGCTCTGACCATGCCGCGATGGGCGCGGAAAATCGGCGGCGTGGCGGCGGCGCTGCTGCTTGGGCTTGCGGCCTCGCCCTCCTGGGGCCAGGCGGGCGGGCTCGCCATTGCGGTAAAGGCCACCTACCTGGTCAAGTTCGGCTCGTTTGTCGTCTGGCCGGCCGAGGCCTTTCCCGCGCCGACCAGCCCCTTCACGATCTGCACCGCCGGAACCGACGGCTTCGGAGACCTGATCGACCGCGCCGCGGCCGGGCAGATCGTCGGCGACCACCGGATCACGGTGCGTCACGGCTTCGCGCCGGACTGCCAGATCCTCTATGTCGGCGGCGATGCCTCGCTCCTCGACGCGGTCGCGAACCGGCCGGTGCTGACCGTTACCGATTTGCCGGACTCGGCGCCGCGCAAGGGCATCGTCAATTTCGTCGTGCAGGAAAACCACGTCCGCTTCGAAATCGACGACCGGGCGGCGGCCGAATCCGGGCTGCGGATCAGCTCGCAGCTGATGACCCTTGCGGTCCGCGCCCGGGGACGGCAATAGAGATGCCCATGCCCCGATCCGTCGGACTGGCCCGGCTGTGGCATTTGACTCCGTTGATCGCGCTGGCGGCCACGATCGGGCTGCTGGCCCTCGGCATCCTGATCGTCTATTCGGGCGAGCGGACCTACCGCGAGCAGCAGGCCGACGAGCTCAAGGTCGATGCCCGCATTCTCGCCTCGACCATGGTCGCGGCGCTGAGCTTCGAGGATCGCGCGGTCGCCGATATCTATGTCCGCGCGGTCGAGGCGGACCCCGAGGTCCAGGCCGCCGTCGTTTACGATGCCGCCGGCAAGCCCTTTGTCGAGTACCGCCGCTCCGAAACAATCGATGTGCCCGTCTCCGCGCCGTCGGAGCCGCGCATCTGGCAAGACGATCATATCGCGGTCACGGTGCCGGTTACCCGCGAGCATTCGCTGATCGGCTCGGTCTACGTGCGTGGGGTGCTCGAACCGCTGTCCTATCGCCTGGAGCGCTACGGGATGATCGGCTTGCTCGTCGTGATGGCGATGCTGCTGACCGCCGTGCTCGGCATCGCCCAAATCATCTCGGGAGGGACCAACCGCGCGCTTGCCGAGGCCAATGCCGGGCTGGAGAGCCAGATCGCCCGGCGCGAGCAGGTCGAGGAGGCGCTGCGCCAGGCCCAGAAGATGGAGGCGATCGGCCAGCTCACCGGCGGCGTCGCGCACGATTTCAACAATATCCTGCAGGTGATCCTCGGCAATCTCGGCAGTCTGCAGCTTCGCATCGAACGCGGGCGCACCGCCGATGTCGACGCGCTGCTGCGGCCGGTCAAGACCGCGATCGCCGGCGGCGAGCGCGCGGCGGTGCTGGTCTCGCAGCTTCTCGCCTTCTCGCGGCGGCAGCCGTTGCAGCCGCGCCAGATCGAGGTCAACCGGCTGATCGGCGGCATGTCCGACCTGCTCCACCGCGCCCTCGGCGAGACCGTCGAGGTGGAGACCGTGCTCGGCGCCCGGGTCTGGTCGGTGCTGGCCGACCCGAACCAGCTGGAAAGCGCGCTGCTCAACCTGGCGGTCAACGCCCGCGACGCGATGCCGGATGGCGGCAAGCTGACGATCGAGACCGGCAACGCCTTTATCGACGAGGTCTATGCCGCCACCGAGGAAGGCGTCGAGCCCGGGCAGTACGTCGCCATCGCCGTCTCCGATTCCGGCGAAGGGATGTCCAAGGACGTCATCGCCAAGGCGTTCGACCCGTTCTTCACGACCAAGGGCATCGGCCAGGGCACCGGGCTCGGCCTGTCGCAGGTTTACGGGTTCATCAAGCAATCGGGCGGGCACGCCAAGATCTACAGCGAGCCCGGCCAAGGCACGACGATCAAGCTCTACCTGCCGCGGATCGTCGCGGCGAGCCAGAGCGAAGCCGAACCCGCCGACGACACGCGTCTGGCCCGCGGCGACCGTGAGGTGATCCTCGTCGTCGAGGACGAGGAGGAGGTCCGGCGTCTCGTCGTCGACACCCTGAGCGAGCTCGGCTACGAGGTCATGGAGGCGGGAACCGGTCCCGACGCCCTGCGCCTGATCGATGCCCGCTCCGACATCCGCCTGATATTCACCGATGTCGGCCTCCCCGGCGGAATGACCGGCCGCCAGCTCGCCGACCGGGCTCTCGAACGCCGGCCCGGGCTGCGCGTGCTGTTCACCACCGGCTATGCGCGCAACGCCATCGTGCACCAGGGGCGGCTCGACCCCGGCGTCGACCTGCTGGTCAAGCCGTTCACCAACGCCGCGCTCGCCGCGCGCATCCGCGAGGTCCTGAGCGACGCCGAGGCCGGCCGCGCTTTGTGACCGCCGTCACGCCAGGGCGGGCAATGTTGCAGCCCGCTCACAATTCTTTACCAAAATGCCCTGTTCGGAACATCAAAGGCTTACACGAGAGGCGTAGCCTCCTCTCCCATCGGCCGGCTTTCGAGCCGGCGGTATGGAGAGACCCAATGTCAGATTTTCGCCTCCCCCTCGACGGTCAGCTGCCAAAGCTGATGCGCTACGCCACCGCGCTGACGCGAGATGTCGAGGAGGCCACCGATCTGGTCGAGGACACGATCCGCGAAGCCCTGGCGCGCGACCCCGAACAACGTCGCGAGACCGAATTGCGGGTCTGGCTGCTGACGATCCTGCACGAGCAGCGCGACAACCCGTTCCGCCTAGCCAACCCCGCCGCCGGCCCGCGCAAGCCGGTCGCCGATCCGGCCGCCAGCGCCACGCTGTCGCGCTTCGACCGGGCGCTGGGCCGCCTCCCCGAGGAGCAGCGCGCCGTCGTCCTGCTGATCGGCCTCGAAGGCATGTCCTACGACAACACCGCCGCCATTCTCGGCATCTCGGCCGGCGCCATGCGGTCGCGCCTCGTGCGCGGGCGCGAGAGCCTGGCCCGCTCGATGGCCTCCGCCCCGATCCGCCGGGGCCAGTCCCGCGCCGCCGCCTAGCATCCCCCTCGATACGCCCCCGATGGAGGCGCGGCTCGCCGCCGCGCTGCCCGAGGGGGCATGGCAATTCGAGCCCAAATGGGACGGGTTTCGCTGTCTCGCGTTCAAGGACGGCGAAGAGGTCGAGTTGCGGGCGAAATCGGGCAAGAGCCTCGGTCGCTTCTTTCCCGAAATCGCCGAGCGGCTCCGCGCCGTCGAGGCCCGCCGGTTTGTCGTCGATGGCGAGCTGGTCATCGAGACCGATGGGCATCTCTCGTTCGAGGCGCTGCAGATGCGCCTGCACCCCGCCGAGAGCCGCATCCGCAGGCTTTCCGCCGAGACGCCGGCGCATCTGATCGTCTTCGATCTGTTGCTCGCCCCTGACGGCACGCGCCTGATCGATGCGCCGCTAACCCGCCGCCGCGCGGCGCTGGAGGAATTTGCCGCGGCGTCCGGGCTGGCGATCTCGCCGGCGACGGCCGATCGCACCGTCGCCGAGCGGTGGCTGCGCGAGGCCGAGCGCGGCGCCATCGACGGCGTCGTCGCCAAGCCGCTCGACGGCCCCTATGCGCCGGGCGAGCGGGCGATGGTGAAGGTAAAGCCGCACCGCACCGCCGACTGCGTCGTCGGCGGGTTCCGCTACCGCGGCGCCGGCCGCGAGGTCGGCTCGCTGCTGCTCGGTCTTTACGACCGGGCCGGACGCCTCAATCACGTCGGATTCACCGCGACGATCGCCGACGCGGAGCGGCCGCGCCTGACCCGCCGGCTCGAAAGCCTGCGCCAGCCCCCCGGCTTTACCGGCGACGCGCCGGGCGGCCCGAGCCGCTGGAGCACGGAGCGCAGCGGCCAGTGGGAGCCGCTGCGTCCGGAGCTCGTGGTGGAGGTGCGCTTCGATCACGTTACCGGCGGCCGATTTCGCCACGGCACCAGGCTCGTGCGCTGGCGCCCCGACAAGGCGCCGGCGCAATGCACGTGCGAGCAGATCGAGCCGCCGGAACCGGTTATGCCACCCGCGCCATAAGCTGCTGCTTGCGGCTCTGGAACTGCTGGCCCATGCGTTCGAGCTCGTCGGTCTCGAAATCGTCGCGGGCGCAGCTGAAGCCGGTCGTCTCCTCCTCGTTGACATGATGCTCGACCAGCTCGTGCAGCACCTTGAGCTCGGCCGACCATTGATCGCTCATCCGGTCGTAGCCCGACGACATCTTGGTGAGCTGCTGCTCGACGAGCTGGTGCTCGTTCTTGCCTTCATGGGCGAAGCTTCGCGACTCTTCGTCCGGCGAGGCTTCGAGCTTGTTGTAGAGCACCTCCTGCTCGGCGTGCGAGTGCGCCAGCAGCTTGGTCTTCATTTCCTGGAACAAACGGCCGCGTTCGGCGCCGTCTTCGCACTCCGCGATGCTGTCGAGCAGCGCATCGACCTCGTTATGGTCGTTGTGCAGGTCCTGGAGGATTCCCTCGGCCATGCCGAGCATCTCTCTGATCATGGGGTCAGCCCTTTCCGATGTGGGGTATTGCCGGGTCAACACCGGGCAACGCCCGCCGGTTTCCGCACCGGGCCGATTTTCCGGGCGGACGGCTGCTCTCGGAAACCCTACTGCGCGGGGGCGCGGACGATGCGCTTGCCGTCGGCTCCGAACACGAAGAGGCAATCGCGCGTCAGGGTGAGCCCGACCCGCTCGCCCGCTTCCAGCGCCGCCAGCGCCAGGCCTTCGGTGACGGCGATAAAGGGCCGCTCGGCGCCGATATCGAAGTACAGCAGCGTATCCTTGCCCAACGGCTCGACGAGGCGAACCGGCAGGGCCAGATCGGCGGCCGCACCGATGTCGCGCTGCACGCGGACGTGCTCGGGCCGGATGCCGAGCGTGACGGTGCCGGTCGCCGCCGCGTCGAAGGCCCCCGGCGGCAAGGCCAGCGAGAAATGCGGCGACCGGAAGCACGGGCCGCCGTTGTCGGCGGCGATCTCCCCGGATACCAGGTTCATCGAGGGCGAGCCGAAGAAATCGGCCACGAAATCGGTCGCCGGCTCGGAGTAAATTTCCATCGGCGAGCCGACCTGCTCGATGTCGCCGTCCCGCATCACGACGATGCGGTCGGCGAGCGTCATCGCTTCTTCCTGGTCGTGCGTCACGAAAATAAAAGTCTTCTTCAGCTCCTGATGCAGCCGGTCGCATTCGGCGCGCAATTCGCGGCGCAATTTGGCGTCGAGGCTCGACAGCGGCTCGTCCAGCAGGAAAGTGGAGGGGTTGGTGACGAGCGTGCGCGCCAGCGCCACGCGCTGCGACTCGCCCCCCGAGCAGGCGCCGGGCAGCTTGTCCAACAGCGGCGTCAGCCGCACCATTTCGGCCACCTCGCGCACCCGCCGCGCCCTCTCGTCGCGCGGCACCTTCTTCATGCGCAAGCCGAATACGATGTTCTGCGCCACCGTCTTGTGCGGAAACAGCGCGTGGCTTTGAAACACCATCCCGAGGCCGCGGTCGCGCGGCTCGAGATCGTTGACCACCCGGCCGTCGATGCGGATTTCGCCGCGGTCCGGCTCCTCGAAACCGGCGATCAGGCGCAGCGTCGTGGTCTTGCCGCAGCCCGACGGCCCGACGAACACGACGAACTCGCCGTCCTCGATGACGCAGCTGAGGTCGCGGACCGCGAGCACCTGCCCATACGTCTTGCGGAGATTGACCAGCTCGATCCGCGCCACGCCTACCTCCGCACCATGCCAAAGCTGAAACCGCGCGCCAGGTGCTTGCGGATGAACAGGCCGATGATGATCAGCGGGAAGGTGATGCCGACCGACAACGCCGCCTGGCGCCCGAACAGGCGGCCCTCGGTCGAGCCCTCGAACTTCGACAGCTCGACCGGCAAGGTCACGACATTGGTCTTCGACAGGATGAGCGACAGCAAGTACTCGCTCCAATTCAGGATCAGGATGAACATGAAGGTCGCGACCAGCCCCGAGCGTATGAGCGGCAGCACCACCTCGAACACGGTGCGCCAGCGCGACGCGCCGAGGATCTCCGCCGCCTGCTCGACCTCGCGCGGCACCTCGTCGATAAAGCTTTTCGTCATCCACACCGCGTAAGGCAGGCTGGTGAGGAAGTACATGACGCCGAGCCCGACCATCGAGTCGAGCAGCCCCAAATAGGAGAAATACAAGGACAGCGGCGCGACGATCACGATCGGCGGCACCATTCGCAGCATCAGGAGCTGGAACATCCGCGTCTCGGACAACAGCCGGTATCGCGACACGCCATAGGCGATGACCGAGCCGTAGAGCACGGCCGCCGCCGTCGCGCCGAAGGCGAGGATCAGGCTGTTGCGCAGCGCGAGGAACGGCGTCTGCAGCGACAGCGCGGTCTGCCCGCCTTCCGCCACCGACGTGGCCCCGATCCACACGTCGCGATAATTGTCCAAGGTCGGCGGCGACGGGAAATAAACGGGGGGCCAGGAAAACCACTGATCGCTCGGCTTGAACGACGTGCTGACGATCCAATACAGCGGGAAAATGACGATCACGGCCCACAGGGTCAGAAATGCGTACCGGCCGGCCGCGGCGAGGCGGCGCCTGCGAGTCTTGGTCATGCCGTCTCTTCCGCGTCGCGTGGCTTCGTATACATCGTGTCGAGCGATCGCTTCTCGCGGCGCAGCAGCCGGATCGCCAGAAGCACGATGCCGACCATCATGACCATCGTGATGTAGGACTGGGCCGCCCCCAGCGACACGTTAAAGTCCTGCCAGGTCGTGATGTAGATGTAGATGCCGAGAGTCTCGGTCGCGGTCCCCGGCCCGCCCTGGAGCAGCCCCCAGATGATCGGGAACGACCCCATCGCGTCGAGAAAGCGCAAGACCAGCGCCAGCAGGATGACCGGCCGGAGCAGCGGCAGCTGCACTTCCAAGAAAATCCGCCAGGCGGATGCGCCGAGAATTTGCGCCGCCTCGACCGGCTCCTTCGGCAACGACGACAGACCGGCGAGCATGATGATGAAGGAGAATGGCGTCCAATTCCAAATGTCGAGCAAGGTTACGGTGAGCAAGGCGATGTCGGGATCGGACAGCCACAACACCCGGATATCATGGCCGCTCAGCCAGGACAGGATGTCGTTGAGCGGGCCGTTCCGGTCGAGCAGCATCTGGCCGGTATAGGCAATGACGATCGGCACCGTCAGCATCGGCACGATAAACAGCGCGTAGTAGAGCGCCTGCCCTCGGAACGGGCGGTAGATCAGGTAGGCGAGCAGAAACCCCAGGACAAAGCAGCCGATCGTCGAGCCCCCCGCGAAGGCGAGCGAGCGCAGCACCGCCCACCCGAAGCGCGGATCCGTGAAGACGCTTTGGAAAATGTCGAACCCGACAAAATCCGCTTGCCACCACGAGCTCAGATAAACGGTCCATTGATGGAACGAGAAATAAAGCTGCAGCAGCAACACCGGCGTCAGCAGGCTGAGCAGCATCAACATCAGCGGCAAGAGGATTACCCACTTGAACCGCCGCACCGCCTGGCTGCGCGACACGTCGAGCCGGCCCGGCGCCACCTTACCCGCCGCGGCGCCGGCCAGGGCCTCCGCCATTCCTCGATCCTCCCGCTACTCCCGCTCACCGCGCAGCCGAGGTTCGCGCCGCGATCGCGGCGCCGCCGCCCTCAGCTCGGTTGCGTCGCCTTCGGCATGATCGCCGCGTAGGTCTCGTAGTCCTTTTTCAGCTTGGCGGTGCCGATGCGCTTCACGACCTTGGCAAAGTCGTCGTCAATCTGCTTCAAGACTTCGTCGGACTTGAGCTGGCCGATGTAACCCTGGCCCAAATTCTTGTCGAGCACGTCGACGAATTCCTGGTTGCCGGTCAGGTAGATGTTTGGCGAGGAGACCTGCAGGTTCGCCTGGATCGCCTTGATCCCGCCCGGGGTGTAGGCCTGGACCACGCGAGGATCGGTCATCTCCTTGCGAGTCCAGGCGTCGTTAAAGCTGTTGACCCGGTCCGACACGATTTGCGAGCTCGACTTCTCGGTGCCGAGCCAGCACGCCATATAGGCGGCCGCCGCCTTGCGCGGGCTGTTGCGGTTGACCGTCAGGCACACGACCGGCATGCCCGCGGCGCGGTAGAGCGGCTTACCGTCGCGCTCGCCGCCCGGCACCAGCCCATAGGTCCACTTGCCGGCGGTTTTCGATTTCGCCGGGTTCTCCTGCAGCTTGATCAGGCCGCCCCAATACTGGCAGCTATAGACGTCGCCGGCGGCGATGTGCGGGATCATCTGCGAGGTGCCCCAGCTCGGCGAGTCCGGAAACGCGACCTCCTTGTCGCGCAGATAGAGTGCGATCGCCTTCTTGCCGGCCTCGCTGTTGACGGTGGGCTTCATGTCCGCGTCGAACGGAAAGCCGCCGAAGCTGTAGAGGTACATCAGAAACCAGACATACCCGAAGCCGCGGCTGCGCAGATTGCCGGAGCCGTAAATCCCCTTTTCGGGATTGTGGAAGAATTTCATCTGCTGGAAGTCGTCGTCCCAGCTCTTCGGATATGCGAGCGGCTTTCCGAACTTGTCCTCGAATTTTTTCTTGTTGTCGGCATCCTCGAACAAATCCTTGCGCAGCTGGTGCACAAAGATATTGCCGTCGGTGATGATGCCGTAAGTCTTGCCGCCATAGGTCGCGAGATTGGCGTAGTCGCCGACCGCGTCCATCTTGTAATTCGCTTTGTGCATGTACTCGTCGAGCGGCTCGAGATAGCCGGCCGAGACGAGCGACGGGATCATCTCCGAGCCGAGATGGACGATGTCGAAATCGGGCGAGCGGGTCAGCGCCTCCGCCATCGCCGCCTGGGGGATGGTCGGGGTCGACAAGTCCTTGATGCTGGTGATGGCGATGCCGGTCGCCTTCTCGAACTCCTCGATCGGCGGCTTCATCGGCACGAAATAGTTCGACCACATGATCGCCTTGAGCTCGGTTTTGCCGATGCCCTTGGCGGCGGCGATGATCGTGTCGCCTTCCTCGGCAGCCAGCGCCGAGCGCCCAAACGGGGTCGCGCCGAGAGCGGCGAGGCCGATTCCGCCTTGCAGCACGCGGCGGCGATGAAGCGATTGGCCGGTCATGACGTCCCCCTGTTTCCGAGCGCCGACGAGTCATCAATGGCGGCCCGGCAGGAAGAAACCGCCGGCCGGCAGCCGATCTTGGCGCGGATGCTCCACCGCGCGCCCCGGGGCTGTCAACGGCGCATTTTGGTCAATCGGGCGGAGCGGTACGGCCGCGTCAAATAGCGCGGTTAACCATCTCTTCCTGACCGCCAAAGGAACTTCTTAGGGATAACCGGGTAGTCGGGTTAGGCTCTTGTCGGTTCAGCTTTTCGGCGATGGGTGGGCCGGATTTCTCATGGCCGAGACATACGACGACAACGCGGCCATCGCGTCCGCGCACAATACCGTGAAGACCGTCCTCGAGATGGACCTCGTCGCCTATAGCGATGTCGCCAGGATGATCGAGGAAAACCTCGATGTCGTCGCGGTCAAGCGGTTCGAGGACCAGGTCCAGTCGTTTGTCGACCAGGGGCTGAGCGCGGTTGGGCTGACGCGCGAGGAGACGGTTCTCGGGACCGCCGGCGACAACGCCATCCTGCTGTTCGACGACGCGGCGGCGATGCACCATTTCGCTGCCGCGGTGCAGAAAAGCACGCTCAGCTACAACGAGACGAAGACGACCGCCCTGGCCGAGCGCTGGTTTCGCATGGGGGCCGCCACCGGGATCGTCCTGATGATCCCCGGCGAGCGCCGGATCGTCGGTTCGACGATCGCCCGCGCCGTGCGGCTGGAATCGTCGGCCCGCAAAGGGCAGATCGTCGTGGACCCGGCGACGTTCGAGGCCTTGCCCGAAGAGATTCGCGGGCTGTACGCCATCGAGGAGGTCGTCAAGGGCAAGCGCGCCGAGCGCTTCCGTGCCCGGCGCTGCACGCTCGTCGAGGTGCCGGACAGCGAAACCGAAGCGGCCGGCAGCGGCGCGCCGCACGGCGCATCGGCCGACGGGAAATCGAGGCGGGCGTGGATCGCGGCGGGAGGTTTGGCGGCGCTCGCCGCGATCGTCGTGGGCGCCTTCCTCGCGTTCTTCCCGCCGTTCGGCGGCGGGCAGGGCGGCGGCGGCGCGCCCGCGTGGGAGGCCCGGCTCGACGCGACAAAGGTGCTGTATCCCAATCCGACCGGAGAGCAGATCTGGACCCGCGCGGTCGTGCTCGCGCCGCAACATGGGCGCCCGCTGGACACCGCGATCTTCGCCCCCTTCGACAATTTCGGCGAGATCAAGAAGTTCAGCCTGGTGGGCCGCCGGCTCACCGAGGCCGATTTCGCGCCATGGGCCGACAAATGGCGCAACGGCGCCGCGGACGAAAAGAGCGTGGCCGAGCTGTCGCGGCGCTTCGACACGATGTTGCGGACGCTGCAGGCCGCGGGCGACGATATCGGCAAGGTCACCCGCACCTTGCGCGACGACGGCAAATGGGACGAGGTCGTGGCCGGCCGGGGCCTCTCGATCATCGCCAACGGCACCACGCCGCATATCGGGCCGCTCGAAGCGCCGATCGGCAATTCCGGGTTGCTGTTCGTGGTTATCCAGATCGACTCTATCCCCGGATCGCACCCGGACATGGCCGGCCCCGACGAGGACTGGCTGGGACACAGGTTTTCGTGGACGACGCAGCTATCGCTGGCGCTGATCGACAGCGCCAACGGCAGGCCGATCGACACGACGAGCCTGCGCGCGGTCTATCGAACGCCATCGGGCCCGGTCGACATCGCCGCGCGCGGCGTCACGCGCCTCGCGGACGAGCGCGGCATCTTCCTGCGGTTGGGCCGCAGCGACCCGAACGATTACGACCGGGTGACCTGGGCCTGGGCGAAATGAGCCTACGCGGGCGGCGGCGGCGGCGGCCGCTCGCAGGCCATCATGCCGCTGGTGATGCAGGCGCCTTCGGCCACCAGCCGGTCGCCGGCGACGCGCCAGGCGGTCTCGGTCCAGGTCTCGCCGTCGAGCACGCTCCGGTCCATCGCGCGCGTCTCGGAGCGGCGCCCGTCGATATCGTTGCGCTCGACCAGGATCAGATTGTCGCCGGCGTCGAGCGCATCGCGATAAAACCGCGCCCCGAGCCCGTACAGCGTGTTCATCCCGTTGCGGCTGAGCGCCGCGGTCGCCTCGTCGATAAACGCCTGCCGCGCCAGCATTCGGCCCGCCGGATCGCCGCCCTGCGCGTCCTCGATATATTCGATGATGTCGAGCCCGCCCGAACCGGCCTGGCTGGGCGTGAAGGTGCAGCCGACCGCTCCCTCGCCGGCGCGGCCCGGACGCGTCTCGAATACATCGCCGAACCGGCGGTGCACCAGCGCATCGCCCCGCTCCAGCGGGAAGTGGGTATGCAGGAGCCGGATCGCGACCTCGTCCTCCAGCCCGTGCTTTTTGATGATGCCGGCGATCTCCGGCAGAAACTCGCGCGCGCTTTCGTGCAGCTGCTGGGCGAAAGCAAAGTCCTTTAGCGGAAACGAAATCTCGGATTGGGCGGCTGACGCTGTCATGGAGAAGGTCTCCCGCTGCGTAATGAAAGGGGTTCCATGCCCCGATACCGATGCAACTATAACGCACGCGAACGCGCCGATCCAGCGCCGGCATGGGGTCGCGAAGCGAGGGTACGATGAAGCTGACATGCTACCGCACCGGGAATGAGCCGGTGACGATCCGTCCCGCGCCGGCGGGCCGCGACTGGATGGATAAGTCGCCCCATCGCTATGCCTATCGCTGCCTGCCGCTGACGATCGCCAACGCGCATGGCTGGGAGATCCTCAACGCCGCGGAGTTCACCGCGGTGTGGGACGGCACGGAAGGCATCGACGCGATAAAGATGCGGATCGCCAATCCCGCGCTTCACATGGCGCGCAGCCATTTCGGCTCGGGCATCCTGACCTTTCACATCGATGCGGTCTTCCGCACGCCGCCGCGCGTCAATCTCTGGGTCATGGGCAGCCCCAACCTCGTCAAGGACGCGATCCAGCCGTTGGCGGGCGTCATCGAGACGGATTGGAGCCCCTACTCGTTCACGATGAACTGGAAGTTCACCCGCCAGGACACCCCGGTCACCTTCGCGGCCGGCGAGCCGATCTGCTTCGTCTTTCCGACCGAGCGCAATTATCCGGCCCGGTTCGAGCCCGAGACGGCGCCCATTGCCGCGGACCCCGGCCTCGAACGCGCCTATCGGACGTGGCGCCGGTCGCGGGACGAGTTTCTGGGAAAGCTCCGCGCGAGGCCCGAAGCCGACGCCGCGCCGTGGCAAAAAGCATACATGCGGGGCCTGACCCCCGACGGCGAGGAGGGCGTCGCCGATCATGCCACCAGGCTGGGGCTGCCCGCCTTCGCGGAGCGCGACGGCTAGGCCGGGACCTCCGCGTCGCGGTCCGACCCGAGCAATCCCCGATAGAGACGGCTTTCCTCGAGCAGCTTCGCGTGGTCGCCGATCGCGGCGACGCGGCCCGCGTCGAGCACGATCAGAAAATCGGCGTTGCGCAGGGCGCTGGCGCGATGGCTGATAACGATCCGCGTCGAGTCGCCGTCCGGCCGCAGGAGCACGTTCAGCAGCGCCTCTTCGGTCACCCGGTCGAGGTTCGAGGTGGCTTCGTCCAGGATCAGGATCCGGGGGCGGCGAAGCAGGGCGCGGGCGATGCAAATCTGCTGCCGCTGCCCGCCGGAGATGTTGCCGCCGCCGCGGTCGAGCGGCGTCTCCAAACCGTGCGGCAAGCGCGAGAGCCATTTATCGATGCCGCAAATGCGCAGCGCCTCGCCGATTTCGGCGCGGTCCGCCCTCCCGTCCGGGCAGAGATTGCCGAGAACGGTGTCTCTGAAAATGACCGGCCGCTGCGACACCAGCACGATCGTCTCGCGAAGCGCCTCTTCGGAAAGCGACGACATCAACGCGCCGCCGATGCGCACCCGGTCGCCGGGCGCCGACAGGAGGCCGCACAGGACCCGGGCGAGCGTGGATTTGCCGGACCCCGTCGGGCCGAGCAGGCCCACCCGGGCGCCGAACGGGATGTCGAGCGACACGTCCCGCAACGCCGGCTCCCCGGCCGCATAGCGGTAGCTCAGGCGGTCGATCGCTATTTCCGGCCGGGCGCTCGGCCGGGTCGGCGAAGGCGGGTCGCGCGGCCCGCGCAGCTCCGCCAGCAGCGATCCGACCCGGCGGAGCGCGGCGGATGACGAAACGGCCTCGTGGTAAATCTGGCCGACCGTGCTCAACGGTATGAAAAGCTGCAGCAGGTAGATGTTGACGGTGACAAAGCCGCCCATCGACAGCGTCTGGTCGAGCACGCGCAGCGTGGTCAGATACGCCGTCAAGGAATAGCCGGCGGCGAGGATGACGCCTTGCAGCGTGAACTGCATAAAGAGGACGCGGTCCGAGCGGCCCCGCGCGGCGTGATAGGCGTTGACCAATCCGTCGAGCAGCCGCGCGCGGACGGGCTCCAGGCGATAGACCCGGATCTCCTCCAGCGCGTCGAGCGATTCGGAAAGCCCGTCGACGAGCAGCTCGTCTTGCTCGTTCGCGGCATCGATCAGCGGATATCGCCGCCGCGCCAGCGCGACCGTGACCAGCGTATAAGCGATGCTGGTGGCGAGCGGGATCGCCCCTAAAGTCAGGTCGAAAACAATGCCGATCATGACCGTCTGGATGATGATTTCCAGGCCGGTCGGCAGTACCGAAAAGAAAATGGTTCGGCAAAAGGCTTCGAGTTCCTTGAACCCGCGCTCGATCGACTTGGAATTGACGCCGCTCGCCGCCGCGACGACGGAAGGATCGCGCGTCGCGAGAACGCGGCCGAGTACGGCCTGGAGCCATTTTCGGCCGATCTGCTGAGCGACCGGCAGGAAGAGCAGGTCGCGAAAATTCGCGAGGCTGAAAGACGCAACCCGCAATCCGGCATACGCCAGCACCACCAAGAATAGCGATCCCGGTATGTCGCCGGTTTTGCGCGACAGCCAGTCGGTCAAGATGCCGTAAAGGATCGGGATCGCGATATTCGCCGCCTTCGCCAGGATCAAGCAGGCGACCGAGGCGGCGAAGCACAGCTTTACCGGCGTCGATACGGCGCCGAGATAGGCTCGCCAAGAATATCGCATGTCCGAAGCGCGAAGCTCCTGCACGGTGGTGCGGACGGCCGGACTCGAACCGGCACCTCGTTACCGAGAGCAGATTTTAAGTCTGCTGCGTCTACCGTTTCGCCACGTCCGCGTTGCTAATCCTCCGCCAGCCCCTCGGTCGGTTCGGCGCCCAGGCCGCGGATGAGCGCCTTGATCTCCTCGGCCGCGGCGACGATGCGGTCGCGGTCGGTGCCGCGCACCACCAGGGTCACGCCGAAATCGGCGCGCCGGAAATAGGGGTAGGAGCCGATCTCGCAATCGGCGAAGCGCTCCTGTATCTCGGCGAGGCCCTTGGCGATCGGCCCCTCGCCGAGGCCGCAGCTGACGCTCCGGCTCAGCACCTTGGCGCCGCCGACGAGGCGGTGCTTCAGCTCGTTGAAAATCGCCCGCATGATCTGCGGCACGCCCGGCAGCACAAAGACGTTGCCGACGCGAAATCCCGGCGCCCGCGAGATCGGGTTCTGCAACAGGGTCGCGCCCTCGGGCACGTGCGCCATCCGGAGGCGGGCCTCGTTGAGCCCGCCCGGCGGGTAATGCTCGGTGAGGATACGCACGGCCTCCGGGTGCAGCACCAGCGGGACGCCAAACGCATCCGCGATGCATTGCGCGGTAATGTCGTCATGGGTCGGGCCGATCCCGCCCGTGGTGAAGACGTAGTCGAACCGGCGCCGCGCCTCGTTGACCGTGGCGACGATCGTCTCGGCGTCGTCGGGGATGACGCGGGCGTGGCGGAGCCTGACCCCGGCCTCGTTGAGCCCGGTCGCGAGAAAGGCGAGATTTTCGTCCTGCACGCGCCCCGAAAGGATCTCGTTGCCGATGATCAGCACGCAGGCGGTCACCTGTCGGGCGGGGTCGCTCATCCGTCGCTCGTTCCTCATGGCGGGATCGCCCCTTCATAGGCAAAGCCGCGTCGCCGCACAATCTTGCCGTCCGCGGCCGCCGGCCCTACTTTTCAGGGGATGATGCAGCAGGATGTGATGTCGGGGCTCGGCCAGCCGTCGGGCCCGCGTGAGCGCGGGATCAAGATCCACGGGCCGGAAGCCTTCGCCGGCATGCGCGCGGCGGGCCGGCTCGCCGCCGAAACGCTGGACTACATCACGGCCTTCGTCCGCCCCGGCGTCACCACCGGCGAGCTCGACGGGCTGTGCTACCGCTTTGTCGCCGACCGCGGCGGCATCTCGGCGCCGCTCAACTATCGCGGGTTTCCGAAATCGATCTGCACCTCGATCAACCATGTCGTCTGCCATGGCATTCCGGGCGACCGGCGGCTGATGGAGGGCGACATCCTCAATATCGACGTGACCCCGACCCTCGACGGCTGGCATGGCGATTCGAGCCGCATGTTCTTTGTCGGCGAGCGCATCTCGGTCAAGGCGAGGAAGCTCGTCGACGTGACCTACGACGCGATGATGCGCGGCATCGCCGCGATCCGCCCCGGCGCGCATATCGGCGTCATCGGCGACGCGATCCAGCGCCACGCCGAGGCCCACCGCTTTTCGGTGGTGCGCGATTTCTGCGGCCACGGCATCGGCCGCGTCTTTCACGACGCCCCGTCGATCCTCCATTACGGCAGCCCCGGCGACGGGCCGGTGATGCAGGAGGGGATGCTGTTCACGGTCGAGCCGATGATCAACGCCGGCCGCTGGGAGGTAAAGGTGCTGAGCGACGGCTGGACCGCCGTCACCAAGGACCGCTCGCTCTCCGCCCAGTTCGAGCACACGATCGGCGTCACCGCGACCGGCTACGAGATTTTCACGATCTCCCCCGCCGGCCTGCACCGCCCGCCTTACGCGGCCTGATCCTCGGGCAGGAAATCCTCGGCGAGGATTTCCTCGATCGTGAAGGGGCATTCGAGCGGTATTGTGCTGTCCGGCAATCCCGTTTCCGCCACGGCGTCGGTGCGCCCCGATTCATAGATCGCGGGCAGGTCGCGGGTTACCTGTGGCCGGAGGCTCGGCGATTCCTGAAGCAGCGCCGCCACCCGGCGCCGTTGCTCACGGATAGTTCCGGACCAACTAGGCGAACGGAAGCCCGGCTGGTAACGCCACTTGAGCAGATGCGCTACGAGAACTGAGAGTCTGTTTCTCAATTCTCGACGCGCACTCCGTCCCATATCGTCAAGCTCCTCAGCCACATTCTCGGCGTCTACCGTCGACAGCTCGCCTTCGCGCAGGCGTCGAGCTTGATCCTGCGTCCAGGCGAAAAAATCCTCTTCGTAGGCGACTGCATTCCGGGTCATCGCGCATCTTCCCAGCGATCCGTGCCCGCCATCATACACCCTCACGGCGCCAGCCGCACGGTGGCGCGGGCGCTGTTGCCCTTCGTGTCGATGACCGTGAGGCGGGCGAAGCCGATCCCCTCGGGCTGCCAGGTGAGCGCGTGGCGGAGCGGCGCCGGCGGCAGCGGCCTGCCGTCGACGAGCCAGCGCAGCGGCCCCGCCCCGCCCTTCGCCTCGAGCGGGATGTCGCCGCCCTGCCAGGCCACCGTCGAGCCGTCGGGCGGGTAGAGGATTTTCGGCCCGCCGCCATGCGCAGCGCTGGCCCGCTCGGTCGGGCCGGGGTCGAGATGCTGGAGCCGCGGCGGCAGGTTGCGCCGGCTCACCAAGAGCGCCCCCGCCGGCGGCGGATCGGCGGCGATGTCGGCGGGCGCGGGCCCGAGCAGATCGGCGATCTTGAATGCGATCGGCGCCGCCGTGACGCGGCCGCTGCGGCCCGGCATCGGGGTCCCGTCCGGCCGGCCGGCCCACACCGCGATCGTCACCTCGCGGTCGTAGCCGACCGCCCAGGCGTCGCGGTAGCCGTAGGAAGTGCCGGTCTTGTAGGCGAGCCGCCTGCCGCTCTTCACGTCCTCGGGCAGCATGCCGGGCGGCGGTGGCGCATGGCGCAGGATGTCGTTGACGTACCACGCCGCGACCGGGCCGAAGAGCGCCGTCTCCGGCCCCTCGGGCGCGTCGACCCGCGTCTTCAGCGGCGCCACCTCCCCGCCATGCGACAGCGCGGTGTAGAGCGTCGCCAGGTCGGATAGCGTGATCCCGACCCCGCCCAGCGCCACCGCCAGCCCCGGCTCCCCGGTCGGCTGCGGCAGGTGCAGGCGAATGCCCGCCGCCGACAGCCCGGCGACGAATTTCGCCGCGCCGAGCCGGTCGAGCACCGCCACCGCCGGCACGTTGAGCGAATATTGCAGCGCCTCGCGCGCGCTGACCGTGCCGAGAAAGCGTCCGTCGAAATCGCCGGGCGCGTAGTCCCCGAACTGTCGCGCCCGGTCCTCCACCAGCGTCTCCGGGTGGACGATCAGCCGGTCGAACGCCATCGCGTAGATGAACGGCTTGAGCGCCGAGCCCGGCGAGCGCACCGACCGCGCCATGTCGATCGTGCCGCGCCGCGGGGTCGAGCGGAAATCGGCGTTGCCGACATAGGCGAGGACGCGCCGTTCGCGGTTATCGACGACGATCGCCGCGAGGCTCGCCTGCGGATCGAGCGCGCCCAGCTCGCGCCGCAGCAGAGCCTCGACCTGGCGCTGGAGGAGCGGGTCGATCGTCGTGGTCACGCTCTGCGCCAGCGACGAATTGTACAGCGCCCGTGCCAGGTGAACGGCGTGGAACGGCATTGCCAGCCGCGCCGGCGGCAGCGGGTCGGAAACCGCCTCGGCGAGCATCTGCGGCGAGACGATCCCCCGCGCCGCCATGCGCCGCAGCACGGCGTCGCGGGCCGCGCGCGCCGCCTCGGGATGCCGGTCGGGCCGGAGCCGCTCGGGCGAGCGCGGCAGCGCCACGAGCAGCGCCGCCTCGGCCGCCGTCAGGTGCCGGGGCTCCTTGCCGAAATAAGCGAGGCTCGCCGCCCGCACCCCTTCGAGGTTGCCGCCGAACGGCGCCAGCGTCAGATAGAGCCGCAGCACCCCGTCGCGGCCGAGCGCGCGCTCCAGCGCCACCGCCTCGCCCATCTCGGCCAGCTTCGAGGCGAGCGTGCGCGGCCGCCGTTCGAGCAGCCGCACCGCCTGCATCGGCAAGGTCGAGGCCCCCGAGACGACATGCCCGTGCCGCACCAGCTGCCCCATCGCCCGCAGCGCCGCGACCGGGTCGACGCCCGGATGCTCCGCGAACCTTTTGTCCTCGGCCGCGACCAGCATCCGCAGATAGAGCGGGTCCACCGTTTGCGGCGAAACCGGCAGCCGCCACTTCCCGTCGGCGCTCAGGAAACCGCGCAGGATCGATCCGTCGCGCGCCAGGATCAGCCCCGACAGGAGCCGGCCCCGGTCGAGGCTCGGCTGCGGCAGCACGAAATAGGCGACCAGCGGCGCGGCGAAAGCGACCGCCGCCGCGATGCCTAGCCAGCGCTTCATCGCGGCGTCACGACCAGCTTGGCGAGGGCGGTGCGCCCGGAAGTTTCGGGGTCGTACATGTCCTCGACATCGAGCGCCGGGTATTTGAACTCGCCCGGCGTCACCGCGCGCACGACGTAGGCGAAGGTGAAATTGTCGGTCCCCTGCGGCAGGTTGACCGTGGCGATGTAGCGATCGTCGCGCGCCTCGACAAAATCGGGCTGCGTCAGGTTTTTCACCCAGTCATAGCGGCTCGACGTGCCGTCGCTCGATCCGAGTCCGGCGCCCTGGATCTCGAACCCGGCCGGCAGCAGGTCGACGACCAGCGTGCGGGCCGCCCGCGACGCGTCGGCGCGCTTGCCGCTCACCACGACGACATAGAGATCGGTCTGCCGGACCTTGGCGAGATCGGCCGGGGTGCCGTCCGGGTGGAAGACCTGCCGGTTCACCGCGTAGCCCTTGTTCTCGGCCGGAAGGTCGGCCTTGACCACGCCGGTGATCGAGACCGTGCGCCAGATCGGGCTCGCGCCCTTGTTGGCGACCGTCACCTTGGGCGCGCCGGCGCCGAGCGGGCGGCGGCGGTAGAGCGGGTCCTTCAGCGTCTCGGCCGCGCCGCCATCCGTGGCGACGGTCATGCTGCCGCCGGAAATTTTCGCCGCCGCCTCGGCCGCCATCAGCAGCCAGGCCTTTTCCTGCGTGCTGGTCTCGCCGGCATGCGCGAAGAGACCGCTGATCCGGTCGACGACCGCCGTCAGCCGCGGCTGCAAGGCCTTGTCGCCGGCCGCGAAGGCGAGCAGCGCCGCGTTGTCGCGCAAATCGCTGCCGTAATCGACATAGCGCAGCGTTTTCGGCCGCCCGGCGGGCGCGCTCAGCGCCGCGGCGTAGGCAGCCCGCGCCCGATTCATGTCGCCGTAGAGAGCGAGCGCGGCGGCGAGCTGGGCCTGCGCGAGGCGACTGGGCAGATTGGCCATCTGGGTGTCGCTGAAATAGCGCAGCACCGGCAGGTCGTCGGCCTTCGCCGTCGCCAGCACGAAATGCGCATAGGCCACCGCCGAGAGGTCGCCCGGGTCCTTGTGGTCCTGGCGGACATAGTCGTGCAGCCAGTTGATCGCCGCCTTCAGCGCGTAATCCGGCACCTTCGTGCCGTGCGCCTGCGCCCGCAGCAGGAAGTCGGTCGCGTAGGCGTCGAGCCACGGCACGGTCTCGTCGTTGTCGCTCCACACGCCAAAGCTGCCGTCGGTCTTCTGCATCCCGGCGATATGGGCGATCGCCCCGTCGAGCGCGGCATTGGCCGAGAAGCCGGGGTCGGTGTTCCACAGCTTCGACACCGCATCGACATAGAGCAGCGGCAGGGCGCGGCTCGTCGTCTGCTCGATGCAGCCATAGGGGTAGCGGTCGAGCGCCCGCAAGAGGCCCGGCACATCCCATTCGGGGCGCGGGCTGACCGAGAGCAGCGCCTCGGCGGTGCCGGGCAGAAACTCGTCGGCGGCGTTGTCGTCGAGCGTCACGCTCTGTCCCGGCTGAAGCTGCCCGACAAAGCGGCGGAGCTGATAGGACTGCGCCGGGCGCACCCCGATCGTGAAGTCGCGCACGATGTGCAGCCCGCCCGGCCCGGTCAGGTCGAGCGTCAGCGCCGTGTTGCCGACCGTCGTCGCGGCCAGGGCGAACCCGCCGCTAAAGCTCTTCCCGGCCCCGAGATTGATCGTCTGATCCACCGGCGGATCGAACTTCCCGACGCCGCTCGCGCTCATCTTCAGCCGGTAGTCGCCGGCCGCGCCCTCGACATTGTTGACGACGACGCCGATCCGCCCCTTGTCGCCCGGCGCGAGGAAGCGCGGCAGCGACACGCTGGTGACGACCGGGTCGCGCACGGTCGTCTGGCTCACCCCGGAGCCGACCTTGTGCGCGGCGAAGGCGACCGCCATCAGCCTGAGCTGGCCCTGGAAATCCGGGATGTCCAGGCGAACCTTGGCGGCGCCGTCGGCGTCGAGCTTGACGATGCCGGAAAACAGCGCGACCACCCGATTGCTCTTGTCGGGCAGCCCGGCGACGGCGCGCTTGGCGAACTGGTCGCCGCCGCTCCGCAAGACGCCGACCCCGCCGGCGCGCGGGTCGATCAGCCGGCCGTAAAGGTCGCGCAATTCGACCCCGAGCACGCGCTTGCCGTAGAAGTAATCCTGCGGCGCCGGGCTCTGGAAATCGGTCAGCTTGAGCACCGCCTCGTCGACCGCGGCGAGCGTGACATAAGCCTCCTCGTTGGCGCCGAGGCCGGCGGCCTTGATCCCGAACTCGGCCGGCGCGCGCGGCCGCACCACGTCGGGCGCGGTCACCGTGACGCCGAGCGTCCGCGGCGCGGTATCGACGCCGAGCCAGGCGACCCCGACCGCCCGCCCCGGCCCGCGCTGCCGCGGCCCCGACAGCGTCGACGGGCGATAGGCCGAGACCAGGGCATAGACGCCGCTATCCCAATTGCCGTCGACCGGGATTTCAAGCGTCGTCCCGTCGGCCGGCAGCGTCGCCGATTTGAGCGACAGGATATGGTCGGAGGCGACCGCCAGCTCGACCTCGCCGGCAAACGGCGCCTTGACGAACAGCTTGGCGGTCTCGCCGGCCTTGTAGACTTTCTTGTCGAGCGTCACCGACAGCTTGTCGGGGACATCGGGCAGCTCGGTCTCGACCCACCAGCCGACATGGAAGCGCAGGCTCGTCGCCGCGCCGCTCGCCCCGTCGGTCACCTCCCAGCGGTAGCGGCCGGGGGCGAGGTTGCGCGCCAGATGCGCCGGCGCGTCGGCGCCGATATCGACGGCGCCGGTCTCGACCGGCTCGTCGCGGATCGAGACGCGGCTGCGCCACGACCCGCCGGTCGAGTACCAGTCGTATTGCCACCGCTCGCGCAGCAAGGACCAGCGCAGCCCCTTGGCGGCGACGCGCTTACCGGCGCCGTCGAGCGCGATCAGGTCCACCGTCGCCGCCTGTCCCTCGGCCACCGCGTCGTCGCCCTGCGGCGAGCGCAGCCCGATCGCCAGGTCGCGCTGGCGGATCGGCCGGGTCACGATCTCCGAGATGCCGCGCCCGCTCGGCTCGAATACGGTGAGCCGTATCGTCGCGGCGAGCGGCTTGGTCTTGTCGGGGAGATCGGCGAGATCGAGCGAAACGCTGGTGACGCCCTTGTCGTCTGTCGCGGCGACGTCGAGGTCCTTGGTATCGCCTGCGTATTCCTCGCCGACCAGGCCGAAGGTGTAGCCGGGCTGGTCGGGATAGGGGTTGTCGTCCACCGCGATCGCGGCGCTCCCCTCGGCCGAAAGCCCGGCCCCCGGCGCGCCGTAGTAATAGGTCGCGGTCGCCTCGGCGGTGTAGGTCTCGCCCTGGCGGATCGGCTTGTCGGGCGCGCTGAGCGCCACCTTGAGCGTCGGCGGCACGAAATCCTCGACCCGGAACTCGTAAGACCCGATCGCCGCCGACTTCGGATCGAGCTTCAGCTCCGCCCGCCAAGTCCCTATGCGGGCGTCTTTTGCCAGCGCGAAATCCTGGGCATAGCCGCCGAGCTTGTCCGCCGACAGCACCCGGTGGTCGACCTCGACCCCGTCGGGCCGCAACAGGCGCAGCGTAAGGGGCAGGCCGGTCGCGGCATCGGCCTTGTCGTCGCGCGCCAGCGCCACGAGGTGCACCGTCTCGCCCGGCCGATAGATGCCGCGGTCGCTGTAGAGATAGGAGTCGACGGGGCCGGACGGCGCGCGGCCGCTGACGCCGCGGTCGCTGAGATCGAAGGCGGCGCGCCCGACCTCGAGAAAGTTGAAGTCGCCCTCCGGCCCATAGGCCATCACCGCATAGGGGCTGTCGCCGCCCTTGCCGCGCAGCATCCCGCCCGGGAAACGGGCGATGCCCTCGGCATCGGTCTTGGCCGTCGCCAGCTCGCCGTTATTGTGGGCGTAGAGGCGCAGCGTGACGTTGGGCATCGCCCTGGCGTCGGCCAGCGAGCGCACCGCAACATCCATGCCGTCGGCGCCGGTATAGGCGGTGAGGCCGAGATTGGAGACCAGAACCCAATTCGTCGCCGGCGAGGTGTCGTCGATATGCTTGATGTCGCTGCGCTGGACCGCGGCGAGGTAAACCCCCGGCCCCTTGTCCTTGAGGATGTCCTTCAGCGGGATCGCGGTGACGATGGCGCGGTTGCGCTCGCCGGCGATCGTCATCTCGCCCTTCCACACCTCGCTGCCGGTGCGGTTCATCACCTCGTCGACATCCTCCGAGCCGAAATTGAACGTCAGCCGCTCGGCGTCGATGCTCGGCACCAGGTTGCGCTCGTTGACCTTGAGGATGCGCAGCTTGACCTTGTCGACATTGATCGTGGTCAGCGGGAGACCGGCGCTGCCCTCGCGCGGCAGCACATAGCCCGTCCCGGCGAAGCGGATTTGCGGCCGGCGGTCGGGCACGACGACATGCGCGGTGAAATCCTCCTTGGTCTTCTCGCCGTTCGCCGACGGAAACCCGCTGAGGAGCTTGATGTCGTAGGTCGCGCCGTGCTTGAGCCCGTCGAGGCAGACCGTGTCGCCGCGCCCGGTGACGATGCCGTCGACATTGGGCTCGCTGCGGACATAGGCGGCGTAGGAGATATCGCCCTTGGTGGCGATCTTGTCGTTGAGGCGCAGGCAGATATTCGGCACATCCGCCTCGCTCTCGACCTGGACCTTGGTCACGCGATAGGCGGTCAGCCGCTCCAGCTGGGCGATGCGTTCGGCGATGACCGGCGAGTTGCTGAGCGCGAGGCCGGCGCGGAACACCGCCAGCGCCTCCTTCTGCTTGTCGTGCCGGTCGAGGTCGCGGGCGATGATGAACAGCGCCTCGCCCTTGTCGGCCTTGTCGGTGAGGCGGGTATAAGCGGCATAGGCGCTGACCATCGGCTGATCGTCGCCGGCCCCGGCCTGCGCCTGGGCAAGCCGCAGCCAGACCTGGCCGTCATTGGCGCCAAAGGCGATCGCCTTTTTTAGGTCGTCGATCGCCTGGCGGTAGCGCCGCGCGTGCAGCTCCTCGTCGGCGTCCTTGCGCAGCCGCGGGATCAGCGCCGGCTTTTTGTCCTTGGCCGCGACCGAGTCGAGCAGGTCCTGGCGATAGGTTACGGCGGCATCGGCCAGGTCCTTGTCCCGATACTCCTGGGCAGCAGCCGGCGCCGCCCACGACGCCGCAAAAAGGACGAGGACGAGCGACAACGTGCGGAGCATGTTTCGGTCACTCCCGAAAAGGGATGTCGCGAGCTTACGCCGCCGTTCGCGGCGAAATTCAGGCAGCTATAGGTTGCTTATTGGGCGCGCGATGTCACCCCATCCCTCCGCAAAAATATATTTTTATCGGGTGGGGCATCTGTAGCACTGTGCCCCCCGAGTCAGCGCCAGCAGGGAGAGCGGTTATGAAGGTCGGCTTTATCGGGCTTGGGATCATGGGGCACCCGATGGCCCTCAACCTGCTGAAGGGCGGGCACGAGCTTTTCGTCTACGGCAAGCGCACCCTTCCCGCTCCGGTCAAGGAGGCGGGCGCCACGGTCTGCGGCACCCGCAAGGAGATCGCCGAAAAGTCCGAGATCGTCATCGTCATGGTGCCCGACACGCCGGATGTCGAGGACGTGCTGTTCGCGGCGGACGGCGTCGCCGCCGGCCTCTCCCGCGGCAAGATCGTCGTCGATATGAGCTCGATCTCGCCGATCGCGACCAAGGAGTTCGCCGCCAGGATCGCCGAAAAGGGCTGCGGCTATGTCGACGCGCCGGTCTCGGGCGGCGAGGTCGGGGCCAAGGCGGCGAGCCTGACCATCATGGTCGGCGGCTCGGACGCCGATTTCGCCAAGGTCAAGCCGCTCTTCGAGCTGATGGGCAAGAACATCACCCTGGTCGGCGATGTCGGCGCCGGGCAGACCACCAAGGTCGCCAACCAGATCATCGTCGCGCTCAACATCGAGGCGGTGGCCGAGGCCCTCCTGTTCGCCTCCAAGGCCGGCGCCGACCCGGCCAAGGTGCGCCAGGCGCTAATGGGCGGGTTCGCCTCCTCGCGCATCCTCGAAGTCCACGGCGAGCGCATGATCAAGCGCACCTTCGACCCCGGCTTCCGCATCGAGCTGCACCAGAAGGACCTGAACCTCGCCCTCCAGGGCGCGCGGGCGATGGGCGTCTCCCTCCCCAACACCTCGACGACGCAGGAGCTCTTCAACGCCGCCGGCCCCCTCGGCGGCAAGGGCTGGGACCATTCCGGCCTCGTCCAGGTGCTGGAGCACCTCGCCGGCCACAAGGTCGCCTAATCTCCCTCGCCCCGCTCGCGGGGAGAGGGCCGGGGTGAGGGCAGATCACCCTCGCCCCGCAAGCGGGGAGAGGGCCGGGGTGAGGGGCAATGCGCGATAGAAACGAGCCGATTATTGAACGCGCGCGAAGCCTCCGCCGCGCACAGACAAAGCCGGAATTCCTGCTCTGGAAGCATCTGCGAGATCGCCAACTCGGCGGATTCAAATTCGTGCGCCAAGAGCCGATCGGGCCTTATTACGCCGATTTCGCCTGCCGGGAACGCCGCCTGATCGTCGAGGTCGATGGCGGCCAGCATCTGGAAAGCACCAGCGACGCACGGCGCGACAACATACTGGGTGCGCTCGGCTACCGCATCATCCGCGTCTGGAACAACGACGTGCTGAACAA
>DASUIE010000040.1:0-4166 GCA_036273175.1 Allostellaceae bacterium
GGCGCTTGCGGCGCTGACCGCCTCGGCGAAGAGCGGAAAGGGCAATCTCCTCGAACTGTCGATCGCCGCGAGCCGCGCCCGCGCCTCGGTCGGCGAGATCAGCGACGCGCTGGAGGCGGTCTTCACCCGCCACCACGCCGCGACCCATGCGGTTTCGGGGGTCTATGGCGGGCAATACCGCGGCGACGAGGCGTTCCGCCGCATCCAGCGCGAGATCGAGGCCTTTGCCCGCGACGAGGGGCGCCGCCCGCGCATGCTGGTGGTCAAGCTCGGCCAGGACGGCCACGACCGCGGCGCCAAGGTCATCGCCACCGCCTTCGCCGATATCGGCTTCGACGTCGATATCGGCCCGCTGTTTCAAACCCCCGAGGAGGCCGCGCGCCAGGCGGTCGAAAACGACGTGCATATCGTCGGCGTATCGAGCCAGGCCGCCGGCCACAAGACGCTGGTGCCGGCGCTGATCGCGGCGCTCAAGACCGAAGGCGCCGGCGACATCCTCGTCGTCTGCGGCGGCGTCATCCCGCCCCAGGACTACGATTTCCTGAAACAAGCGGGGGTCTCCGCGATCTACGGCCCCGGCACCAAAATCCCCCAGGCCGCCGCCGAAATATTGGGGCTGATCCGCAAGAGCCGGCTCGCGGCGTAGCCCGGGTCAGGCCCTGCGAGCCGCGTGCCGCACGCGCAAAATCGTCACCCCGCCGCGCAAGCGCCGCAGCCACTCCCGCACCTTTTCGCTAAACCCGCGCAACGCGCGATTGCAACCAGTCCCTATACACCCGCCTCGTCCCCGGCCTATAACAGCCGACAATAGACTTGAACCGGGGACAGGGGCATGGCCGAGGAGACGCAATTTCAGGGGCTTCATCCGCGTCTCGTCACGAAGATCGTGGCGAGCTACGTCTCTCACAACCCGCTCTCGCCGGAACATATCCCCGAGCTGATCGCCTCGGTCCACCGCAGCATCGGCACGCTCGGCAAATCCGTCGAGGCGCCGTCGGCGCCGATCCCCGCCGTGCCGGTGCGCCGCTCGGTGCAAAAGGATGCGGTGATCTGCCTCGACTGCGGCTGGAAGGGCAAGATGCTGCGCCGCCACCTGACCACCCGCCACCGGCTCAGCGGCGAGCAGTATCTCCAGCGCTGGGGACTGCCGAGCGACCATCCGCTGACCGCGCCGATGTATTCCGAGCAGCGCTCCGTCCTCGCCAAGGAGCTGGGGCTGGGGCGCGGCGGCCGGGGCTAGCTTGGCGAGCGCCGGCGGGTAAATCCCTCGGTGACGATCACGTCCATCGGGATGTCGAAATCCTGCGGATGGATCGTCGCGAGCTCCTGCATCGCAAACCCGACCCCGATCGCCATCGGCCGCGGCTTTAGCGCCGCCAGCGTGCGGTCGAAATACCCGCCGCCATAGCCAAGCCGGTAGCAGGCCGCATCGAACCCGACGAGCGGCGCCAGCACCGCTTCCGGCACGACAAGCTCGCGCTTTTCCGGAACCGGGATGTTCCACACCCCGTCGACGAGCGGCTCGCCGGGCTTCCACGCGCGGTATTCCAGCGGCCCCTTGCGGTCGACGACGACCGGCAGCGCGACGACCCGGCCCGCCGCCACGGCCCAGTCGACGATGCCGCGCGGGTCGAACTCGGCGCGGAACGGCCAGTAGACGCCGAGCGGCCCCGGCGCCGCCGCGAGCGCCGCCTTGACGCCGGCCTCGATCTTCTCGCCGAGGAGGCGCCGCTGCGACGCGGGCATGTCCTGGCGCAGCGCGAGCAGCCGCTCGCGCTCGGCCTTCCGCCAGACCCGGAGTTCGGCGCCCTCCACCCGCCGCGCCTAGAACAGGCCGACGATGCGGCCGTCCTCGGTCAGGTCGATGCTGTTCGCCGACGGCACGCGCGGCAGGCCCGGCATCGTCATCAGGTCGCCGCAGATCGCGACGACGAACTCGGCCCCCGCCGACAGCCGCAGCTCGCGCACCGGCAGGATGTGGTCGGTCGGCGCGCCCTTGGCGTTGGCGTCGGTAGAGAAGCTGTATTGCGTCTTGGCGACGCAGATCGGGAAGTGGCCGAACCCGTTCTTCTGCAATTCGGCGAAGCGGCTCTCGACCGCGTTGTCGCAGGCGATGTCCTTCGCCCGGTAGATCTTCTGCGCGATCGTCTTGAGCTTGTCGCGCAGCGACATCTCGTCGGGATAGAGCACCTGGAACTTCGCCTGGCCGCTATCGGCGACCTTGACGACGGCGCGCGCCAGATCGGCCGCCCCCTCGCCGCCATTGGCCCAGTGGTCGGCGATCACCGCCTCGACCCCGTGCGACGCGCACAATTCCTTGAGCTTGGCGTGCTCGGCCTCGGTATCGGCGCTGAACCGGTTGACCGACACCACCGCCGGCACCCCGAACTGCTTGAGGTTTTCGAGGTGCCGCGCGAGGTTGGCATACCCGGCCTCGAGCGCGGCGACGTTCTCGGCACGGAGCTGGTCGCGCGCGACGCCGCCATGCATCTTCAGCGCCCGCACGGTCGCGACGACGACCGCCGCGTCGGGCTTGAGCCCGGCCTTGCGGCACTTGATGTCCATGAATTTCTCGGCGCCGAGATCGGCCCCGAACCCGGCCTCGGTGACGACATAGTCGGCCAGCTTCAGCGCCGTCGTCGTCGCCACCACCGAGTTGCAGCCATGCGCGATGTTGGCGAACGGTCCGCCATGGATAAAGGCTGGGTTGTTTTCCAGCGTCTGCACGAGATTGGGCGCCAGCGCGTCCTTGAGCAGCACCGCCATCGCGCCGGCGGCCTTGAGGTCGCTCGCCCGCACCGGCTCGCGCGCCCGGGTCTGCGCGACGATGATGTTGCCGAGCCGGCTCTTGAGGTCGTTGAGGTCGGTCGCGAGGCAGAAGATCGCCATGACCTCGGACGCCACGGTGATGTCGAACCCGTCCTCCCGCGGGAAGCCGTTGGCGACGCCGCCCAGCGACGAGGTGATCTCGCGCAGCGCCCGGTCGTTCATGTCGAGCCCCCGCCGCCAGGTGATGCGGCGCTGGTCGATGCCGAGCTCGTTGGACCAGTAGACGTGGTTGTCGACCATCGCCGCGAGCAGGTTGTTGGCCGCGCCGATCGCGTGGAAATCGCCGGTGAAATGGAGGTTGATGTCCTCCATCGGCACAACCTGGGCATAGCCGCCGCCGGCCGCCCCGCCCTTCATGCCAAAGCTCGGCCCGAGGCTCGGCTCGCGCAGGCAGAGGATCGCCCTCTTGCCGATATGGTTGAGCGCGTCGCCGAGCCCGACCGTCGTCGTGGTCTTGCCCTCGCCGGCCGGGGTCGGGGTGATCGCGGTGACGAGCACGAGCTTGCCGTTGGGCTTGTCCTTCAGCGACGCGACGTAGTCGAGCCCGATCTTGGCCTTGTAGCGGCCGTACGGCGACAGCGCCTCGTCGGGGATGCCGAGCCGGTCGGCGATCTCGCCGATCGGGCGCATCTTCGCGGCTTGGGCGATCTCGATATCGGATTGTGGGTTCTTGTGCTGATCGGCTCCACGCGCCACGGCTGGCCTCCCTCGATTCTTGGCCCTGCGTCTTAGCCCCTTGCAGGCCGCGCCCGCAACCGCCCTGGACAGAACGCCGCAGGGACGGGCTGGAAATCCCGGCCGTAAAACCTCCACTGGCGCGGTTCGGCGCGACAGCCTATACCTTGCGCCGCGCGCAACCCTTGGTTTGAGGTCGGAGATGACCGGGATGAATTGGCGGTCGCGGATCGGGGCGGTCGCGGTCGGAGCGCTGCTCGCTTTCGCCGGCTGGACCGCGCTGTCGCCGGCCCCGGCAGAGGCCCGCGTCTTTATCGGGATCGGGGTGCCGTTCCCGGGCTACGGCTATCCGTGCTGCGGCTACCCCTACCCGTACGGCTACGGCTATCCGCCGCCGCCCCCGGCCTATTACTACCCGCCGCCGGCCTCTCCCTACCCGCCCGCCGCCTATGCCCCGCCCGCCGCGCCGGCGCCGGCGGCAACCGCGCAGCCCGCGGCGATCACCTATACCGACCGCCCCGCCTTCAGGAACGCCTCGGGCCAGACCTGCCGCGAATTCAAGACCGCCTCGAACACGCTCGGCACCGCCTGCCAGGATACGAGCGGCCAGTGGCGGGTGCAGAACTGACCCTGTAGATGGCACGGCCGATCGTCTACGGGCC
>DASUIE010000041.1:0-2573 GCA_036273175.1 Allostellaceae bacterium
CGTCACCTTCCCGGCGTGTGCTTCGCCAGAAATGCCTTCACCTTGGGCCGGGCCGCCTCGAGAGCGGCGCCGGTCTTCCACTCGGCGATGAACTCGCAATTCGGGATCAGCTTCGACAGCTCTTCCGAGATTGGCCACGGATGCGCTTCGTCGTTGCCGGCGAGGACCAGGCACGGCGTCTCGATCCTCTTCACGAACTCGCGGTCCGCGCAATAGACAAAGCCGGGTGCGTAGAGGTTGTGGCAAAACGCGTCGAGCACCGCCGGCGTGGCCTCGGGATGGTCGGTCAGCGTCTCGGCCCATCCGTTGAACCGGGCCGGGCGTCCCGGCGCCATCGGCCCGACCCGGCCGATCGGCTGCGCCAGCACCGCGCTGGCGACGCGGTCGGGGTGGTGCTTCAGCATGTTGATGATGAACGACCCGCCGATGCATTGGCCGTAAAGGTGACAGCGGTCGATGCGCAAATGGTCGAGGAGCGCGATGTGGTCGCCGGTGTAGTCGTCCCAGCCGGTCTGTGCGGTGATCGGCGCGCGCGACCGCCCGCCCGCGTTGCGCTGGTCCATCGCGATCACGCGGTATTCGCCGGCCCACTCGATCGTCGGGTCGATCGGCGCGGAGGCTTGAGCCCACACCGCGATGACCGATTGCAACCCGGCGGGCGCAAAGGTCAGGATCGGATAGCCCCGGCCGAACTCCTTGTAATGGATATGGGCGCCGTGATGATCGAAGCTCGGCATGGCTCTTTCCTCCCGCTCTCCGGGAGACGCTAGCCGATGCGGCCGGGTTTGCCGAGAGCTACGTTTCCTCGACCAGCAGATCGCGGATCGCCGCCGCTACCGCGAACAACCGGGCGTCCTCTCCGATGAAACCGGCGACCTGCAGGCCCAGCGGCAGCCCCTCGATCGAGAGCAACGGCAGGGATACGGCCGGAATGCCGAGCAACGAGGCCGGCACGTTGAAGACCGGGTTGCCGGTCGAGTGGAGCCCGAGCGGAGCGGTCCCCGGCGCGGCCAGGGTAATCGCCCCGTCGTAGCGCCCGGCCAGTCGAGCGTAGCTCTCGCGATTGCGCTGCCGGACGGCGAGCGCGCCCCCGTATTCGGCCAGGGTCATAGCCTCCGCCGTCGCAAGCCGGTCGAGCGCCGGCCGGCTGAGTTTGCCGGCGTCGCGGTCGCGATAGGTGTTGAGCGGCCAGCGTCCCTCCCAAGCGTTGATCGCGCGGGTCAGCGCAGCCGCGTCGGCAATCGCCCCCTCGACCTCTTCGATGACGGGATCGCCACCCCGGTCGGCGAGCGCGACGCCGGCGTCGGCTAGGCTTGCCACCGCGGACTCGAAGGCGGCGCGGGCTTCGGGCGCGGCGTCCCCCCACCCGCAGGTTTGCAGCACCGCCAACGCGCGAGGGCGCCGCGGCGGCGGCGGTTGGTCGGGGCCCTGCAATCCGGGATATCCGGGATCGCCGCCGGCCCGAGCGGCGATGTTCACGGCGACGAGCCAGGCATCCTCGAGCGTGGCGGCCAGGACGCCGGTGCAGCTCTGGCTGAAATAATCGTAGCTCCCGCCGCGGTTGATTCCGCCGACGCTGGGCTTGAAGCCGACGCAGCCGCAAAAGCTCGCGGGCCGCAAGATCGAGCCGACCACCTGCGTCCCGAGCGCCGCCGGCACCATGCCGCAGCCCACGGCGGCCGCGGAGCCGCTGCTCGACCCGCCCGGTGTCCGTTCGCGGTCCCAAGGATTGCGGGTGCCGCGCGGCTCGGTCGCGGCGAATTCCGTCGTCACGACCTTCCCGAGGATCACCGCCCCCGCCTCGCGAAGCGCCGCGACGCTGGCCGCGTCTCGGCTGGTGCGCCAGCCGACGAACAGGGGTGAGCCCTGTTCGGTCGGCATGTCGGCCGTCTCGATGATGTCCTTGATGCCGAGGGGCATGCCGTCGATTGTCGATAATGGCCGGCCGTCGCGCCAGCGCGCGGCGGATCGGTCCGCGGCCGCGCGGGCCGAGGCGGCATCGTGGCAGACGAAAGCTCCCACGGTCGGTTCCCACGCCCCAAGGCGCGCAAGGCAGCGTTCGAGAAATTCCCGCGGGGTATCCCTGCCGGCCGCGAAATCCGCGGAGGCGGGAAAGAAGGGGGCGGGCCGCGGTTGGGTCATCGATCTACGCCTGCTGCGACAGGTAGTGTTGGACGATCTCCCAGCCGGTCGCGCGCCAAACGCCCGGGTGCGAGCAGATGTATTCCAGCGCGGCATCGAGCGCGCCGATGCGGTGCGGCTGACCGGTGACATAGGGATGCACCGCGATCGCCATCACGCGCGGCACCGTTTCGCCTTCGCGGTATAGGGTGTCGAACTGCCGCTTCAGCATCGCCTCGAATTCCGGCACCGACACCTTCATCTCGAAATAAGCGGGGACGTCGTTGGTCTGCACCGAATACGGCAATGACACCAAGGGCGGCGTGCCGATCTCGAAACGGTAGGGCTGATCGTCGTTGACCCAGTCGCAGACATAGCGGATTCCGGCTTCCGCGAGATAGTCGAGGGTGTTCCAGGTTTCGGCGAGGCCGGCGCCGAGCCAGCCGACCGGG
>DASUIE010000042.1:0-6417 GCA_036273175.1 Allostellaceae bacterium
TTGGCGGCCGCGGCGGCGTCGAGGTCGCGCTGCTGATCGCCGATCAGAAAGCTGGCGGCGCGGTCGACCGGCCAGGAATGCAGCAGGTCGAGGATCATCCCCGGCGCCGGCTTGCGCCAGTCGCTCGCCCGGCTGTAGGCGGGAACGGTTCCATCCGGGTGGAACGGGCAGAACCGGAAATCGTCTATATGCGCGCCGGTCTCGGCGAGCTCGGCGGCGATGTGGCGGTGCAGCTCGCGCACCGCGTCCTCCGAGTAGTAGCCGCGCGCCACGCCCGACTGGTTGGTCACGACAAAGACCAGGTATCCCGCGTCGTTGAGCGCCTTTACGGCTGCCTGGGCGCCGTCGATCCAGCGGAATTTCGCTACCGCGTAGACATAGCCGTCATCGTGGTTGAGGACACCGTCGCGGTCGAGGAAGGCGGCGGGACGGCGGCGCCGTTCGGCAAGCTCCGCGACGCCCTCGCCGCTGAGCGCATCCGCGAAATGACCGGGCGAGACAAAGCCGAGCAGCGCACCCTCCCGCGCCAGCCCAGGCAGCACGTCGCGCTCGAGCGCGGCCTCGGCCGACAGGTGCTCGACAAGCTTGCGGCGAAAGGCTCCGACACCGCCATTGACTGCCCGCCCATCGGCGGTCCGGCGCAGCGCCATCGCGCCGGTCGCATCGGGGTCGGCGAGAAGCCGGGCGGCGAGGTCGAGCAGATTGACCTCGAACCGAGAATTGCCGTTGAGCAGCAGGAACGCATCGTCGAGCCGCGCGCGGGCCTGCCACAGCCCGCCCGGCATGATCTCGATATCGAGGTCGAACCGCCCGCGTACCGGCGTCTCGGCGGCATAGTCCCGAAGCCGCTCCGCATCGCCCAGCATCAGCACGCGGCGGATGCCGTGGCGCCCCAGCTCGAACAGCAGCAGGTCGAGAAGCGGCGCGTCGATGCCGCCGGTAATGACAGCCTGGCCGATCATCGCCCTCCCCGCGCGCGCATTATTGCGCGACCCAGCCGCCATCGATCGACAGCGCGGCGCCGGTCATCGTCGAGGCGCCATCGCCGCAGAGGAAGACGGCGAGCGCGGCGATCTTCTCGGGCGTGGTGAATTGCAGCATCGGCTGCTTCTCGCGCACCAGGTCCTCGCTCGCCTGCTCGAACGGAATACCCTGGGCCCGGGCGCGCGCCTCGATCTGCCGCCGCACCAGCTCGGTCAGCACCCAGCCGGGGCAGATCGCGTTGCAGGTGACGCCGTCATTCGCGGCCTCGATCGCCATCACCTTGGTGAGGCCGACCAGCCCGTGCTTGGCGGTGACATAGGCCGCCTTCTCGCCGCTGGCGACGAGGCCATGGGCCGAGGCGATGTTGATGATGCGGCCCCATTTCCGCCCGGTCATGTGCGGCAAGGCCGCCTTCGCCGCGTGGAAGGCGGAGGAAAGGTTGATCGCGATCACCGCGTCCCAGCGGTCTTCGGGAAAATCGACGATCTTGGCGACGTGCTGGATGCCGGCATTGTTGACGAGAATATCGACCCCGCCGAATTCGCGGACGGTGGCGGCGACGAGATCGCGAATATCGGCCGGGCGGGTCATGTCGGCCGGGTGATAGGCGGCGCGAACGCCGTGCGCCGCCGCGAGGCGGGCGCGGGATTGCTCGATCTCGGCCGGCTCGCCGAAACCGTTGAGCATCACGTCGCAGCCCTCGGCCGCGAGCGCCGCCGCGATCGCCTGGCCGATCCCGCTCGTCGAGCCGGTGACGATCGCCCGTCTGCCCTTCAACATCCCGCTTTCTCCCATGCCGGCACCCGCCGGAGTGGCACCGGCTCGCCGAACCCCTTGATCCAGGCGCGCTCGCCCTCTGCGCCGAGCGGATCGAGCAGCTCGGCGATCCCGGCTTCCGCCGCCATCGCCGCCGAGACGACAATATCGCCGCCCTGGCTTTCGCCCTGCAACCGGGCCGCGAGATTGACCGTTCGGCCAAAATAGTCGAGCCGGTCGTTGAGCGTCACGGCGATGCACGGGCCGCAATGGAGCCCCAGCTTGACGACGAGCTCCCCATGCTCGGCGCCGAGCTCGCGGTTGAAGCCGGCGATATCGTCGCGCATCGCGAGGGCCGCCCGGAGCGCGTCGAGCGGGCTCGCAAACGCCGCCATCACCGCATCGCCGATGGTCTTGACCACCGCCCCGTCATGCCGCCGCACAGCCCCGGTCAGCACCGCGTAATGCTCGCGCACCCAGCCATAGGCGCGGGCGTCGCCGACACGGTTGTAGAGCTCGCTCGACCCCTTGATGTCGGTGAAAAGCAGGGCGACGCGGCGAATCTCGACCTGGTCGCCGGGGCGCAGGACCGCGTCGGCGAACATGTCGCGAAAGGCCTGCATGGTCGTGACCTCGTGCGCGGTCAGCGCGTCCGCCGCCCAGCCCCGGTCCTCGACGACGAGGGTCCGCGTCGAGCCGCCGTCGTTGCGGGCGGCGATCTCGCCCGGCACCGCGCCGGCGGCGAGCAGCGGATCGCCGTCGGTCAGCGCGATCGCCGGCGCAATTCCGCCTTCGACGCGGAAATCGGCGCTGCCGCCCGGCTCGATGGTGCGGGCGCGGTAGTCGCCGTCGGGGAGATGCGCGGCCAGCGTCACCGCCTCCCCCGGCGCCAGCGGGTGCTGGATCTTGATATGCGCGCTGTCGAGCGCGTTCGACAGGCAATAGCCGCCGATGCCGATCGCGCGGATGTCGGCGGCAGGCTCGAAGGTGACCTCTACGTTTTGGGTGAAGTCGCGGTCGTAATCGATGTTGCAGCTCGGGCAATGGGCGCCTTGCGGCAGGCGGTCGAGGCTGGGGGCGACGAGCTTGGCGCCGCGGCAGCGCGGACAAAGCAGATCCCAGCGCAGATGCAGGAGCCCGGCGCGCGCGGCGGCGAGGCAGGTCTCGATCGCGACGCGCGGTTCCGCGCCCCAGCGCCGGGCCAAGGCGCGCGGCCGCATGCGTTGAAGGTCGGGGTCGCTGGCGTTGAGCAGATAGGCGGCGAGATCGTCGGCGACGCCGTAGCCCTGATCGGTCAGACCGCGCGCGATGTCTTGGACGCGCCGGCGCACCGCCGCCGGGATCGAGGGCGGCTCGGTCTCGTACTCGGCCGGCTCGCCGGCGGCGGCGAAACCGGCGCCCTCGCGGAACAGCCGGTCGAGGGTCGGCCCGAAGCGGTATTTGAGCCCGAGCCTCACCAGCAGCGCGCCCAGGAGCCCGCCCGTCTCGATGCGCAGCCGGTAGCGCGCGGCGGTACCGCCGTCGAGCTGCGGCTCCAGCGAGACCGACGCCTGGACCGAGCGCACCGGCCCACCGTGAAACTGGCGCCGATGCGTGTAGAAGCGGTTGGCGACCCATTGCGGAACGCCCTCGTCCCAGCTGAGCCGCAGGCCCATCCGCCGGGTCGCCCCGGTGCGGCGCACGGTTCCGTCCGGCTGGGCGGTGTCGGTGACCGCATAGCGCGGCAGCCCCAGCGCCTCGTTGATCCGCGCCGTGTCGAGCAGATAAGGCCATAGCGTTTCGGGCGGGATGGGAAAACGCCACTCCCAGACCCGTTCGACGACCGGCATGCGCGGAGACCTCCCTCGATCTCAGTCTAGCCGCTGCCGGCAAGGTTTGCTAAGCAGGGCCTATGCCGCCAAAACGCAACCCGCTGGGCCTCAACCCGCTGCAGCTCAAGACCCTCACCCTATTGCAGGAGCTGGCGCGAATCGCCGGCAAGCCGCCGCCGGAGGAAGAGCCGGGGGGCCTCTCGATCACCGAGCTTCCCGACCCGCATGGCGACCATTTTCACCTCGGCGAGGCGGTCGTCGCCGCGCGCGACGCGACCGGGCTGCGCAACCCCTCGGTGTGGGCCGCGCTCGAACGCAAGGGGCTGATCCGGCCGAAATTGCCCGAGGCGGTGATCCTGACCGCGGCCGGCCAGGAATACGATACCGGCCTAAAGGACGCGATCCTGCACCGCAGCGCGCACTAATAGGAGATCGTCAGCGCCCCGCCGCGCATCTCCCAGCGGTCGAGACGCGACAGGAAGCTCATCCCGAGCAGGGACATGCCAAGCTTCGGCATCACCACCGCCTGCACGTCGTCGAGCGTGAGCTGGCCGAGCCGGATGCTGCGCAGCCGCACCGGCGCGGCGCGGGCGCGGCCGTTGGCCGTGTTCATCACCATCGAGTAGCTCAGCCCCGCGGTCAGGATGCCGGCGGCCTCCGCGTCCCGCCGGTTGAGGCTCACCAGCGTCGCCCCGGTATCGACGACGAAATGCACGATCGCCCCATCGACATCGGCTTCGAGCAGGACGTGGCCGTTCGGACCGGCCGGATAGACGATCGTGTTCGTGGCCGGGCCGCCCTCGGCCGCGCGCTGCGCCGGCGGGTCGGCCGAAGGCGCCTCGGCCGGGGCGAAATGCCGGACGAGCACGAGCGCCGCCATCGCGACCCCGATCCAGACAACGGCCTGCCGGGCGGCCCAGGCTACCGCCTTGCCGCTCGATTGAGGCTCCTCGTAGGACCCATTCGCACGCATCGCCGAAGCATGCGCGGGACGGGCTTAACGGTGCGTTAGCGGAGACAGCGCAAGAGGCCGATACCGGCGACCAGCCCGAGCACGCCCGCCGCGCCGACCATCGCCACGCGCGTTTCGAAAGAGCCGCCGGACCTGACGACATAGTTGTAGGTGGGCGGCCGACCCTCGGCCGAAGAAATGCCGGCGACGATTTCGGGCTCGCTATTCCGGGTCGTCGCGGTCGAGGTCGGGACGGCGGGCTCGCTGGCGGTCATCGTGGGAATCCTCTCTCCGAGCGTTTCGATCGGGTAACGCCGGTCGGACGCGATCGTTTCGGTGTCGAACTTCGTCCACCGCACCGTGTTAACCGGCGAACGAGGTTGCATTCGCTTGAGGAGGATTGATTGAAAACGCTCGCGCTGCTGCTGACGATCGGGATTGTCTTTGCCGCGGCGGAAAGCCGACCCGCATCCGCGGCCGGCTGCCTCAAGGGGGCGGTGGTCGGGGGCGTCGCCGGCCATTATGTCGGCCATCACGGTCTGCTCGGCGCCGGGATCGGCTGCGCCATCGGGCACCACGAGGCGCGCAAGAAGGAACGCGAACGTCAGCACGAAAACGCGTATCGCGACGATCGCGGGTATCGCTAGCAAGGCGGATGGTGCTGCCGGAAAGGATTGAACTTTCGACCTCCCCCTTACCAAGGGGGTGCTCTACCACTGAGCTACGGCAGCGTCGGAGACGGGCAGCGGAGATACACGACACCCTGCCGCTTGGCAAGGCGACGGGAGGGTCATAACATAGCGGCGGGGCTACGGCAGACGCCCCGCGAGACGGCCATCCGTCCAAGCTCTGCGCCATCAGGCGAGGAGTGCGTGGACATGGCACAGACAAAGCCCTATCGGATAGCGATCCTGTGGCGCGGCGACCGCGAGGCGCGACGCGCGGCGACCCCGCAAAACAACCGCTTCCACCGCGTCTTCGAGGAATTGGCGGCTGTCGGAATCGCCGCGGAGCCGGCGGTCTACGACGAAGTCTTCGCGGACGAGGTGCGCGAGCAGCTTCTCTCCGCCGACGGCGTTCTCGTCTGGGTCGATCCGATCCATGACGGCAAGACGCGGGCCGCGCTCGACCCGCTCCTGCGCGATGTCGCCGCGCGCGGCCCTTGGGTCAGCGCCCATCCCGACACGATCCTCAAGATGGGCACCAAGGAAATCCTCTTCCGAACCAGGCATCTGGGCTGGGGCGCCGACACCCAGCTCTATCGCACCTCGGCAGATTTCGCCGCCAGCTTTCCCGCGCGGCTGCGATCCGCCGGCCCGCGCGTCCTCAAGCAAAACCGGGGGAATGGCGGCCAGGGGGTGTGGAAGGTCGAGCCGTCCGGCGCCGCAGGGATCGTGCGCGTGCTCCACGCCCGGCGCGGGAGCACCCCGGAAGAGCTGCCGCTATCGGCCTTCATGGCCCGGTGCGAGGATTATTTCGCCGATGCCGGCTGCATCCTCGACCAGCCGTTCCAGCCGCGCCTGCCGGAAGGGATGATCCGGTGCTATATGGGCGTCGACAGGGTTGTCGGTTTCGGTCACCAGCTCATCAAGGCGCTGATACCGCCGCCGCCCGAGGGGCCGGATTCGCCCGCCGCGCAACCCGGGCCGCGCATCATGCACGGCCCGAACGCTCCGCGATTTCAGGCGCTCAGGGCCAAGATGGAACACGAGTGGACGCCGCAAATGATGGGGGTGGCGGGGCTCGAACCGGCGGCGATGCCGATCGTCTGGGACGCCGATTTCCTCTACGGCCCGCGCACCGCCTCGGGCGAGGACACCTATGTCCTGTGCGAAATCAATGTCAGCTCGGTCTTTGCCATTCCCGATCAGGCACCGGCTATCATCGCGCGGCTGACGTTGGACCGGCTGAGGA
>DASUIE010000043.1:0-2780 GCA_036273175.1 Allostellaceae bacterium
ATCGGCAGACGCAGCGGCGCATATCGCCGTTGGAACCTCGCTGGCCGCTATCCTGCCGGCATCAATCGTTTCGTTTATGGGGCACTGGCGGGCGGGGAACACGGACATTGGCTTTCTTGCCGCCTGGGGGCCGGGGATTGCCGGCGGTGTGGTGGCGGCTCAGATCATAGCGCCCCATGTCCGCGGTGTCGTTCTCAGCGCCATCTTTGGCCTTCTCTGTCTGATCTTCGCGATCCGCTTCGCCTTCCCGGACCGGTTCCGTCCCGTTATGCAGCAGCCACCGGAGGGCATATTTCGACAGATTGCCGGGCTATTTGTCGGGGCCTGCTCCGGCTTCGCCGGGATTGGCGGCGGCATCCTCACCAACATCGTCATGACCCTGACCGGGTTACCGATGCATAAATCCATTGGACGAGCGGCGGCAGTCGGCATCGTCGTAAGTCTTCCGGCTACGCTCACGGCGGCCCTCGCCTCTGACGCCGTCCAACCGATGGAAATTGGCGCGATCGATCTGCCGATGTGGGCGTCCATAGCTCCGGCGCAGGCGCTCGCTGCCTGGTTTGGGGCAAGCCTTGCCCCGCATCTTTCTGCGGCGAACCTCAGTCGCATCTTCGCCTGCGCGCTCGCCATCACCGGGGCTGCCATGTTGCAGTCGAGCATGCGTTAGCCCGCCATGGCTCGGGGTTGGTTGATGAGAAAGCTCTGCGCGCTCGCCGCCGCGATGCTGATCACAATACCGGCGGTTGCTGCGCCGCCTTCTGGCGCCGATCCCGACAGCCCCATGGCGCAGTGGTATCATTCGCTGAAAGCTCCGGATATCGGGGGCTCCTGTTGCAGCATCGCGGACTGCCGTCCGGTCGAGGCCCGGCAAGTCGGAGATCACTGGGAAGTGTTAACGGAAGAGGGTTGGCTACGCGTCTTGCCGCAACGCATCCTGCACCAGAAGAATTTGGATGGACGCCCGATCGCCTGCGAGGTTCTGGGCGAGATACGCTGTTTTGTCCCACCGGCTGGCACGTGATTTCTGAGCCGCTCGGTTAGGCGATCGTCAATGTCGGCAACGGGGCAATTTCAGCCGGAGTTGCTCGCCCCGCGGTGGAGTTTGAGAAAGAACCCCGGTGCCCCACTCCCCTCGGCGCCGGGGTTCTTGTTTCAGCGGCCGTAGCCCGGTTATCCCCCCGCGCCGATCGCGATAACCTTGCCGCCCGTCGTCGCCGGCATCGCGCAGAATTTGGCCCACGCGTCGGCAAGCTGGCGCCGCTTCCCGACCAAGTCGCCGCGGCGGTAGGCCGCCTCCACCTTGTCGCCAACGACATGCGCGAGGGCCATTTCGGCGACCTCGGCGGGGAAGCCTGTGCGCTCTGCGGCCCAATCCCGAAAGGTCGAGCGGAAGCCGTGCGCGGTCAGGTCGGCGCGCTTCATGCGCCGCAGCAATTTCAGCATCGCCATGTTCGACAGCGGGAACACCCGATCGCCGGCACCGCCTCGCGGCAACGCCTCCAGGATCGCGAGCGCGGGCGCGCTGAGAGGTACACGGTGTTCCCGGCCCGCTTGCGGTTGCCCGGCACGGTCCACAGCGCCTTGTCCAAATCGATCTCTGACCACCGGGCGCCGATCACCTCGCCAGTGCGCGCCGCCGTCAGGATCGCGAATTCGAGCGCGCGGGCGGCGAGCCCCTCTTGCTGCCGCAGGGCGGCCATGAAAGCGCCAATCTCGGGATAGGGCAGGGCCGCGTGGTGCTCGACCCGGCGCACCTTGCTGCGCGCCGGCAACAGGTTCTCCAGGTGACCGCGCCAGCGCGCCGGATTGTCGCCTTGGCGGTATCCGCGCGCCGTCGCCCAATCGAGCACGCTTTCAATCCGGCCGCGCACCCGGCTCGCCGTCTCGGGCTTCTCGGTCCAAATCGGCTCGATCGCCTTCGTCACCAAACCAACATCGATAGCCTGGACCGGCAGCGTCCCGAAGATGGGGTACACGTAGTTCTTGAGCGTGGCAGCCCATTGGTCGCCGTGCTTAGCGTTGCGCCAGCCGGGCTTGTGCGAGGCGATGTACTGCTCGGCGCATTGCTCGAAGGTCATGACCTTGGCCGCGGCGAGGCGGGCTTTCTCGCGCCCGGCTCTGCGATCCTGTAGGGGGTCGCCGCCATCGATCCGCGCCCGGCGGTGCTCCTCGGCGCGCGATCTCGCATCGGCGAGCGATACGGTCGGCAATGGGCCAAGCCCCATGTGCCGCTCGGCGCCGGCGACCTTGTATCGGTATATCCATGACTTCGCGCCGGTCGGGCCGATCCGCAGGTACAGGCCGCGGCCGTCGGGGTACATGCCGGGCTCGGCTTTCCGCTGGACTTCGGCCGCGTTAAGGCGATTGACTAGGCGCGCCATAATGACCTCACAGGGTAGGCGGACAGTTTGGGAATCGAACTCGGGAGAACAATCCCACAACATCTGTCCTACGCTTTGACCTACCCTTGTGTAGCTGAACAACGCGAAACTCGCAACGCCAACCGACAACCCTTAGCCATTTATCTCAGACACATAGAGACGATCCGATGAACAACTTTGAACCGGAAAATACGGCGGAAAGGGACATCCCCTCCGCCACCTCGTTCCGGCCGCCAACGGAGTGAACGCGATGAGCGACGGTCCCGCGATCTACGGCTATCACGCGCATGTCTACTACGATGCCGACACCCTGCCGGCCGCCGAGCGGCTGCATAAAGGGCTGTCCGCGAAATTCCCGATCGAGATGGGCCAGTTCAGCGGCGCCGAGGTCGGGCCGCA
>DASUIE010000044.1:0-12090 GCA_036273175.1 Allostellaceae bacterium
GGCCGGCGCCGGCGCCGAGGTCTCGCGGACGATGCGCTCGCCCTTGATCACCCGGCGGATTTCGTCGGCCGACAGCGTCTCATATTCGAGGAGGCCGTGCGCCAGCGCGTGCAGCTCGTCGAGGCGGCTCGTCAGGATCTCGCGGGCGGTATGCTCGCCTTCCTCGACGATGCGGCGGATTTCCTCGTCGATGACCTTGGCCGTCGCGTCTGAAACGTTCTTGCGCTGGGTCACCGAGTGGCCGAGGAACACCTCTTCCTCGTTCTCGCTGTAGCGCAGAGGCCCGAGCCGCTCGCTGAAGCCGAACTCGGTCACCATGCGACGGGCGAGGCTGGTGGCGCGGCGGATATCGTCGGCGGCGCCGGTCGTGACCTTGTCGGGGCCGAAGATCAGTTCCTCCGAGACCCGGCCGCCGAACAGGCTCGCCACCATCGCCTTTATTTCCAGTTTCGACTGGCTGTACTTGTCGCGCTCGGGCAGGAACATCGTGACGCCGAGCGCGCGGCCGCGGGGGATGATCGTGACCTTGTGCAGCGGCTCGTGCCCTTCGAGGTACAGCATGCACAGCGCGTGGCCGGCCTCATGATAGGCGGTCAGGCGCTTCTCGTCCTCGGTCATCACCATCGAACGCCGCTCGGCGCCCATCATGACCTTGTCCTTGGCCTGCTCGAACTCGCTCATCGCGACCGAGCGCTTGCCGCGCCGCGCCGCCATCAGCGCCGCCTCGTTGACGAGGTTGGCGAGATCGGCGCCGGAGAAGCCCGGCGTGCCCCGCGCGATGATCCGCGGGTCCACGTCGGACGCCAGCGGCACCTTGCGCATATGGACCTTGAGAATCTTTTCGCGGCCCATCACGTCCGGGTTCGGCACCACGACCTGGCGGTCGAAGCGCCCGGGGCGCAGCAGCGCGGGATCGAGCACGTCGGGCCGGTTGGTCGCGGCGATCAGGATCACGCCCTCATTCGCCTCGAACCCGTCCATCTCGACGAGAAGCTGGTTGAGGGTCTGCTCGCGCTCGTCGTTGCCGCCGCCGAGCCCGGCGCCGCGATGCCGGCCGACCGCGTCGATCTCGTCGATGAAGATGATGCAGGGCGCGTTCTTCTTGCCCTGCTCGAACATGTCCCTGACGCGGCTGGCGCCGACGCCGACGAACATCTCGACGAAGTCCGAGCCCGAGATCGTGAAGAACGGCACGTTGGCTTCGCCGGCGATCGCGCGGGCGAGCAAGGTCTTGCCGGTGCCCGGCGGCCCGACCAGCAGCACCCCTTTGGGGATTTTGCCGCCGAGACGCTGGAATTTCTGCGGGTCCTTGAGGTACTCGACGATCTCCTCGAGTTCCTGCTTGGCCTCGTCGATGCCGGCGACGTCCTCGAAGGTGATGCGTCCGACCTTCTCGGTCAGCAGGCGCGCCCGGCTCTTGCCGAAGCCCATCGCGCGGCCGCCGCCGCCTTGCATCTGGCGCATGAAGAAGATCCACACGCCGACCAGCAAGAGCATCGGGAACCAGGAGACGAGGATGCCGAACAGCGACGGCACGTTCTCGTCGAGCGGGGCCGCGGTGATCCGCACCCCTTTGTCGATCAGACGGCCGACCAGACCGGGGTCGCTCGGCGCGTAGGTCGAGAAGGCGCGGCCGTCGGTGAAGTGGCCGCTGATGTTGTTGCCCTGGATCGTGACATCGGTGACCTGGCCCCGATTGACGTCCGTGACGAAGTCGGAAAACGCCAGCGTCGATTGCGGGCCGCGATTCGAGGAAGTCTGAAAAAGATTGAACAGAGCGACAAGCAGGAGTCCGATCACGATCCAAAGGGCGAGATTCTTGCCGAAGTTGTTCACGCCTAAGGCCTTTCCCGAACCTCGCCGAGGGCCGCGCCCACGGACCGCATCACACTTAATACAACAGCGAAAGATAGGATGCGTTAGCGATTAAACAACTGTAAAGCCCGCATGCGTAAGCGGCGTGACTGGGCGGAAACCGAGCCGCGGCGGCGCGCCGGCGCCAGCCCGCCGATAACCGAGATGCGGAACGCCTTCAAGCCTTCCCGCGAGGTCTCTGAAAGCCGGCAGTGTCGGCAGCGCGAGCGGGGGCAGCAGAGCGGCGCTCGCCCGCCGGAAATCGCGGTCGATAGCGTTGACCCCGTCAAGCCCAAGGCTCCCTAGGATCAGGCCGGGAGACGCCGCGAAAACGGCGAAACGCCCGTCCCACACCAGGGATTGCCCGGGTTCCAGGGCGAGCGGCGGAGCGGCGGCGGCAAGCTCGCGCACCACGAGAACCCGCCCGCGCCACGGCACGAAGCGGCAGCCGCCCAGTGTCCGAGCCCTTTCCGGCGCGGCCTCCAGCCCGGCGCGCAGGCGGGCGACCCGCTCCCGCCGCGGCGAGTAGACCGCGCCGCCGACGGTCATCGCCAGGCGGGCGAGCACACGCTCGGCAAAGTCGCCAGTAGTCGCGGCGAGGACCGGCTCGGGCTCGAAGACGGCGAACCCGGCCGGCGACAGCGTCACATGGCGTGCGATCAGCCGGTCGATGGCCCGCTCGCGCTCGATCCGTTCCAGACCGTGGCGGCGGATCGCGGCCGGATCGGCCGTGGACGCACGCCGCCGCACGCGCACCCGCTCGAAGCGGGGATCGCGGTTGCTCGGGTCGCTGATCCAGTCTTGGCCCTCCTCGGCGAGGAATTCCGTCAAGCCCCGTCGGGACGCGCCGAGCAGGGGCCGCACCAGCCGGCAGCCGGGCAGCTCGCGGACCGCGGCCATCGCGGCGAGACCGTCGGGGCCGCTCTTGGCACGCCGGCGAATCAGATAGGTCTCGGCCTGGTCGTCTCGGTGATGGGCGGTCAATAAATGCAGGCAGCCGCGCGCCCGGCACCACGCCGCGAGCAGCCGATAGCGCGCGTCTCGCGCCGCGGCCTGCAAGCCGGTCGCCGGTTTGGCGCCTTCCCAGGCGAGGATCGCGTGGGGGATGCCGCGAGCGGCGAGCCATTCGCCGGCGCGACGAGCCTCGGCGCCGCTTTCGGGACGCAACCGGTGGTCGACCGTCAGCGCCCAGGCGACGCCGCCCCGCGCGCGCGCCCATCTATCCGCGAGAATCGCCAGGGCGAGGCTGTCCGGGCCGCCGGAAGTGGCGACCGCGACAAACGGGCGCCGCTCGAACCCGCCGATCGCCGCCAGCGCGGCGGCCAGCTCAGCCGCAGGCGAGCCGGCGCTTTTCGTCGGCCGCGGCCTTGCGGATCGAGGCGCCGGCATTGGGAAAGGCGTGATCGAGCTCGGCAAAGGCGACGCAGGCATTCTGTTTCTGGTTGGCATGGCCCAACGCCATTCCGAGCTTCAGTAGCTCGTCGGGCGCCTTGGGCCCCTTCGGGTAGTGCTTATACCCCTCGGCGAACGCACTGGCCGCCTCGGCGTATTGCTTGCGCGCGTAGAGGGTCTCGCCGATCCAGTATTGCGCGCTGGCGACCAGCGGGTCTTTGGGGTGGGCGTGGATGAACCCGCGGAATGCAGCCTCTGCATTGGCGTAATCGGCCTGCTTCACGAGACCGAAGGCGCGATTGTACTGCTCGGCCGGGGTACCGCCCTGCGCAACGGCGGCGTCGGCCGGCGGACGCTCGGGGCCGGTACTGGCATAAGCCGGATGCGGCGGCGGCTGAGCAGGGCGCTGGCCCGGCGGCGTCAACGTACCGAAAATCGGCGCCGGCACGGTGCTGCCCGGGGCTGGGGCGCCAACCGCCGCGGGAGCTCCATCCTGCGCCGGAAACCGCCCCGGCTGGGGCTGCGGCGGCAAGGCGGAATCGCCCATGCCGGTGCGGACCTCATTGTCGCTGTTGATCTGCTCGAGCCGGTGGCGGAGCTGGGCGACCTGGTTGGAAAACTCCTCGACCCGTCCGGTCAGGTCCCGCATCGACCCTTCGAGTCGCTCGAGGCGGATCTCGGTCGACGCGGCACTACTCGAGTCGCCGCTCGTCGCCGAGGTCGGCGCACCGCGGTAAACCTGGCGCTGCAACATATTGAGATCGCGCTCGATACGGTCGAGCCGCTCTTGGGTCGACCAGTCCTGGGCCTGGCTCCGCATCGGTGCGGCGCAAATCGCGACACCGATCGCCAGACCCAAGCACGCCAGCGTAAGGGTCGTCAGGCGGAACATGCGGGCCTCATCGCACACTGCGGCCGGCAGCACGCGCCGCCGGGCCGCAGAGCCAATCATGACCCGGTTCTAAACTGCGTTTTAGGCAAAATGAGGGCGCCCCTGCGACGCCCCCCGCTTTGCCTCAGCCCCCGTTGACGGTGGTGATGCCGACGCGGTTCTGCGCGTACGCCTCGTCGTTGGACCCCACGACGATCGGCCGCTCCTTGCCGTAGCTGATCGTCTGCACGCGGCCGGCCGGGATGCCCAGAGCCACCAGCACGTTCTTGACCGCCGCGGCGCGGCGCTGGCCGAGGGCGAGGTTGTATTCGCGTGTGCCGCGCTCGTCGCAATGCCCCTCGATCGTGACGGTGACGTTGCCGTACCGCTTCATCCACTCGGCCTGGCGCTGCAGGATCTGCTGGCCCTCGGGGGAGATGTCGGCGCGATCGTATGCGAAGAAGACCCGGTCGCCGGCCGTCGCTGCCAGGTCCTGCTGCGAGCCCGGCGCATAACCGGCGGCGCCCGTGCCGATCCCGGAGGGTCCGGGGCCAACGCCGGCGCCCGACTGCGGCGTGTTGCTGCAGGCGGCCACCAAGAGCACCACGCCCGCGATACCGATCAACCGTGCAAACATCGCCCCTACTCCCTCAGTCGCTTTGGCATTTGCGTGTCGCCGCGAGCGGAGCAAAAAGCCCCTTATCCGCCGGTTTCAAGCGGCGCGGACTATATCGTCATATTTTATCGAAGCAAGGGGGACCACGCCGGATCCGAGGCGTCCCCCGGGGTCTTGATCTCGCGCTGGTTGCTGCCGGTCAGGTCGATCGAAAACAGCCGCGAGGCGCCGCCGGTGCCGCTCTTATTCGACGGCGACTGGCTGAAATACATCAGCACCCGGCCATTGGGCGCCCAGGTCGGCCCCTCGACCAGGAAGTTCTTGGTCAGCAGCCGCTCGCCGGTGCCGTCCGGGTGCATGACCCCGATATAGAACGCGCCGCTGTCGATCTTGGTGAAGGCGATCAGATCGCCGCGCGGCGACCACACCGGCGTGCCGTACTTGCCGGTGCCGAAGCTGATGCGCTTGATGCCGCCGCCGCCGGCATCCATCGTGTAGAGCTGCTGCGAGCCGCCGCGGTCGGAGTTGAACACGACCTTGGAGCCGTCGGGCGAATAGGACGGCGAAGTGTCGATCGCATTGCCGTCGGTCAGCCGGCTCATTCGCCGCGTGTGCAGGTCCATCACGAACAGATTGCTCGCGCCGTTCTCGGACTTGCTGAAGATCAGCCGGTTGCCGTTAGGGGCGAAGCGCGGCGCGAAGGTCATGCCGGGGAAGTCGCCAATCGATTCCTGCTGTCCGGTATCGATGTTGAACAGGTACACGCGCGGGGTGCCGCGAGCATAGGAGAGATAGGTGATCTCCTGCGCCGACGGCGCAAAACGCGGGGTCAGCACCAGTGCGCGGCCATCGGTCAAATACTGGTTGTTGGCGCCATCCTGGTCCATGATCGCCAGGCGCTTGACGCGATGCTGCTCCGGGCCGGATTCGGCGATATAGACGATGCGGGTATCGAAATACCCGTCCTCGCCGGTGATCCGCTTATAGATCTCGTCGGCGATGATATGGGCGATCCGGCGCCAATTCTGCCGCGTCGTGGTGTAGGCAAACCCCGCCATCTGCTGCTCGGCGAAGACGTCCCAGAGCCGAAACTCGACCTTGAAGCGGCCGTCGCCCTCGGTGCGGACCGTACCGCTGACCAGCGCCTGCGCGTTGATCTGCCGCCAATCGCCAAAGCGCGGCTGGGTCTCGCCGTTCGACAGATTCTGGATAAAGCTCTTCGGATCGAGCGGCTGAAACAGGCCGGAACCCTGCAAATCGTTGGAGACGACGCCGACGATGTCGGCGCCCGCCTTGCTCTCTTCGCCGCCGGCGCCCCCGAAGGCCGGCAGCGCGATCGGCACGGGCTGGCTGACGCCGCGAGTGACGTCGATCTTGAGTTCGGCGCGGGCCGGCGCCGCCAGCAGCAGCAGGATCGCGAACGCGGTGCCCAAGCCGCCGATTTGGCCTTGTCTCGTCATAGGATGTCCTTGGGATTGAAGTCGACGACGAGATCCTTCCAGATCCCATATTTCTCGGGGGGAAGCTTCAGCGGCGTGCATTGGGGGTTGTAGAAGGCGCGACGGGCGCTTTCGGCTGCCGCGCGATAAAGCGGATCGCCCATCCGTCCCTGGTCGACCACCTGGGCCTGGCGCACCGTACCGTCCTGGTTGAGCTGCACGCGCACCTCGACCACGAGGTCCTTGGCGTCGCGCGCACCGGCCGGGACGTTCCAGCAGCGCGCGATCTGCTCCCGGATCAGATCGATTTCGCTGGCCGAAAGCTGGCTGCCGAGCGGCGCCTTCGGCTGCGACGAGGGCGCCGCGGCGGCCGCCACCTTGTTGTGCTGCGGCTTGCTTTCATCGGTCTTGGCGGCGTCGGTCTTGGCCAAGTTTTTCAGCAGCGAATCGAATTTCGCCGGATCCTGCTTTTGCGGCTTGTCGAGCTGCTTCATCAGCTGATCGAACGCCGGCTGCGGGCTCTTTTCGGGCGGTTTCGGCTTGTGCTCGGGCTTCGGCGGCGGGGGCGGCGGGTTCGGCTCCGGCTTCGCCTCCGGTTTGGGCACGGGCGGAGGCGGTGGAGGCGGCGTCGGCTCCGGCTTGACCTCGGGCTTGGGCGGCTCCGGCGGCGGAGGCGGCGGCGCGGCCGAGGAGGGCGGCGGCTCGCTGACCGGTTCCGGCGGCGCCGGTTTCGGCGGCGGCACCGGCGCCGGAGGCAGAGGCCGCGGAATGTCGGGCTTGGCGTCGGGCACGGGCTGGTTCGGGTTCGGGTGGGTGGCGCGGGTTTCCGGCGCGATGGTCACCAGCTCGACCGCGATCGGCATATCCTGCGGGGGCGGCTGATGAAACAGCGTCGGCAGACCGACCAGGATCAGCGTCACCAACCCGACATGCAGCGCCGCGGACATCGCGATGCCGCCCGGCATACGATCGGAGATCGCGGATTCCGCGGTCAATCCGTCGTCGGAATATTCCGGTCCTATCGAGAGAACGCTCAAGACCTGCTCAGCGTTTGGCGGGGGGCTTCGCCGCCGGCGGCGTCCCGCCCTTCGGCGTCTCGGCGACCAGCGAGACCTTGCGGAACCCGGCGGCGCTGATGAGGCTCATCACCTCGAGCACGCGGCCGTAATTGATGTCCTTGTCGCCGCGGACATAGATCACGGCGTCCGGGTTGGAGCCGGTGATCGCCTGGAGTTTCTCGACCAGCGTGTCGATCGGCACGCTGGTCTCCTGCACGAAAATGAGCCCGTCCTTGGTGACCGAGATGACGGTCGGCTCCTTGGGCTCGTTGATCGCCGGCGCCTGGGTCTGCGGCAGATCGACCGGCACGCCGACGGTGAGCAGCGGGGCCGTCACCATGAACACAACCAGCAGCACCAGCATGACGTCGACCAGCGGGGTGACGTTGATCGTCGCCATCGGCTGGTAACGCGCCGCGCCGATCCGGCCGTTGCCGGCACCGGGCATCGAGGCCGCCACGGCTCAGGGCCTCTCGTCGAGCTGGCGCGACAATATCGCGCTGAATTCCGACGAAAACGCCTCGAGCCGGCCGGCATAGCGGCTGAAATCGGTCGCCAGCTTGTTGTAGGCGACAACCGCCGGGATCGCCGCGACGAGGCCGAGCGCGGTCGCGAACAGCGATTCGGCGATCCCGGGGGCGACGACGGCGAGGCTGGTGTTCTTCGACGCGGCGATCGACTGGAAGCTGTCCATGATCCCCCAGACGGTGCCGAACAGCCCGACGAACGGCGCCGTCGAGCCCACCGTGGCCAGAAAGCTCATGAAGCGTTCGACGCGCTCCATCTCGCGGCCGACCGTGACGTTCATCACCCGCTCGATGCGCTGCTGCAGGCTTGCGCGCATCACCGCGGTGCCCAACAGGCCCTTTGCCGCGATGCGCCGCCACTCGCGCATCGCCGCGGTGAAGACGGCGCTCATCGGGTCGAGCGGGCGCTGGCCGACGCGGTCGAACAAATCGTCGAGCGAGCCGCCCGACCAGAAGCTTTCCTCGAAGCTCGCCGCGGCCGCGCGCAGCCGGCGCAGCCGCAGCGTCTTGTCGAAAATGACCGCCCACGACCAGAACGACGCCAGGAGCAAAATGAACATGACCACCTTGACGATGGTGTCCGATTGCAGAAAGAGGTCGACGATCGACAGGCTGGACGGCACGGTCCCGGAGAGTGCGGTTGTTTGCAAGGGCTGCATAGATGGCGGCCTTTTATGGCGTTATTTGGACAAGAGCATGGCGCGCAGGGCCGGCGGGAGGCGGCGCGGCCGCCCCTCGCGGCCGATGCACGCGACCTCGACATCGAGCACGACGATTACGTCGCCGCCGCGGCGAATTTCCTGGCGCAGCGACAGCGTCGCGGCGCCGATCCCGGCGACGCAGGTCGCCACGGTCAGCGCGTCGTCGAGCCTCGCCGGGCTGCGGTAATCGGCGTTGCAGCGCCGCACCGCGAAACCGATCCCGCTTTCCTCGCGCAGCCGGCGCTGGCCGAAGCCGATGCCGCGCAGCAGCTCGGTGCGGCCGCGCTCGGCGAATTTGAGATAGTTGGCGTGGTAGACCATGCCGGCGGCGTCGGTGTCTTCGTAATAGACGCGAACGAGAAGCTCGGCCGCCGCCGTCACGGTGCCGCCCCGTCATCGATCGTCGGCGGCAGCAGCTCGAACTGCCCCGGCACGCTCATCGGCACCGGCAGGTCGAGATGGCGGAACGCCGTCTCGGTGAGCATGCGCCCGCGCGGGGTGCGCTGCACAAACCCCTCCTGCAGAAGATAGGGCTCGATGACCTCCTCGATCACGTCGCGCTGGTCGCCGAGCGCCGCCGCCATCGTCTCGACCCCGACCGGGCCGCCGCCGTAATTCTCGGCGATGCAGCGCAGGTAGCGGCGGTCGAGCCCATCCAACCCGCGGCGGTCGACATCGAGCCGCAGCAGCGCGGAGTCGGCGCGCTCGGCGTCGACCTCCGTCCATCCCTGCACGGACGCGAAGTCGCGGATGCGGCGCAAGAGGCGCATCGCCACGCGCGGCGTGCCGCGGGCGCGGCGGGCGATCTCGCCGGCGCCGTCGCGCCGCAGGTCGAAGGCGAGGACGCGCGCGCCGCGGCTGACGATGAGCGCCAGCTCGGCCGGCTCGTAGAAGACGAGGCGGAGCGGGATGCCGAAGCGCTCGCGCAGCGGCCGGGTAATGAGCCCGGACCGCGTCGTCGCGCCGACCAGGGTGAATTTCGGCAGATCGATCCGCACCGAGCGGGCGCCTGGCCCCTCGCCGATGATCAGGTCGAGCTGAAAATCCTCCATCGCCGGGTAGAGGATTTCCTCGACCGGCGGGGCGAGGCGGTGGATCTCGTCGATAAAAAGGAGGTCGCCCGGCTGGAGGTTCGTGAGCAAGGCGGCGAGGTCGCCGGCGCGCTGGATGACCGGGCCGGACGTGGCGCGGAACCCGACCCCGAGCTCGCGCGCGACGATCTGCGCGAGCGTCGTCTTGCCGAGCCCGGGCGGACCGAAAAACAGCACGTGGTCCAGCGTTTCCCCGCGCCCCTTCGCCGCCTCGATAAAGACGCGGAGGTTATCGCGGAGCTGCCGCTGGCCGACGAACTCGTCGAGGCTGAGCGGCCGGATCGAGGTCTCGGCCGAATCCTGCGCGGCCTGCTGCGGCGCGACCATCCGCGGCTCGCTCATCGGCTGAGTGCCTGCAAGCCGGCGGCGATCAGCGCCTCGACCTTGGCGCCCTGCCCGAGCTGGCGCGCCGCGGCGCTGACCGCGCCGAACGCCTCGGCCCGGCCGAACTTCAAGTTTTCCAGCGCCGAGACCGCGTCGGCGACCGCCGCATCGACAGCGCCGGGCGGCGGCGCCGCCCCCGGGGCAGCCGGCGCCAGGGCCAGGCCGCCGACCTTGTTCTGCAGCTCGTTGACGATGCGCACGGCGAGGCGCGGCCCGACCCCATCGGCGCGCGCCAGCACCGCCTGGTCCTTTGCCACGATCGCCAGGGTCAGCGCGTCGGGCGCCACCGCCGAGAGGACAGCCAGGGCGAGCCGGGCGCCGACCCCCTGCACCGTCGTGAGGAGGCGAAACCAGTCGCGCTCCGCCGCATCCGCAAAGCCGTAAAGATGGATGTGGTCCTCGCGGACATGGGTCTCGATCAAGAGCGTCGCCGGCTTCCCGGCGCCCGGCAGCAGCCCTAGCGTGCGACCCGAGCAGAAGGCCAGATACCCCACCCCGCCGACATCGATCACCGCGCCGTCGGCGCCGACCTGATCGACGATGCCCGCCAGCTTGGCGATCATCCGTGCCAGACCCGGAGCGTGTTGGCATGATGGGCGTGGCAGATCGCCACCGCGAGCGCATCGGCCGCGTCGGCCGAGTCGATCGCGCAACCCGGCAGCAGGCGGCGCACCATCAGCTGGATCTGCGTCTTTTCGGCATGACCGGCGCCGACCACCGACTTCTTGACCAGGTTGGTCGAATATTCCGACACCTTGAGCCCGCGCTCGGCCGGGGCCAGCAGCACCACGCCGCGGGCGACGCCCAGCTTCAGCGTCGAGGCCGGGTTCTTGTTGACGAAGCTCTCCTCGACCGCCGCCTCGTCAGGCCGGAAACGTTCGAGCACGTCGAGCACCTGGCGGAACAGCGCGACCAGCCGCTCGGCCAGAGGCAGGTCAACCGGGGCGTGGACGACGCCGTCGGCGACATGGCTGAGGCGGTTCCCGGCGACGTCGATGACCCCCCAACCGGTATGGCGCAAACCGGGATCGAGCCCGACCACACGCATCCCCCCGAGCCCCCCGCTCGTCCGGATCAGCCGCTAAGCCGGGCCAGAACGTCCTCGGCCACTTCGAAATTGGCGTAGACATTCTGCACGTCGTCGCTGTCTTCAAGCGTTTCGAGCATCTTGAACAGCGTCGTCGCGGTGTCTTCGTCGACCGGCGCGGTCGTCTTCGGGCGCCAGACGATCCGAGCCGAGCCGGCCTCGCCGAAGCGCTGCTCGAGCGCGTCGCGCGCCGCGTTGAAATCCTCGGGGCCGGTGGTGACGACGTGGCTCTCCTCGCCGCTCTCGACATCGTCGGCGCCGGCCTCGATCGCCGCTTCGAGCATGTCGTCGGCGCTCGCCGCATCGGCCGGATAGGCGATCTCGCCAACCCGGTCGAACATGAAACTGACAGAGTTCGTCTCGCCGAGCTGACCGGAGGATTTGGTAAAGGCGGCGCGCACGTCGCTGGCGGTGCGGTTGCGGTTATCGGTCAGGGCCTCGACGATGACCGCGACGCCACCGGGCCCGTACCCCTCGTAGCGCACTTCCTCATAAGCCTCGCCCGCTTCGGCGCCGGAGCCGCGCTTGATCGCGCGCTCGACCGTGTCCTTGGGCATGTTGGCCTGGCGCGCGGCGAGAACCGCGGCGCGCAGGCGCGGGTTCGCCGCCGGGTCGGGCGCGCCGATCCGCGCCGCCGTCGTCAATTCGCGAATGAGCTTGGTGAACACCTTGCCGCGCTTCTTATCCTGCGCGCCCTTGCGGAACATGATGTTCTTGAACTGAGAATGGCCCGCCATCGCCGCGGCTCCCCCCGTCTCATCCCAGGGCCACATCCCCGGCGGAATTATACATCAAGGCCATCTTAACGGTGCCGGCGGCCTAACAACCCAATATGGCAGCATTGGGGCGACTCGGCCCGCCGCCGCCCCGGAAAACGGCTCAGGCCGCCGCCTCCGCCGCCTCCTCGCCGCCATAACGCGCCGACAGATCGGCGACCTCCTCCGGCGCGATCTTCTTGAACAGCGGCGGCGGCACCTCGAATCGATGGCCCGGCCCGAGCGCGGCGAGCTCGGCCGCTGCGTCGCGCGGCCAGGACCCGTCGGCGCCCGCGATGCCGAGGCTCCCGCGCA
>DASUIE010000045.1:0-20166 GCA_036273175.1 Allostellaceae bacterium
GCCCGGCTTGATCCACACGCGGGCTACGGCGTTCTTGCGCTTGCCGGTGGCATAGGAGCGGCCGAGCTCGTCGCGCTTGGGCTCGACATCGGTCTCGGCGAGGACGACCGGCGCCGGAGCGGCCGGTGTCGCCCGCGTCGCGGCGGTCATCGCCTGGCGCAGGCTGCCGAGGCCCTGAAAGGTCTGCGTCGGACGCTGCGGACGGGTCTGGCCCCGATCCTCGCCGCCGCCCTCGCCCGGGTTCCTGCCTTCGCCTTCGTTATCGGCCATGCTCAAGCCCTCACATTCTTGCGGTTCATCGCCGCGACATCGAGCGGCACCGGGTTCTGCCCCGCATGCGGATGCTCGGGGCCGGCATAGACCCGCAGGTTGCCCATCACCTTCCGGCCCAGCGGCCCGCGCGGCACCATCCGTTCGACCGCCTTCTCGATGACCCGCTCGGGGTGCTTCCCGTCGAGGATGGCGCCCTTGCTGCGGCCCTTGATCCCGCCGGGATAGCCGGTATGCCAGTAGAAGATGCTGGCGGCGCGCTTGTTGCCGGTCAGCTGCACCTTCTCGGCGTTGACGACGACGATATGGTCGCCGCAATCCATGTGCGGCGTGTACATCGCCTTGTGCTTGCCCCTCAGCCGCATCGCGATGACCGAGGCGAGCCGGCCGAGCACCAGCCCCTCGGCATCGATCAGCGTCCATTTCTTGTCGATGTCGGCCGGTTTGGCGGAAAATGTCTTCATGAGGCTGCTGCCCGGTGAGTTGGGATCACGGCGGTGCCGGGGTGTACGGTATCGCCCTCAACCGGTCAAGGCGAAATAGCCCTGCAAATCAAGGCGCTTCGTGGTGCGGTATCATATTACCGTCAGCTGGCGATCCACGATTTGTGCTAAGTTGCGGCGCAGCAAACGGAATGGAGACCACCATGGCATCGCCGGTGCGCCACGAGGAAGCGGAGCCGCTTCTGCTTTCGGAGTTCGACGGCAACATCCTGCGGCTGACGATGAACCGGCCGGCGGCGCGAAACGCGCTGTCGATCGGGCTGATGAGCGCGCTGATCGAGGCGCTCGACGGTGCCGCCGCGAACCGTGAGGTGCGCATCGTCGTGATCGCCGCGAACGGTCCCGGCTTTTCGGCCGGGCACGATTTGCGCGAGCTGAGGAGCGACAACCGGCGCGAGGCGCTGCACCGCATCTTTGCGATGTGCAGCGAGCTGATGATGAAGATCGTCAACCTGCCGAAGCCGGTGATCGCCGAGGTGCACGGCATCGCCACCGCCGCCGGCTGCCAGCTCGTCGCGAGCTGCGATCTCGCGATCTGCACGGAGGACGCGCGGTTTGCGACGCCGGGGGTCAATATCGGCCTGTTCTGCTCGACGCCGATGGTGGCGCTATCGCGAAATGTCGGAAAGAAAGCGGCCATGGAAATGCTGCTGACCGGAGAGCTGATCGGCGCCGAGCGGGCTTTCGACCTGGGGCTCGTCAACCGGGTCGTGGCGGCCGACGAGCTGCGCGGCGCCGTCGATACGCTCGCCAGGCAGATCGCCGCCAAATCCGCCTTTACCGTGGCGATCGGCAAGGAGGCGTTCTATCGCCAGGCCGAGCTGAGCCTCGCCGACGCCTACCGCTTCACGTCCGAGGTGATGACCAAGAACATGCTCGGCCACGACGCCGGCGAAGGCATCGACGCGTTTCTCGGCAAGCGCCACCCTGAGTGGCAGGACCGCTAAATCGGCATCCCCACTTCGGCCGCGGCGAGCTTGCCGTCGGGCAGAACGTGGCGGTAGCGGTCGAGGCTCATCGTCATCCGCTTCATCAGCCGCCGGGCGCCGGGGTCGAACGGCGTGCGCCGGTGCATCGTGAACCCGTTATCCCACAGGACGAGGTCGCCGACCTGCCACTGGTGGGCGTAGACGAACTCGTCGCGGGTGGCGCTCTCGTAGACCTCGTCGAGCAGCGCGAGGCCCGAGGTCGTGTCCATGTAGTCGATGCCGGTCGTCGTCGTCGAATCGAGGTAGAGCGAGCGGTCGCCCGTCTCCGGATGCGCGCGCACCAGCGAGTGCGTCACCGGCGGGGTCGCGCGCCGCGCCTCTTCCGAGATCTGCTGGTCGCTTTCGCGGCCATAGCCGGCCAGCCGCTTCGCGTAGTCGAAGACGCCGCGCTTGCCGGTGACCGCGGCGCGGAGCGGGCGCGGCAGCCCGGCATAAGCGGCGCGCAGATCGACCCAGAACGTCTCGCCGCCCTCGGGGGGCAGTTCGAGCGCGTAAAGCGCCGCGCCGGTTGCCGGCTCGATCATGTAGGACTGGTCGGAGTGCCATTGCAGCTCGCCGTCGCCAAGCCCGCCGATCGGCCGCCCCAGCCCATCCTTGAGGTTTGACAGCACGGTCACCTCGGGCACGCTCGGCGATGCCCAATCGCTGCGCACGGTCCGTTCGAGCGGGCCAAACAAGGCACAGAACGCGGCAAGCTCGGCCTCGCCCAGAGCCTGCCGGCGGAACACGAGGACGCCAAAACGGGCATAGAGCGCGCGCAGCTCGGCGACCGTCGCCTCGTCGAGCGTTTGCCATAGCGACAGGCCGACCACCTCGCAGGCAAGGGTCGGATGGAGAGAGCGGGTGTCCAGGCTCATGGCGCTTTTCCTCGGCGCGCGGATCGGAGGATGATAGAGGCCATGGATCACGATTCCTACTCCGACGCCGATCTGCGGCGCATCCTGGAGACGACGAAGACGGTCGCGATGATCGGGGCGAGCCCCCGCCCCCACCGGCCGAGCCACGGCGTGATGCGCTATCTTCAGCGCAAGGGGTACCGCGTGATCCCGGTCAATCCGTACGCGGCCGGGACCAAGATTCTCGGCGAGCGCTGCGTCGCGCGGCTTTCCGAAATCGCCGAACCGATCGACATGGTCGACATCTTCCGCCGCAGCGAGCTTGCCGGCGCGGCGGTCGACGACGCGATCGCGGCCGGCGTCAAATTCGTCTGGATGCAGCTCGACGTCATCGACATGGCGGCGGCGAGGCGCGCCGAGGCGGCGGGGATCGAGGTCGTGATGAACCGCTGCCCGGCGATCGAGATTCCCCGGCTCGGCCTCTTTTCTCCATGAGATTGCGGCGGCCGCGCCTGCTGATCTCGGCGGCGGCCGGGATCGCTGCCGCGGCGGCCGCGGCAAGCTGGTTCAACGCCACCGGGCGGATCGTGATCGGGTGGGACCTCGGCGCGACGGTCTATCTGGGGCTGTTCCTCCAAATGGCCGCCACCGCCACGCCCGCGAAGATGCGACGGCGGGCGGCGCAGGAAGACCCGGCCCGGTGGGTCTTCCTCGCGCTGATGGCGGCTGCCGCGTTTGTCAGCATGTTCGCGATCTTTGGCCTGATCCATAGCGGCAAGGCCGCCGAGGGCCTGGTCTCGATTGCCTATACGGCGGCGGGAGCGGTGACGATCCTGTTGTCCTGGCTGTTCGTGCACACCGTGTTCGCGGTGCATTACGCCCACGATTTCGTCACCGACCTCGCCGCCCACCGGACCCCTGGCGTGATCTTCCCGGGCGCAAAGCAAAGTCCCGACTACCGAGATTTCCTCTATTTCTCATTTGTGGTCGGGATGACCTGCCAGGTCTCCGACGTGCAGGTCGCGACCCGATATTGGCGGCGCCTAGTGCTGATCCACGGCGTCTTGTCGTTTTTCTTCAATACCTTCGTGCTGGCGCTGAGCATCAACCTGGTGGCCGGCCTGCTCTAGACTAATCAGGCGGACGGAACTTGGTCTCCGGCTTCACCCCCTTCCGGCGGCGGCCGAGGCTGACGCGGCCATTGTCGAGATACCGCCCGGCGGCGGCGCGGGCGGCGGCCTCGTCCCATTCCGGGTGCCAGTCGCCGAGCGAATAGCCGAACCACGGCGGCTGCGGACGCAGGCCGGGAAAGCCGAGCTCGTCCCAGATCGCCTTGGCGCGCTCCATGTACTCGCGCTTCGGCAGCGCCAGCGGCGGCAGATCGCCCTTCATCGTCGCGTCGATCAAGAGCGTCGAATCCTCGTCGCCGCCATGCTCGCGCTTGGGGCCGTGGCCCTGGCCGCGATGGCCGAGGATCTGGATGTCCTCGGCCGGCGTCATGCGATACGCCATCGCCCACAGAATCGCATCGGCGTTGTCGGCGTCGATATCCTCGTCGACGGCAATGCAGATCTTGCCCATGTCGCCCTTGAACGCGGCAGCGCCGTAAAGAGCGCGCCAGATTTCGGTGCGCGAGGTGCCCTTGGCGACCGAGATCAGGAGCACGCGCAGGAGGCCGGTCAGAGGCTCGTGCAGGCTGACCTTGCGCACCCCGGTCAGCGACAGCGTGTCGCGCAGATGGGCGAGGAACAGCGGCTCGTAGGCGACGCGCTTAACGACGCTCGATTCCGAGGGCGCGACCTGGCTGATATAGGACGGGATGACCGCGCCGCGCCGATGCGTGATCGCGGTCACGGTCATCGGCATGTTGTATTCCTCGAGCGCGACGTGACCGTGCGACTCGCCGAACGGCGCCTCCGGCTCGACGTACTCGGTGTCGATCAGCCCCTCGATGACGACTTCCGCCTCGGCGGGAACGACGAGATCGACGGTGCGGGCGCGGACGACATTGATCGGCGCCCCGGCGAGCCCGCCGGAGATGTCGAACTCGTCGACATCGAGCGGCAGCTTTTGCGGACCCATGAACGCGACATAGGGCGGGCAGCCGAGGACGATCGCGCAGGGCATCGTCTTGTCGCCCCGCTTCTGGTGCTTCTGGTAGTGGCGATAGCCGCCGGCGCCACCGACCCGCGTCGCCATGCGCACGACGAGCCGGTCTGGCGCCTTCAGCGCGGCGCGGTAGGTGCCCATGTTCTGGACGCCGTTCTCGGGATCCTTGGTGATGACGTTGGTCGCGGTCAGCGTCGGGGCGCTGTCGAAGCCGGGGGTCGAGACCGGGACCGGCAGAATGTCGAGCCCGTGCCCCTCGCCTTGCAGCTCGTCGCCGGTGATGACCACGTCATGGCAGGGTGCATCGTTGACCCGGCGCGGCGGGATCGGATGCGCCAGCGCGTTGTCCCATTTCGCGGCGATCCCCTCGACCGGCACGCCCATGCCGACCGCGTAGATTTCGCGATTGGCCGCGACGCCGCCGACAACGACCGGGAAATCGTATTTGCGGCCGCGCGCATCGGTGATGTTGGTGAAGAGAAACGCCTTGCGCTCGGCCTCGGCGAGCCCGCCGACAAACTGCCAGCGCACCAAGGGGTGCATCTCGGAATCCTTGTCGATCGGGCGGTCGATCTCGACAAGGAGGCCGCGTTCCTTGAGCGCGGCGAGATGCTCGTGGAGGTCGGGATAGGCGCGCTTCTCGCTCATCGCCGCCCCTCCCAGCACGGGCGGACGCGGCGCTTGCCGGCGACCGTCGCGAACAGCATCGCCTCGAATGGCGAGGCGCCCTCGCGCAGCGCGACCGCCTGGGCCAGCATGAATTGGCTGACGTCGCGGAACGGCGACAGCGGCGAGCGGCCGATCGGATGCCAGCCGACATCCTCGAGCTCGTCGCTCGAGGCCGGGTCGCCGATCACATGCTCTCCCTCGGCGACGAAAAACCGCGTGTTGAAGCGGCGGAACACTGTGCTCGGCGTGATCGCGCGGCCGATATAGGTGAGGAGGCTCAGATCGGCGACCGCGCCCCGCTCGACATAGGCGCGCTCGGCCTCGGTCTTGCCGGCGGCGGCCGCGGAACCCTTGCGGCCGACGGCGACCCCGACCTCCTCCCAGGTCTCGCGCAGCGCGGCGCGGGCGCAGCGCTGGAGGCGCGGTGTCAGGCTCTCCGCGCCGATCTCGGTCTGCCATGGCCGATTGTCCGGGGCATCGACGGCGCCGCCCGGGAAAACCCAAACGCCGGGCATAAAGCGGACGTGGCCGGGGCGACGCCCGGCGAGCAATTCGAGGCCGTCGCCATGGCCGCGCAAGAGGATCAACGAGGCGGCGTCGCGGGCGCGCACGACGACGGGCCTGGCGCGAACCGGCTCCGAGATATCGTTCATTTCGGCACTATGCGCGAAGCGAAGGGCCGTGAATACGGTCACTTGACCCCCGGCGCGCGATCCGCGAGCGTGCGGCCATGACCGAGCCCGATGACGGCCTTCTGTACCTGTCGCGCGAGGCGGCGCTCGCCGCCGGGCTGACGCCGGCCGAGGGAATCGCCGCGATCGAGCGCGTCTTCGCCGCCCATCACGAGGGACGGGTCACGGTCGGGCCGAAAGCCAGGGTGCCGGTCGCGGAGGGGCATTTCTTCCAGGCCATGCCGGGCATGGTCGACAGCCCCGCCTATGCCGGGATGAAGTGGTTCAGCGTCGTGCCGGAGAACCCGGCGCGGGGCCTGCCGAATGTCAGCGGGCTGATCGTGCTGGCCGATGTCGCCACCGGCCAGACGGCCGCGATCGTCGACGCGGTCGAGGTGACGGCGCTGCGCACGGCGGCGATGACCGCGGCGGCGGCCAAGCGGCTCGCGCCGCGGGATGCCGAGACGGCGGCGTTTATCGGGTGCGGCGCCCAGGCGCGCAGCCACGCCGCGTACCTGCGAGAAATCCGGCCGGGACTGCGGCGCGCGGTGCTGCTCGGGCGGGGCAAGGCCAGCCGGGATGCCTTTGCCCGCCACCTGCGCGACGCGGGCTGGGAGGTGAGGATCGCGACGGACGGCGACGACGTCCTCAAGGACGCCCGGATCGCGGTGTCGACGGTGCCGGAATATCCGGGGTGGCGCGCGTTTCTGGATGCGCGGCTGCTGATGCCCGGGGCCTTCGCGGCGGCGGTCGATCTCGGCCGCTCTTGGATGCCCGAGAGTCGCGGCGCGTTCGACCTCGTGGCGACCGACGATGCCGAGCAGAGCCGCGCGCTTGTCGATGACGGAAAGCTCAAGGCGCCGCGGGAATTTGACGCCGACCTCGCCGCGCTGGCGAGCGGCGCGCATCCGGGCCGGCGAAAGACGGACGAGCGCGTGCTGTTTGTCTTCGCCGGGCACGTGCTCGGCGACCTCGCGGTGGCGGCGGCGATCTACCGGCGGGCGCTGGCGAAGGGTCTCGGGATCAGGCTGCCGCGGTAATCAGGCCTCCATCCCCGGCTCGGCGACCGCCGCCGACCACGGCGACATCGCATCGGTGATGCCGAGATTGATCCCGTCCGCGCCGCGCAGGATCAGGTTTGGGCAGGCGAATTGCTGCGGCCAGACGGTGTGCTCGACCGCGGCCGAGCCGGGCCTGGCGAGCAGCGCCTGAGCCACCGCGGCGGGAAGCCGGCTGTCGAACTCGATCCCCTCTTCGCCGCGGACATCGACGCGCGGATGGTGGGCCGCCTCCTCCGGGCTCATCCCGAAATCGACGATGAAATTCGCCATCTGCGTCACCGCCCCGACGATCCGCCGTCCGCCCGAGGCGCCCGCCCCGAACCACGGCCTGCCGTCGCGGGCGACGATGAGGGGGCACATATTGGTCAGCGCGCGCTTGCCCGGCGCCATCGAGTTCGGCGCGCCGGGGCGCGGGTCGAACCACATAATCCCGTTGTTCATCAGGATGCCGGTCTGCGGCAGCACATAGCGGCTGCCGAAGCTCGACAGCAGCGTCGTGGTCAGCGCGGCGACGCCGCCGTCACGGTCGGTGGCGGTGATGTGCGTCGTGCAGGTGGTGCCGGCGCTCTCGCCGTCGCCGAGCCCGGCGAGCCGGGTCTTGTAGGCGGCCTGAAGCGCCTCGGCGAGCGCAAGATAATAGGCGGCGTCGGGCGTCTTGCCGAAGCTGCGCTTCGACAGGCGGCCGACGATGTCGGCGAGGGTCGGCGCCGCGCTCAAGCCTCGCGCGGCCTGGAACACCGCGCCGCGATAGGGGATGTCGAGCGCCGGGACGATCCGCGCCTGGCACGCCGCCAAGTCGTCGAGCGACAGGACGCCGCCGCCCGCCTTGGTGTCGGCGGCGATGGCGCGGGCGATCTCCCCGGAGTAGAAATCCTCCGGTCCCGCTTCAGCCAGGCGCGCCAGCGTGTCGGCGAGCCGTCCCATCGGCAGGTTCGGCACCGAGCTGGTGGGCGGGGCCACCGGCGGCAGCCCGTCGCGCAAATAGATGCGGCGGCTCTCGTCATAGCGGCGGAGATCCTCGGCGTTGGTCGTGATCTTGAGCGTCGTGAACCAGTCGCAAGGCAACCCCGCGCGGGCGACCGCGACAGCCGGCGTGACCAGGTCGCGCCACTTCATCCGGCCGAACCGCTCGACCGCGAGCGCATAGCCGCGCACCGCCGCCGGCACCGCGAAACTGAGCGGCCCGCGCGCGTTCCGGTCATCCTCGACGCGCGGCCACGGGAACAGGTCGGACGAGGTCTCGCCGGTCAGCGGAAACGCCTTGGGGTCGAGCCCTCTTGGCGCGACCGGCCCGAAATCGACGACCTGCGCGCTCGACGCACCGGCGGGGTGCACGACCATGAAGCCGATGGCGCCAAGCCCGCTGTTCCACGGCTCGCGCGTGGCGAGAGCAAAGGCGGTGGCGACGGCTGCGTCGACGGCATTGCCGCCCGCCGCGAGGATGCCGGCCCCGATCTCTGCCGCGGCGCCGTTCTGCGAGGCGACGATGCCGCCGCGCGACGCGATTCCGGGCTTTCGGATCACCCAGTTCTGGATCGCTGCCATCGGCTCAGGCCGGCCCGATCGCATCGACGCGCGTCGAATAGAACGCGTAGTAGCCGGCAAGCCCGGTCATCTCGTCATACGGGGTGACATAGCCCCAGACCGCGTTCTCCGAAGATTTCGCGGCGCCGCCGTCGACGACCTCGATCGTCCAGTACGAGGCGTCGCCCTTGAACGGGCAATAGGTCGAATGCTGGGTCTTCTTGAGGAGGTCGAGGCGCACGTCCTTCTCGGGGAAATAGTGGATGGGACCGTGGCCGGTCTCCTCGATGCGCAGCGTCTCGCGGCTGTCGGCGATGACCGCGCCGCCGAAAGTGACGCGCAGATGCGTCGAATCGGGGTGGATATCGACTCGATGCTCGGGCTTCTTGGCCCAACCGGGGGCGGGATTGGCCATCAGATCGACTCCTTGCTTCAATGAATCCTTTCGGTGGAGGGCGGCCCCTTCGGGTTGACCGGCGGGGCGCCCTTGCCGCAATCGAACGAGGCGACGCAGCCGTCGTAAAGTTCCGAGCCCTTCAGCGGGCCGCACTCCTTCGCGATACGGGTGGCGCGGAATTTCGCGTTGCGGCAGGCGAGCTGGTCGTATTGCTCGCTCTCGCGAACATTGCGCTGCGCCGCGGGGTCGGTCGAATTCTGCGCCCAAGCCGGCGCCGCCAACCCCAGCGCCATGACCGCCGCCGCCAAAACCATGCGCCGCATTTGCCCCTCCCCTAGCCGACCATCGTCAGCCCGCCGCTGACGCTCAAGACCTGCCCGGTAATGTAGTCCGATCGGCAGCCAAGGAAAAACATCACCGCTTCGGCGATCTCCTCGGGCTGGGCGATGCGGCGGAACGGGATCGCGCGGGTGAGCGCCTCGCGCATCCGGTCGGGCTGGCGATTGAAGAGCGGCGTGTCGGTCGGGCCGGGGCAGACGCAATTGACGTTGATGCGGTAGCGCGCCATCTCGCGGGCGAGCGACTTGGTGAAGGCGATGATCCCGCCCTTCGCCGCCGCGTAGATCGTCTCGCCGGTGCTGCCGACGCGGCCGGCATCGCTGGAGATGCTGACGATCTTGCCCTGCATCGCCGCAACCATCGGGTCGAGCACGGCGCGGGTCAGCCGCACCACCCCCATCAGGTTGATCGAGATGACCTGCTCGACCATCTCCGGCGGATTTTGCAGGAACGGCTCGATGCGATCCCAGCCGGCGGCGTTGACGAGGCCGTCGAGGCGCTCGACCCGGCGATGCACCCCGGCCGCGAACCCGGCGACCGAGCCGGCGTCGGCGAGGTCGAGCGGCAGGAACTCGGCGCCGTTTCCGGCCTCGGCCGCGACCTTCTCGCCGCCGGCCTTGTCGAGATCGCCGATAAACACCCGCGCGCCCTCCCGCGCCAGCAACAGGGCCGTCGCCCGCCCGATTCCGGAGGCGGCGCCGGTGACGACGACAGTGCGGTCCTGCATTTCCATGGCGGTCACCGGCTCGGGTAGTGGGTGGTCAGGGACTGGCCGCCGGCTTCGACCGGGTCGGCGTCGATCAGCACGAAGGCGAAAACCGCGGGCACCGAGCCGTTATTGACCCAGGCATGCATCGTGCCGCGCTGGACGGCGATATCGCCCTGCTTCATGTGCACGGTCTTGCCGTCGTCGAGCTCGAGGTCGCATTCGCCAGACAGCAGGATCGCGTAGTCGACCGTCTCGGTCCGGTGCATGAATTTGGGCGCGCCGGGGGCGAACTCGGTGATGCGGATGACGCTCCCCTGCCCGGTGCCGACATAGTTGTAACGCTTGACGAACCCGGCGCGCTGGGCGTCCGCGGCGGCGCCTTCGGAATTGTCCACCGGCATCTTGTCGGTCGACCAGATTTCGCAGCGCGAGAGGTAAGGCCGGGTCGGGCTCGCCTGGCCCGGCATCGTCTCGTCACTGGCAACGACGGCCTTGCCGTTCGCATCGTGCCCGGTCACGATCCGCCGCACGTTGAGGGCCATCTCGCGTCTCCCGTTTCGCCGCCAAGGCGGGAGGTTAGCGAATTCCGCGCCCGGGGGACAATGCGGGGATGAGTTCCGCCGAGGAGTCGATCGCGCTCGCGCCGCGGCTGGCCGTGCCGACCCGCCCGGCACGCCCGCTTTCGACCTGGGGACTCTTCCGCGTCGGGCTCAAAAACACGCTAGCCACCTGCGACGAGGAGCTGTTCGAGGAGCTGTTCGTCGCCAGGCGGTTCGTCTGGGGACGGCTGTTTATCGTCAGCGACCCCGAGGGCATCAAGCGGGTGCTCCAGGACAATGTCGACAATTACCCGCGCGTCGATGCGATCCGGCGCGTGTTCGAGTTCGGCTCGGGCACAGGCATGCTATCGGCGGAGGGCGAGACCTGGCGGCGGCACCGGCTGACCCTCAACCCCACCCTCGACCACCGCGCCGTCGTGGGCGAGACGCCCAAGCTGATCGCTCTCGCGCAGCAATTCGCCGACCATCTGGCGGCGGTGCCGGCAGGCGTCGCGATCAATGTCGGCGAGGCCTTTACCCACCTCCTGACGCGCACGACCGGCCAGGTCTTCGCCGGCGACGATCCGGCGATCGACGAGATGGTCCAGCACATGGGCCACTACCCGGGGCGCTATGGCTTTCTCGATTGGATCCCGCTGCCGGGGTGGATGCGCTTTGTCGACCGTTACCGCAAGAGCCGCCGCGAGGCGCGGGAACTGCATCCGCTATTGGAACGGCTGATCGAGGCGCGTCGGGACGAGCGCTATGCCGGCGAGCGCGACCTGCTGTGGCGGCTATCCCAGGCGCGACATCGGCAGACCGGCGAGGTTCTTCCGCTCGCCGAGCTCGAGGACGAGGCGCTGACGCTCGGCTCGACTTCGGTGACATCGCTCCAGGTGTATAGCTGGCTGTGGTACCTGCTGGCGGCCCATCCCTGGGCGGAGGCCAAGCTCCATTCCGAGCTGGAGACGGTGCTTGTCGACCGCGTTCCCTCGCCCGCCGACCTCCCGCGGCTGGTCTATCTGCGCCGGCTCGTCGACGAGGCGATGCGGCTCTACCCGCCGCTGCCGATCATGATCCGCCGCGCGGCGGCCGACGACACGGTGTGCGGGCACCCGATCCCGCGCCGCTCCTATGTCGCGGTGATGCCATGGGTGGTCCACCGGCACCGCAAATTGTGGCCCGACGCGGACCGCTTCGACCCCGACCGCTTTACCCCCGACCAGGTCGCGGCGCGGTCGCGCTATGCCTATCTGCCGTTTTCGGTCGGCCCGCATATCTGCATCGGCATGGCCCTCGCCATCGCCGAAATCCTGGCGACGATGGCGGTCCTGGCCCAGCGCTTCCGCTTTCGCCTGGCGCCAGGGACCAGGGTCGAGCCGGTCGCCTGGACCAGCCTGCGGCCGGGAGCGGGCTTGATGATGACGGTCGAACCGCGCGCCCATGCGGAATGACGCGGCGGCGCCGCTCCCGGCGATGCCGCCGCGGCCCCGGCGGCCGCTATCGACGCCGAGCCTAGTTCGGATCGGGCTCAGAAATAGCCTTGCCCTGCTCGACGAGGCGCTGTTCGAAATCCCGATCGTCGAACGGCGCTATGTGTGGGGCCGGTTTTTCTCGGTCAGCGACCCCGACGGCATCCGCCGCGTCATGCAGGACAATGTCGACAATTACCCGCGCATCGCGCCGATCCGCCGCGTCTTCGCCTTTCGCAGCGGGACCGGGATGCTGTCGGCCGAAGGCGAGGTATGGCGCCGCCACCGCCGCCTCCTGAACCCGACCCTCGACCACCGCGCCGTCATCGCCGATCTGCCGCTGATCGCCGAGCTTTCCGAGCGGCTCTGCGACATGCTGGCGGCGCTGAGGGAGGACGAGCCGATCAATATCGGCGAGACCTTCACCCATCTGGTGACCGCCGCGAGCGGAACGGTGTTCGCCGGCGCCGAGCGGGAGATCGACCCGGCGCTCTACCGGCTCGGCCAATATCCCGGCCGCTACCGCCTCTCCGACATCCTCGGACTGCGCCGCCGCACCAGCTTCGAGGCCGTGGCGCTGATCGACCGGCTGATCGCCGCGCGGCGCGACCCGGTCTATGCCGGCCGCCACGATCTGTTGTGGCGGATCGCGGAAACCGGGCTCGGCGACGACGAGATCCGCGACGAGGTCCTGACCCTCGGCGCCACGGCCGCGACGCCGCTGAGGGTGTTTCCGTGGCTGTGGTACCTCCTCGCCCTTCACCCCGAGGCGGAAGCCAAACTCCATGCCGAGCTGGACCGTGTTCTCGACGGCCGCGTGCCAACCGCGCAAGACCTCCCGCGCCTGAGGTACACGCGCAAAGTCATCGACGAGACGCTGCGGCTCTATCCGCCCGCCCCGACGATGCTCCGCGTCGCGGCGGCGGACGATGCAATCGGCGGTCACCGGGTTACGCGCGGCGCGATCGTTGGCGTCTTCCCGTGGGTAATCCATCGCCACCGGACCCTTTGGGAAGACCCCGACCGGTTCGACCCGGATCGGCCGGCGCCGCAGTCTCGCTATGCCTACCTGCCCTTCGCGATCGGGCCGCATGTCTGCATCGGGGCGTCGCTGGCCCTGGTCGAGCTCACCGTCGCGGTCGCCGCGATCGCCCAGCGGTTCCGCTTTCGCCTCGCGCCGGGACGAGCGGTCGAGCCGATCGCCTGGACCAATCTCCACCCCAAGGGCGGGATCTGGATGACTAAAACCGCTCGGGCCGCCAGTAATCCATCAGCGAGAACCACTGGTCGAGATGGGCGAGGATCGGCGCCGTGATCGCGGCGTCGAGCCGGCGGATGTTCTCATCGAGCCCCTGCCGCCCCGGCTCCAGCTCCACCGGGGACATGAAGGTGGCGCGAAACCGCGCGCCCGCCAGCCGCTCGACATAGCACGGGATCAGCGCGGCATCGGACGCCATTGCCAGCCGCACCGCGGTCACCAAATTGGCGCGCGGCGCCGGTTTTCGGCCGAAGAGCGGCGCGTTGACATAGCCGGCCCTCTCCTCATCGCCATAGATGCCGAGCACCCCTTTTCGCTCGGTCAGAAGGCGCAGAGCGGCGCGGGTGGCGCCGACGTTCGGCGGCAGCAGCTCGGCGCCGTAGCGGAGCCGCGCCTTGACCGCGATACGGTGCTCGAAGCGGCTGCGCGGCGGCTGGTAGAACGAGGCGAACCGGACGCCGAGCCCGGCCAGCGCGACGCCGAGGATTTCCCAGTTGCCGAGATGGAGGCCGACGCAGACGACGGCCCGCTCGGCCGCCCGCGCGGCAAGCAGCGGCTCGGCGTCGACCGCGACCCGCCCCTCCCGCCACAGCCGATCGAGCAGGGCGAATTCAAGCATCGTGCGCCCGGTATTGGCGAAGAGCCGATCCGCCAGCGCGTCGAGCTCGGCCGCGGCCGCCTCCTCGCCGCTCAGGTGGAGATACCCCGCCTTGATCCGTTCGCGGATCGCCGGATAGCGCCAGCGCCCATTGATCCGCCCGACCGCGCCCCCGAGCGCAGAGCCGCGATCCGTCGGCAGCGAGCGCACCAGGCGCAAGAGCGGGTAGTTGATCGCGGCGAGAGCCGGGTCGCGCAGCCAGTGCCGCCGCCAGCGGCGGAGCCGCACGCGCAGGCTCGGCTCAGCCACGGCTCTCGATCGACATCGGCAGCCGGTTGCCGGGCCGCAGCGTCAGGCGGCACACCGGCTCGACCTGCTCGCCGGACTTAAGCCGCAGCCGCACCGCCTGGGCCAGCGTCGCGACACAGAGAATCGCCTCGGTCAATCCGAACGCCTGCCCGGCGCAGACCCGCGGCCCGACGGCGAACGGAATGTAGCTGTAGCGCTGCCGCGCCTCGGCATTCTCGGGAAGGAACCGCTCGGGCAGGTAATGGTCGGGCTGCTCCCAAAGCCGGCGGTGGCGATGCAACAGCCACGGGATCACCAGCAGCAGCGAGCCGGCCGGGATTTCCCGGTTCCGGATTTTCTCCCCGCGCAGCGCCTGGCGGCCGAGGATCGGCACCGGCGGATAGAGCCGCAAGGTCTCCTCGACGACGGCTCGGGTAAAGACGAGCCGCGGCAGATCGGCGAGGTTCGGCGGCCGGCCGCCGAGCACCGCGTCGAGCTCGGCGTGGTGGCGGGTCTCGGCATCCTCGGCCTGAGACAGCAGAAACCAGCACCACGCCAGGGTGTTGGCGGTCGTCTCATGTCCCGCCATGAAGATGACGGCCGCCTCGTTCCGCAGCGCGCCGGGGTCGAGCGCGGCGCCGGTCTCGGGATCGCGGGCCTGCAGCAGCAGGCGGATCATCGAGTCCTCGGCCCGGGCTTCGGCGATGATGCGGTCGAGGATCGCGTGGATGCGTCCCGCCGCGCGCCGCACCGACCCCGGATACCAGCGCGGCAGCCAGTCCGGCAGGCCAAGCATATAAACGAGATCGAGCTGCCCGATCTGCGCCTGATACTCGGCGAAGGAGGCGACGATCTCGTGCGCGTGCTCGTGGCCGAGGCGGGGGCCGAAGATCGCGCGGCAGATGATCTCGGCCGTCAGCGCGCCCATTTCCCGCAGCGCGTCGATTTCGCTTCCCGGCGGCAGGGCGCGCCAGCGGGCGGCGGTCTCGGCGGCGGCCTCGACCATGACCGGCGCGAACTGGTCTATCCGCGACGCGTGCACGATCGGCGCCACGATCGCCCGGCGCTGTTTCCACACCGGGCCGTCGCTGATGAAGAGCCCGTCGCCGAGCAGCGGATCGAGCGCATGGCGCATTTGCGGTGTCTTGCGCTGGAAGCTGTCGTGCAGCGCGATAAAGGCCTGCGCGACCGTATCGGGGCTGTTGCAGACAAAGATGCGGCGGCTGAGGATGCGCGCCGAAAAGAACTGCTGTTCGTAGGCGGCCTCTTCCCAGACCGAGAGGAGATTGCGGCGGGCCGCGGCGAGGACGGCAAGGGGTGAAAGCGGCTGAGCGGGCCGCGGCGGATAGGGCGGCACGAAGCCGCTCATTGCGCCGCCTGGGCCGCCTGCGTCGCCTCGCGGCCGTGAAGCGCCACATCGACCAGCGCCTGTCCCAACAGATGTACCGGCAGGTCGAGCCGCCGCGTGCCGGCGCCGCTGTCGGGCCAGATCACGTAGTCGCTGTGGAGCTCGGTAAAGCCGAAATGCTCGAATGCCCGCGGCAGGCTCGGCAGGTGATCGCCGTAAAGGGCGAGCACCGGGTCGGGGTAACGATCGGCGAGGCCATCCATCAGCAGCCGCAGCATCTCGTCCGACTGGCGCAGCCCGTCGAGGTAGCGCAAGAGCGACGCCCCTTGCGGCACGGTCGCGGGGTCGAAGAATGCCGAAATCGGCGGCTCCAGCCAGGGGCCGTGATTGCCCATCGTGATGACGAAGATGAAGGTCTCGGGGCCTTCCTCGTCGAGCACCCGCAAGATCTGCCGGGCAAGGTCGGTATCGGGCTGATAGGGCGGCCGTTTCGTCGCCGCGAGCTCGTCATGGCCGAGAAAGCGGTCGAACCCGAGCTGCGGCATGACCAGGTCGCGGCGGAAGAATCTGCGGTCGAACGGGTGAAGGCAGATCGTCCGGTAACCCGCCTCGCGCAATCGCCAGACATGCGAGGCGATCGGCGTGCGCGCGAGCTGATAATAGGGGTTGAAGCGATCGTAGCCGAGTTCGGATTCGGCGATGCCGGTCAGGAAGGCGAATTCGGCGCGCATCGTGTTGGCGCCCCAGCCCGGCACGAAAAGCCCGCCATGCAGCGCCGACGAGCGGCAGCATTCGGCAAAGGCTGACAGCACCTCGCTCGGGATAAGCGGCGACAAGCGACGGGCGTCGAAAAACGACTCGCACTGAACGGCGACGATCGGCGATCGGCGCAGCCCCACCCCGATCGAGCCCGCTGCGCGCGGCCTAAGCGCGGCCTGGCGCGCGGGGCGCTCGTCCCTAGCGATCGCGCAATGCGCCGCCAACATCGTAAACGGACCCAGCCTCTGCGCGTCCGTGACCGGATCGTCGCCCAAATCGAGCCGCCGAAACCGCTCCGCCACCCGAACCAGCAGAGGCGCATTGCCGAGCCGCCAATAGATCAGGCCGACCGCTGCCGCCGCGGCGAGTCCGAAGAGCGGCTCCGGCGTCCATGCGGGAGGCATCAAGACCAGCAAGGCGAACGCGACGGCGGCGAGGCCGAGCGCGCCTCCGAGGACGAGGCCCGTGCCGGCAAAGGGCAGATACAGGTTCGGGTGGGTAAAAACCTGCGGCAGCTCCGACATCGCCTGAAACACGACCGGCTCGTGCAAGGTCTCGCGCATTGCCCTGTCGGCAATGGCAAACCCGACGCCCAGCGCGAACACGACGACCCCCGCGAATATCGGCCGGCCGGTGATCGCCGCGAGCAGGATGAACACCGTAGCGAACGGCGCGAGGTCGAGCCACAGCGCCGGTCCCGTTATGAGCCGCGCGCCAGCGCCTCGGCGCGGAGTCAACCATGCCGCCGCGAGCAACGCGACGCCCGCGGCAAGGCCCACCAGACCAACGATCACCCCCGCCCCTTTCGTCTCACTCCCCGCCTAGCTCGGCGCGACCCGCCTAAACCGTCTGCCGAACCAGCGCGCGACCTGCCCCTGCATCCGGCGCGCCCTGACCAGCGGCCCGGCCCGCCATAATTCCGGTTGGTCGAGCCGCTCGATCACGATCTCCGGCGCGCAAGGCAACCGCGTCATCGGGTCGAGATAGCGCGGATACAGTATCAGCGCGCCCGCCACCAATTCCTCAATGCTCAACCGGCGCCCGCGCTCGATCACAACCCTGTCATCGGTGAGGCCCCACCCGGCGTACCAAGGCCGTCCATAGACCACGACGCGCCGCCCGCGCAAGAGGGCCTCGAAACCTGACAGCGAGGTCAGCGTGTGCAACTCGTCGATCTCGCCTAAAAGCGCCGCCGTTGACGCTCCGGTGACGATCTTATCGGCGTAGCGCAAGACCCGGTTTTCCGCGACGGCGCCCTTCCGATGGCCGGCGAGCACGTCCGGATGCGGCTTGTACACGATAAATGCGTCGGGCGCCGCCTCGCGCACCTGGGCCAGCAAATCGAGATTGCCGCGAATCTCGCCGCCGCCGAGCACGACCGACAAATCGTCCTCGACCTGGCCCGGCACGAGGATGCGCCGCCGGCCGTCGGGCCAATCGACGGGTCGGGCGCGGGCGCCGAGGTTATATTTGGTGATGCCGCGGCGGACGAGCTGGTCGGAGAGGCTCCGGGCGCGCGCCAGCAGCGCTGGGTCGAACTCGGTTTCCGCCAGCAGGATTTCGAGGTCGCTCTTGGTCCGCGGATCGAAATAGATGCCGCGCGTGTCGAGAATCAGCGAGGCCGGGGGCAGGAAGTCCGACCCCAGCCCGACCGAGCGGACGAACCCGTCCTCGACGCGGATGAGCCGTTCGGCCCGTTCGAGGCCCGCCGGCATGCGCGAAGTCCAGCAGGCGATCGCCTTTCCCTCCGCGGCGGCGATCGCGGCGGCGGCGCCGCGCCGGAATTTGGGGACGCCGGCCTCGCAACGCAGGAAGTCGGCGATCCGCCGCCGCTTCCAGAACGACATCCCGACACAAACCGCGATCTCGCGGTTGAGGCGGTCGAGGCGGCGCCATTCGGCGACCAGCGCGAGGGTCTCCTCGAACGAGCTTTGCGTCCCGTGGAACGGGTCGATATAGCGTGTCGCCAGCAGACAGGCGCCGGCGAAGATCTCGTCGAGCGTGCGCGGGAAGGCGCGCCGCGGAACCGCCGGCGCATCGTCCGTCAGCCCCCAGCCCGAATAGAAACTCGGCGTCGAGCAGGGTACACGCTCGCCGGCCAGTAGAGACAGGAAGCGCGCGTCGCCGCTTCCTGTCTCCGAAGCGACCAAAGCCACGCGGCCCGCCGCCGCGCGCGCGAGCAGCTCGGCGGTCTCCCAGCCGCGCTCGGCAAGAATGCTCTCCGGGTCTTGCATGACGCTGAGGCGGATGCGGGCGCGCGCCGGCGCGCGCAGCAATCCCTCGCCTTCTGTGCGGGCGGTCATCCCGGAACCCTACACGAAAATCGGTTGGCGGGGGCCAGCCCCGGCATATTCGCGGGAAGCCAAACCGGCTCTCGCCTGCTACCGTAGCGGAAAGCGAGAGCGATGGCGGAGGGGCGGATGCAATACGGATTTGGCGCGCCGGTCAGCGGCAAGCTGTCGGGACCGCGCGATCTCGCCCGCATCGCCACCGAAGGCGAGGCGATCGGCTACGATTACTGCACGCTCAGCGACCACGTCGTGATCCCGCGCGAGCTCGAAAACAAATATCCCTATTCCGATACCGGCGAATTCCCGGGCCGTGCCGGCGGCGACCGCCACGAGCAATTGACCGCGGTTGCTTTCGTGGCCGCGAAGACGTCGAAACTGCGGCTCGTGACTTCGGTGATGGTCGTGCCGCACCGTCCGGCGGTGCTGACCGCGAAAATCCTGGCGACGATCGACGTGCTTTCCGAAGGCCGCCTCACGCTTGGCGTCGGTGCCGGCTGGTGCCGCGAGGAGTTCGAGGCGATCGGCACCGACCCCTTCGCCGAACGCGGCGCGGTGACCGACGAATACCTCCTCGCCTGCCGCGAGCTGTGGACCAACGAGAACCCGCGCTTCGACGGCAAGTACGTCAAGTTCGCCGACATCTTCTTCGAGCCGCGCCCGGTGCAGAAGCGGGTGCCGATCTGGGTCGGCGGAGAGAGCGGCCCAGCGCTGCGCCGCACCGCGAAGCTCGGCGACGGCTGGTATCCGATCGGCACCAACCCGCAATTCCGCCTCGACACGATGGCGCGGTTCCAGCACGGCATCGAACGGCTGCACCGCCATTGCCGCGAGGCCGGCCGCGACCCGAAGGAGATCGCCCTCGCCTATCGCGTGACCCAGCGCGGCGCGGCGATACCGGAGAAGGCCGATAACGGCGACCGGCGCCTCTTTTCGGGGAGCAACGACGCGATCGTGCAGGATTTGCGGGCGATCGGGAATCTGGGCGTCATCGCGGTCGATTTCAGCTTCGACGGCGCCGATGCCGGCGAGGTCGTCGCCAATATGCGGCGCTTCCGCGAGGACGTGCTGGCCAAGGTTTGATCAAGGGAGCGGGACGTGCTGAAACTCGGTTACAAGGCGTCGGCGGAGCAGTTCGGGCCGCGCGAGCTGTTGCAATTCTCGGTCATGGCCGAGGAGGTCGGGTTCGACTCGATCTTCGTCAGCGACCATTTCCAGCCGTGGAAGCACACCGACGGACACGCGCCGGCGGCCCTCACCTGGCTCGGCGCGCTCGGCGCCAGCACCAAGCGCGCGGTGATCGGCACCAGCGTGCTGACCCCGACCTTTCGCTATCACCCGTCGGTCGTGGCGCAGGCTTTCGGCACGCTGGGGACGATGTTTCCCGGCCGCGTCGTGCTCGGCGTCGGCACCGGCGAGTCGCTGAACGAGGTGCCGTCGAGCGGCGTCGCCTGGCCCGGCCCGAAGGAGCGGCGCGACCGGCTGCGCGAGTCGATCCACCTGATGAACAAGCTGTGGACCGAGGACCGGGTGACCTGG
>DASUIE010000046.1:0-4918 GCA_036273175.1 Allostellaceae bacterium
GGCGGGCGACGCCGGCAAGCTGCAGGTGTGGACCGAGGTCAACGGCGAGCGGCGCCAGAACAGCAATACCGCCGACCTCATTTTCGGGATCGAGAAGATCGTCAGCTACTGCAGCGAGTTCATGACGCTGAACCCGGGCGATGTGATCCCGACCGGGACGCCGTCGGGCGTCGCGATGGGGTTCAAGCCGCCGAAGTTCCTCAAGGCCGGCGACACGATGCGCCTCGGCGTCGAGGGGCTCGGGGTACAGCAGCAGAAGCTGGTCGCCTACCCCGGCTGAAAACGGCCGCGCCGCCGCCCGCACCTTTCCCTCCTCGCGGGGAAGGGGCGGCGGCGCGCGTCCCTCAAGTCGCTTTTATCGCGCGCCCGGGGAAGCCGCCCCGCGTCAGGTCACGGCCTACTAGCGGCGCCGGCCCAATAACTATCTGGAAGTACAAAGAAGTATACTTTGCCACGGTTTCATCTGACGGTTGGATCGCGGCACTAGCGTGTTGCGACATTTTTACGCTATGGTACACGCCCCGACAGGATATTTCGTTTTTTGAGGACATATGTACGAGCGCCGCCCCGGCTTCTTCCGGGAAGATTCCCCTCCCGGCCGCGTCATCGAAGCCAAAGTGAAATGGTTCAACGCCAGCAAAGGGTTCGGGTTCGTCACCCCGGACGACGGCTCGCAGGACGCGTTCCTGCCGATGGCGGTGCTGCGGCGGGCCGGCCGCGAGGATATCCGCGAGGGTACCTCGGTCACCTGCGAGGTCGGCGCCGGCGCCAAAGGCCCCCTCGTCACCAACGTGCTGAATATCGACGACAGCACCGCGGCGCCGCCGCGCGACGACGGGTTCGACCGGCGCGAGCCGCGCCCCTCGACGACGCTCGAAGGCGCGGTCAAATGGTTCGAGGCCGACAAGGGTTACGGCTTCATCTCGCCCGATGGCGGCGGCAGGGACGTGTTTATCCACATCACCGCGCTGCGGCGGAGCGGGATTACCGCGCTCGCCCCGGGCCAGCGGGTGCGGATGGAGGTCGTCGACGGCAAAAAGGGGCAGGAAGCGGACCAGATTACGCTGATCTAGCGTTACCCCCGACGAGGGTTGCGTCCACGGCACAGCCGCCGCCTACACCGAAAGGTTTACAAGACCGCCCCCGATTGGCACTTTTCAACGTGCCGCGCGGGTTCTCTGGGGATTCGCGACGGCGCCGGTCCCGTCGATCACGGTGAGAATGGTCCGATGGATCTGCGCGATACGGTCCGAACTTATCGTTGGGTTTCGCACTCCTACGACTTTGTCTTCGGTCCGATTTTCCATCCCGGGCGCAAGGAGGCGGTTCGCATCGCCAACGACCGCCCGGGCCAACGCATCCTCGAGGTCGGTGTCGGCACCGGCCTGTCGCTGCCGCATTTCCGTGCCGATTCGCACGTCACCGGCATCGACATCTCCGAGGAGATGCTCGCCAAGGCGCGCCGCCGGGTGGAGGAGGAGAAGCTTTCCCACGTCGATGCGCTGCACGTGATGGATGCGGAGCACCTCGAATTCCCGGACAACTCGTTCGACGCGGTGCTGGCGCTCTATGTCGCGCCGGTGGTGCCGAGCCCGGCGAGTTTCGCCGCCGAGATGCGGCGCGTGTGCATCCCCGGCGGGACGATCGTGCTGGTCAACCACTTCATGAGCGAGAACTGGGCGGTGCGCTTCTGCGAGAAGCGGCTGGCGCATCTCGCGCGGCATATCGGGTTTCACCCCGATTTCGACTTCGACCGGTTCATGGAAGACAGCAAGCTGGCCGTGCGGGAGATTCGCCCGAGCAATCTGTTCGGCTATTGGCGGCTACTGCGCTGCGTCAACGAAAAGCCCGCCTCGGTCATCAATTAGGCGCGCCGCGCGGCTAGGAGCGCCAGAGCGCGATCTCCTTCAGCAGCGCCTCGATCGCCCCGCAGGCGAAGCCGAGCGAGGTTTCGTCGGTGAGGCGGCCGTCGGAAATCTTGCTCTCGGTGGCGGTGACGATGACCTCGCGGGCCAGGGTCACGCGCGACAGGCACGAATCGAGCGCCACCTTCATGTGTTCGAGGCACCGCGCGCCGCCAAGCGGGCCGCGCGAGGTCGCCATGATCGCCACCGGCTTGTAGGCCAGCACCGACTGGAAGGCCGGGCGCGAGGCCCAGTCGATCGCGTTTTTGAGGACGCCCGGGATCGAGTGGTTGAACTCGGGCGCGCACAGGACGAGCCCGTCCGCCGCCTCGATATCGGCGAGCATCCGCTTGACCGCCGGCGGCCGCTTGTCGCCTTCGAAATCCTGGTTGTAGAGCGGGATCGGCGCGAGATCGTAGAGCTCCAGATCGGCGCGGTCGGCGAAGCGCTCGCGCATCGTGCGCAGGATCGCGTTCGAGAACGAGCCGGCGCGCAGGCTGCCGGACATGCCTATCAGGCGGAACTGGGACATTTGCGAGCTTTCCCCGGTTCAACGTACAAAGCGCGCGTCATACAGAACCTGTGCCGAGATAGGCAATGAGTTTGCGCCCCTCACGCCGCGGGCTGGTGCCGCCCTTTATCGCGATGGACGTGCTGCGCGCGGCGAACGCGCGGGAGGCGGCCGGCGAGCGGGTGATTCATCTCGAGGTCGGCCAGCCCGGCACCCCGGCGCCGGCGGCGGTGCTCGACGCGGCGCGGGCGGCGCTCGGGGGCGAGAAGATCGGCTACACCGACGCCGAGGGCATCGCGCCGCTGCGCGCGGCGATCGCGGGGCACTACCGCGCGCAATACGGGCTCGCGGTCGACCCGGCCGAGATCGCCGTGACGACCGGCTCCTCGGCGGCGTTCCAGCTCGCGTTCCTGGCGGCGTTCGAGCCGGGCGACCGCGTCGCGCTGGCGGCGCCGGGCTATCCCGCCTACCGCAACATCCTCTCCGCGCTGGGCCTCGAAACGGTGCTGATCGAGGCCGGCGAGAACGCGCATTACCAGCCGAACCCCGAGCTGCTCGACCGCGAGGACGGGCTCGCCGGGCTGATCGTCGCCAGCCCCGCCAACCCGACCGGCACGATGATCGCGCCGGCCGAGCTCGAACGGCTGTACCGTTACTGCCGCGAGCGCGGGATCCGCCTCGTCTCCGACGAGATCTATCACGGCATCACCTACGGGACGGCGGCGCAATCGGCGCGCGCCTTCGGCCAGGACGCGATCGTCGTCAACTCGTTCTCGAAATATTACAGCATGACCGGGTGGCGGCTCGGCTGGATGCTGGCGCCGCCGGACCTGGCGCGCTCGGTCGAGTGCCTGGCGCAGAATTTCTATATCTCGCCGCCGGCGCTGTCGCAGCTCGCCGCGGTCGCCGCCTTCGACTGCCGGGAGGAGCTCGACGGCCACGTCGCCCGCTACCGGGCCAACCGCGACCTTCTGACCGCGGCCTTCGCAAAGGCGGGGCTCACCCGGCTCGCCCCGGCCGAGGGCGCGTTCTACCTCTATGTCGACGTCTCGTCGCGGACTGGCGACAGCGGCGAGTTCTGCCGCCGGATGCTCGCCGAAATCGGCGTCGCCGCGACTCCCGGCGCCGATTTCGACCCGATCCACGGCAATTCCTGGGTGCGCTTCAGCTTCGCCGGCTCGACCGGCGACATCGAGGAGGCGGCGCGGCGGCTGGCGGGGTGGCTTTAGGCCGTGCGCCGGGCGGCGGCGCGCTCGGCCGACCAGGCTTCGGGATCGGCGAGGAAAGCCTTGATCTTGTCGTACTGCCCGGCCTCGAAGCGGCCGAGGCTCTCGGCCATCGCGGCGACGTCCCACCAGTTCGCGAGCGCATGGAGGGCGATGCCCTCGGCCTGCAGGCTGGTGTCGATATGCGGGAAGATGCCGTAGTTGAAGATCACGAAGGTGTGGCCGATCTCGCCGCCGGCCTGGCGGATCGCGCGGACGAAATTGAGCTTTGAGGTGCCCTCGCTGGCGAGGTCCTCGACCAGCAGCACGCGGGCGCCGTCGGCGAGCCGGCCCTCGATCTGGGCGTTGCGGCCGAACCCCTTGGGCTGCTTGCGCACATAGAGCATCGGCAGCGACAGCCGGTCGGCGATCCAGGCGGCGAACGGGATGCCCGCGGTCTCGCCGCCGGCGATCGCGTCGAGCGCCTCGAAGCCGATCTTGCGCTCGATCAGCGCGGCGCCCATGTCCATCAGCCGCCGGCGCGCGCGCGGAAACGAAATGAGCCGGCGGCAATCGATATAGACCGGCGACAGCCGCCCCGACGTGAAGGTGAACGGGTCGTCGGGCCGGAACAGCACGGCCTCGGTTTCCAGGAGGATGCGGGCGGTGGTTTCCGCCGCATCGGCTTCGCCCGCGGTGCGGGCTGAATTCGCGGCCTCTGTCATGCGTCATTCTAACGGCAAAGCGAGCGGGCTTGACAATCGAAGATGATGAGAACAAAAAAAGAACATGACGAATGCGGTTCCCCTCGCCGTGTTGCGCTCCCGCATCCGGCGAATTGAACGCCCCGCAACCGCGGTTTCCGGTGTGCTGCCGTTCGGCGTGGCCGTGCTCGACCGGGCCTTGCCGGGGGGCGGGCTCGGCCTCGGCGCGCTGCACGAGATCGTGGGCGAGGGCGGCGACGAGGAGGATTGCGCGGCGGCGGCCGGGTTCGCCGCCGGCATCCTCGCCCGAATCGGCCCCGGCGCGGTGCTGTGGTGCCTGCGGCGGCCCGACCTCTACGGGCCGGGGCTGGCGGCGCACGGGCTCGACCCGGCGCGGATCGTGCTGGCTTCGGCGGCGCGCGACGACCGCGTCCTGTGGGCGCTCGAGGAAGGGCTGCGCGCCGGACGCGGCGGCGGGCTCGCGGCGGTGGTCGGCGAGGTGGGGCGGCTGCCGATGGTGGCCGGGCGGCGGCTGCAGCTCGCCGCCGAGCGCGCCGGGGTCGCGGCCTTGGTGCTGCGGCGCTGGCGCAGCGG
>DASUIE010000047.1:0-19796 GCA_036273175.1 Allostellaceae bacterium
GTAGTCGCCCGCGCGAACGAAATGGGGCCGCCCCGTGGGGAGCGGCCCCTTCTTGCTGCTATCTGTCTGCCCCTCACCCCGGCCCTCTCCCCGCTTGCGGGGAGAGGGGGAGCGTGGAGGGATCAGGTGTGCCAGCGGAACGCTTGCGCCTTGCGCTGCGAGCCCTGGCTCAGCTTGATGTTCACGACGCCCGGGCCGGGGAAGTTCATCAGCTCGTCGAGCGCGCCGCGAACGTCCTTGGTGTCCTCGACATAGGCGCCGTACCCGCCAAATGACTGCATCATCTTGTCGTAGCGGGCGCCGTAGATCAGCGTGTTCGGCCGCATGTTGAGCATCGGGTTCGACGGGATTTCCGGCATCCCCGGACCGATGCCGCCATTGTTGAGGATGACGATCTTGGCCGGCATGCCATAGCGGCACAGCGTCTCCATCTCCATCCCCGAGAAGCCGATCGCCGAGTCGCCCGAGACGTGGACGACCGGGCGGTCGGGATGCACGACGCAGGCGGCGATGACGATGCCGAGGCCGACGCCCATCGTGCCGTAGCTGCCGGCGTTCATGTACGAGCGCGGGTTTTCGAGCGGCATCTGGGTCCCGCCGATATCCATCGTCGTCGCGCCTTCGCTGCACAGCACGACATTCTTGGGCAGCCACTCGCGGATGTCGCGGAACAGCCGGTAATAGGTGCCGGGCGAGGATTCGTCGTTGACTTGCGGCGCGATCGCGTCGGCGTTTTCCTTGGCCTTCGCCGCCAGAGCCTGACGCCAGGGCGACCCTTCCGGGTGGAACCACTGGCGGCCGCTGAGCGACGCGTTGAGCTGCTGCATGATGGCCTTGCCATCGCCGAGCAGCGGCACGTCGGCCGGCTTGTTCTGGTGCATCGACTCCGGCGAGATGTCGAGCTGCACGACCTTGACGTCCTTCGCGTAGCGCGGCGGCAGGCCGAAATGCAGGATCCAGTTGAAGCGCGCGCCCATCAGGAAGACGACGTCGGCCTGCTGCAAGGCGAGCGTACGCGCGGCGCCAGCCGATAGCGGATGGTCGTCGGGCATCACGCCCTTGCCCTTCGGCGTCCGGACGAATGGGATCTGAGTCTTTTCGAGGAACTTGCGCACCTCTTCGGTGGCGCCCGAATACGCCATGCCCTGGCCGATCAGGGCCAGCGGCCGCTGCGCCGACTGGAGCACGGCAAGGGCGCTCTCGACATCCTGCGGCATCGCCATGGTGCGCGGCGGCTCAGGGCACTTCGCGACCTCGACCACGTCGGCGGTGTCGCACTTGCCGGTGATCAGATCGTCGGCGATGTCGAGATAAGTCGAGCCGGGGCGGCCATAAATCGACTGCCGGACCGCCATCTCGACATAGAACGGGATGCGGTTGACGTGCTCGATCGCGTGCGCCCATTTCGAAACCGGGGTCGCGGCCAGCACCTGGCGCTCTTCCTGGAACGAGCCCATGCCGTTGCGGTACGTCTCCGACGCGCCGCCGATCAGGATCATCGGCCAGCAATTCTGCTGGGCGTTGGCGAGGCCGGCGAGGCCGTGGATGACGCCCGGGCCGGTGACGACGATGCACGAGCCGGGCCGGCCGGTCAGAAACCCGACGGCGCCCGCCGCGTAGGACGCAGCCTGCTCGTTGCGCATGCCGATATAGGGAAGGCCGACCTTTTGGGCCGCCTCCGCGATCGGCCCGACGGGAAACCCGACAACGCCGAACATGTACTCAACGCCCTGCTCTTTCAGGCTCTTGGCCAGCAGGTCAGCGCCAACGATTTCCGCCATAGTCCCCTCCCAAAAGACCGCGAGGTCCGATTCAAGAATGCATCGCCGCAGAGATTACGCATTTCTCCACAAAGGGGGAAACCCCTATCGCGGAAGGGGGCCATGCGCCGCTAAAGCGGGATCACCAGCAGCGTGTCGATCTTCTGGCTGTCGAGGACGACCAGCCGCTCGATAAAGCGAAACGGCCGCGCGCTCACGGCGATGCGGTCGAGGTAGCGGCCGGTCGCGAACAAACTGGTCTCGCCGTCATGCATGATGCGGGCGGCGAGAAAGCTCGTGCGCGCCGCGGCGACGCCGTCCTCGACCGAGAGGATGCGCGGCGCGCCGGCGACGTGGCGGTACCGGTGCTTTTCAAAGATGTTGGCGCGGCGCAGCGAGGTGATGCGGTCGACCAGCATCCCGCGCGAGGCGGCGTAGATGACGCCGTGGCGCAGCCCGGCCTCGTGGCTCTCGCGGCTGGTGACCAGGTAGCGGCAATCCTCGACAAAGAAATCCGGCCATTCCTCGAGCCGGTCGTCGTCGATGCAGTCGCCATAGGCCGCGACGAGGTCGGCGACGCCGAGGCGGACGGCCTGATCGTCCATCAGGTCCCCATCAGTGCGCGGTACTGCTTCCAGAACCCGCGGATCGCGCTCTCGGTGGCGCGGAAAGTCTGCGACTCCGCCTCGTGCCCGCCCATCATGACGATGCCGGCCTCGTCGTCGTTGTATTGCAGCGCGCGCTGCACGAAGCCGCCGACGCAGCCGTCTTCCATCGAGATGTAGCCGGCCGCGCCGATCAGGTTGCCCTGGCGCAGCCGCCGCTCCTCCATCGCCGGGTCGTCGTCGGCAAAGCCGAGATGGATCCATTCGAGTTCGCTCTTGCCGACGCCGCGAGGCCGCAGCACTCGGACCGCGATCGCGTTGCGGATCTGCTGGAGCACCATGCCGGGGAAAATCGTCAGGATCTGCACCGAGATCCGGTCGCCGTATTCGTCGACCGAATCGAGGATCGAGCGGTCTTCCAGGTGGTGCTCGTTCGAGGCGCGGAGCTGCTCGTGCTTGTAGTCCTCGTCCTCGGCGGCGTAGTCGAGCTTGGCGAAGCTGAAATGGTTGCCGCCGTTCTCGGCGATATTGATCCCGCCCGGCTGGCTCATCCGGTTGATCCGGAAAATGTTCAGGAAGGTGTGCAGGATCGAGGCGTGGTAGGTGTCCTTGACGTTCTCGAAATAGAGCTTCCAATTGTTCGGCAGCACCTGGACCGAGCGGCCGATGACGCGTGGGCTCCGTCCTTCCAGCACGCGCTTGACGCCGCCGGCCACGACCGGGCCGAGATAGGTTTCGAGATCGGGCGCGCGCGGATCGAACGAGCCGAAGACGAGGCCCGACAGCTCGGCGACGCGCAGTTGCTGGAGGTGATGCTCATCCTTGCGGAATTCCGGCGGCATCCCGCCGGCGCGCTTGACGCCCTTCTCGAAGGCGACGCCGGTCAGACGGCCGGAAAGATCGTAGCTCCAGCCGTGATAGATGCAGGTGATCTCCCGGCCGCTGCCCTTGCGCTCCAGGCACAAGAGGTTGCCGCGATGGGCGCAGCGGTTGACGAAGGCGTTGATCGCGCCGTCCGGCGCGCGGGCGGCGACGACCGCGACCTCGCCCACGGTCGTCGCGACCCAGTCTCCGGGATGCGGGAGCTCGGCGGCCAGGCACAGATAGCTCCAGGTCGGCCCCTTGAAAATCCGCTCCTGCTCGCGCCGGTACTGCTCCGGGTCGGTGTAAAGCCGGAAGGGCACCTCGCTGATGCCGTTCGACGGCCCGGAGACGCCGCAGTCAACATCGATATCCTGCACGGACATGGCAGCCTCGATTGATGATTCTCGAAACTATGCGCGGGAACCGGGCGGGCGTCCATCCCGCCCGCCGCGCGGCGCGGGCGCGACGATCCGGCCCTGGCGGCGCCCGGCATCGACCGGCATCATCGGCGCATGAGCTTTTTCGTGCTTAAGTACTTGATGCTGGCGGTTTGCGGCGCGGCATGGGTTTACGCGACCTATCACGGCGTCCGCTTCGAGGACCAGCTGGGCCGCACCACCCGCGACCCGTTTCGGATCGAGGCGCTCAACCACCCCGCCTCGCTGTTCCGCGACGACCTCCATAGGCTCGCCCGCAAGTCGCGCCGCAAGGTTTTCGCGGCGCTGGCCGTGTTCTTCGGCATGGGCATCGTCCTGCTGGCGCTGCTGCTCGTCTTCGGCGGCGGCGGTGGCGTCGGTTCGCCGTTCCAATATCGGTAGCGGCTACTGGCGCAACAGCCGCCGGGCGATGATGACGCGCATGATCTCGTTGGTGCCTTCGAGGATCTGGTGCACGCGCACGTCGCGCAGATAGCGCTCGATCGGGAAGTCCTTGAGATAGCCGTAGCCGCCATGGAGCTGCAGCGCCTCGTTGCAGACATGAAACCCGGCATCGGTCGCGAGGCGCTTGGCCATCGCGCAGTGCAGCGTCGCGTCGGGATCTCCGCCGTCGAGGCTTGAGGCGGCGCGCCACAGCATCAGCCGCGCCGCCTCAAGCTCGGTCTGCATGTCGGCGAGCTTGAACTGCAAGGCCTGGAAATCGGCGAGGCGCTGGCCGAACTGGCGCCGCCCCAGGAGGTAGTCGCGCGCCGCCTCGGCACAGGCCCGCGCGCCGCCGACCGAGCAGGCGCCGATATTGAGCCGCCCGCCGTCGAGCCCCATCATCGCGATCGCGAACCCCTCGCCCTCGGCGCCGAGGCGGTTGGCGACCGGCACGCGGCAATCGTCGAAATTGACCATCGCAGTCGGCTGGGTGTTCCAGCCGAGCTTGCGCTCCTTCTTGCCGAACGAGAGGCCGGGCGCATCCTTTTCGACGACGAGACAGGAGATGCCGCGCGGCCCCGCCTCGCCGGTGCGCACCATCGCGACATAGATGTCGCTGCTGCCGCCGCCGGAGATAAACGCCTTCGACCCGTTGAGCACGTAATCGTCGCCGTCGCGCCGCGCGGCCGTTTGCAGCGCCGCCGCATCGGACCCGCTGCCCGGCTCGGTCAGGCAATAGCTGGCGAAATGCTCCATCGTCATCAGCCGGGGCAAGAGGCGCGCGCGCTGGCCGCGGTCGCCGAAGCGGTCGATCATCCACGCCGCCATGTTGTGGATCGACAGATACGCGGCGGTCGAGACGCAGGCCCCGGCCAGCTCCTCGAAGATCAGCGCCGCGTCGAGCCGGGTGAGGCCGCTGCCGCCGAATTCGTCGCGGACATAGATGCCGGCGAAACCGAGCGCCGCCGCCGCCCGCAGCGCCGCGACCGGAAACTCCGCCCGCTCGTCCCAGCCCGGCGCGTGCGGCAGCCATTCGTCGCGGGCGAAATCGCGCGCGGTCTCTTGAAAGGCAAGCTGCTCGGCGCCGAGGGAAAAATCCATCCGGCGAGATTACATCTATTCGTCCGCCGCCATGTCCAGATCCTCGGCCGCGGGAGTGAGCAGGAGCCCGTCCACCGAGACCGACGGCATCTCCCGCCGGCTCTTGACCCCGAGCTTGCGGATGCGCTCGCCGACCGACAGCGCGTTGCCGCGCCCGGTCGCCAGCCGCTTCAAGGCCTCGTTATGCGCCGCCGCCGCGTCGGCGAGCTTGGCGCCGACCGTGTTCATGTCGGCGAGGCTCATCCCGACCTTGTCGTAGAGCTCGCCGGCGAGCCGCGCGATCTCCTGCGCATTTTGCCCTTGCAGCTCGTAGCGCCAGATCGAGGCGACGGTGCGCATCGTCATTAGCAGGGTCGACGGCCCGACCACCACGACCCGCCGGTCCCAGGCGTAGGAAAACAGCTCCGGCTCCCGCGCCAGAGCGAGGGCCAAGGCCCCCTCGATCGGCATGAACATCAGCACGCAATCGTGCGCCGACAGCTTTTCGTTTTCCTGGTAGCGCTTGCCCGACAACCCGTCGATATGCCCCTTGACGTCGCGGACGAATTGCGCGCCGGACGCCGCCCGCTCTTCGGGCGTCTCGGCCCGCTCCAGCCGCTCGTAGCCGGCCAGCGGCACCTTCGAATCGATGACCATCGTGCGCGACTCGGGCAGGAGCACGACGATGTCGGGTTTTTGCAGTCCGCCCTCGTCGTTGCGCAGCCCCATGCCGCGGCCTTGCGAGATGTATTCCCGCCCTTCGACCAGACCGGCGGATTCGAGGATGCGCTCGAGCACGATCTCGCCCCAGCGGCCGAGCAGCTGGGTGTCGCCGCGCAGCGCCTTGGCGAGCCCGTCGGCCTGCGAGCCCACCGCCTGGCTGGTCTCGACCAGGTGCCGGATCTGCTCCTTTAGCGACAGCACCTCGCGGGTCTCGGTGTCGTAGGTGGTCTTGACCGTGTTCTGGAATTCGTGGATGCGCTCGCGCAGCGGGTTCAGCAGCTCCGCGACGGCACGCTGCGAATCCTTCGACAGCTCCTCGGAGTTGGCCTTCAGGACGCGATTGGCGATGTTCTCGAACTCGGCGGTCAACCGCGCTTGCAGCTCGCGCCGTTCGGCGGCCTGCTCCTCGACCTTCGCCGTCAGCGCCCTTTCGCGCTCGGCGAGCCGCGCCGCCTCGGTGAGCGCCGCGACTCGCTCGGCCTCGCCGTCGGCGTCCGGCCACACATAACGGCCCAGCACATACCCGAGCAGCGTCCCGAGCGCCGCCGCCAGCACAGCAATTCCAATGATTTCCATCGCGCCTTCTTCCCCACGTAGAAAGGCGGACCGTTCCCCTTCTGTTCATATACCTTACCGGGCATTTTCGATCAATCCCGGAATTCACGTCTCGTTAGGAAGCAGCCTCCGATCATCGCCCGATCGGCATCTTCGACGGGGGTCCTTCGATGTCGGACAGAGACGTAGTTTTGCTGTGCGCGGGGGCCGTTTTCACGGTGATGGTGATCCCGGTTTCGCGCCGCGTCCGTACCGCGCTTTTGTTGCTGGTGGTCGGCTTCGCGGCCTATCGGACGTACGGCTCGGGCCTTCTTTCGGCCGTGGGGCCGATCGGATGATCTTCATCGAGCGTTAAGGAGCCCCGCGCTAGCATCCGGCATTCGTGGCTAGAGTGTGACGCGCCTTATGACCGCCGCCGACATCCTCGTCGTTTGCTCAGCGCTGCTGCTCGCGGCCGTGCTGCTGCCGACCGCGCCGCTCACCCGCGCGGTCCTTTACGTCGTGCTGATCGGGCTCACCGCGCTGCCGAGCATTCTCACGACCCTCGACAAGGTCCTGTCGCTGTTCGGCTAAACCCTCAATGCCTGCCGCCCTCGACCGGGTAGCCCTCGGCGCGCCAGCGCAGCATCCCGCCATTGAGATTGGCGATTTCGGCGAACCCGGCCTGCTGCAGGATCACGGTCGCCTGGGCTGACCGGCTGCCGGCGCGGCACACCGCGACGATCGGCTTGTCCTTCGAAAGCTCCCCGGTCCGTTCGGCCAGCTGCCCGAGCGGGATCAGGACCGCCCCCTCGATATGCCCGAGCGGCCCGGTGAACTCATCCTCCTCGCGCACGTCGAGAATCTGCACCCTGGGCACGAATTCCTCGAGCCCGTGCGGGTCGATCTCCCACACCCCGGCAAAGCTGTAGCGCAGCGGCGCCCAGTGAGGATCGGCGCCGGGCTCGTCCTCGGTCTCCGGCTGGCCGCAACGCAAATTCGCCGGGACCGCGACATCGAGCAGCTTCGGATGCGCGAGGCGCAAATTGTTCATGTAGCCGGTGAAGTCGCCGATCCCGATATCGCCGCCGAGCCGCGGGTTGTAGCGGCGCTCCTCGGCGACACTCGTCGCGGTCAGGCCGCGATAATCGTGCGCCGGATAGAGCAGGCATTGGTCGGGGAGCGCGAATATCTGCTCGCGCACCGAGCGGAACATCGCGCCCGCGTCGCCTTCCTGGAAATCGGTGCGGCCGCTGCCGCGGATCAACAGGCAGTCGCCGGTAAACGCCATCGTCGAATCGTCGAGCACGTAGGTGACGCAGCCATTGGTGTGACCCGGCGTCGCCCGCACCAAGAGGCGGCGCTGGCCGAACGCGATCACGTCATCCTGCACCAGCCGGCGGTCGGCGCCGTCGGCTCCGCCGGCCGCCGAGACCATGATTCGGCTGCCCAGGCGCCGCTTCAGAAGGTACGCGCCGGTGACGTGATCGGCGTGGACATGGGTTTCGAGCGTCGCGGACAGCTTGAGGCCCAACTCTCCGATCAACGCGGCATCGCGGCGAACCTGCTCGAAGACGGGGTCGATCAAGAGCGCGGCGCGGCTCTCCGTGTCGCCGAGAAGGTAGGTGTAGGTCGAGGATTGCGGATCGAAGAGCTGGCGAAAGATCAGCATCGAAGCCTCCGCAAAATGCGCTGGCCTCCGATATGCTGCGACTCCGAGGCGGGAGGCAAGAGATGACGGGAATCGTCGTGACCGAATTGCGCGAATCCGACCGGGCGCGGTGGGCAGAGCTGTGGCGGCTGTATCTCGAATTCTACGAGACCGCGCTGCCGGAGGAGATCTATGCCCATACCTGGTTACGCCTGATGGACGAGGCGGCGCCGATTTACGGCTTTGGCGCCCGGGTCGACGGACGGCTCGTCGGCATCACCCATTACCTGTTCCACGACCACGCCTGGTCGCCGAAGCAGGTCTGCTACCTGCAGGACCTTTACGTCGATGCGGCGGCGCGCGGCGGCGGAGCCGGCAAGGCGCTGATCGAGCGGGTCGGCGCGGTCGCCCGCGAGCGCGATTGCCTGCGCCTTTACTGGACGACCAAGGAGGACAACGCGCGGGCGCGCCGGCTTTACGACTACATCGCCAGGTTCAACGGGTTCATCCGCTACGATTACGCGCTAAACACCGCCTCGTCGTAATTGCCGGCGCCCATCCCGCCCTCGGGGAAGATGCCATGGCGGGCGATCCAGTCGAACGACTCGGCGTAGACCTCGCGCGTATAGGGCTCGAAGACGAGGCGCTCGCCGGGACCCCAGCGGCCGGTATCCATCTGGTCGCGGAAGCGCGGCGGGAACTCCTCCTTGTAGTAGTGGGTATAGAGCTCGGGGCGAAGGTCGATGTCGCGCTGGGCCGACCGCAGCGCGCGGAAATACTTGCGGACATCGGTGGGATCGGGGTCGCCGGTGATCATCGAGGCCATCATGAAGCTGGTGTCGATGATCTTGCGGAAGCCGAGCTGCTCCATGAAGTAGTACGGCCCGCTGAACAAAGCCGCCGCCGGCACCTTGCGGTCGATCAGGAGCTCCATGCGGCGGAACAGGAGGCCGTCGGCGAAGGAGAGATTGATCTGCTCCGCCGGGAGGTACTGCTCGAGCGCCTGGATCGTCGAGTAGTGGCTGCCCGACTGATAGCCGACCGAGATCGCGACGCCGGCGAGGTCGCGCGGATGCTCGATCGGCGATTCGGGCGGAACGAAGATCGCCGCCGGCGCCACCGAATAGGCGTCGGCGTAAAGTTTGCCGTGCCCGGCCGAGGCGGCGACGTTGACGGTCCAGTGGCAGGCGCAGCTCACATCGGCGTCGCGGCCGCGCTCGAAAGTCTGGTACGCGCCGACCTTATTGCCGAGATCGTGCAGGATTCCGGTCGGGGAGGCGAGCTGGTCGCGGAACTCGTAATCGAGCTCCTCGCGGTCGAAATACCCCTTGTCGCGGGCGACCCATTCGTGCAGCCGCATATGCGGCGCGATGACAAAGCTGGACAAACTGTCCTCCTCCCTGGTTTCGCCCGGCGGGCGGCCTTATTTTGCACGAACCGCGCCCTTGTGGAGAGGGGGTAACCGTATCGTGACCGAAGCCCACCTGCCGCCCCTGCCCCCGTACCCGGCCTCGCGCCTGCGCCGCAACCGCCGCGACGCCTGGTCGAGGAAGCTCGTCGCCGAAAGCGTGCTGACCGCCGGCGATATGATCTGGCCGGTTTTTGTCCATGACGAGAAGAGCCGCGTTCCGGTCGAGTCGATGCCCGGCCAATTTCGCCATTCGATCTCGTCCCTCGTCGACGCCGCCGGCGAGGCCGCCGCGCTTGGCATCCCGACGATCGCGGTGTTCCCGGCGGTCGACCCGGCGCTCAAGGACCCCGACGGCAGCGAGGCGGTCAACGCCAACAACCTCATTTGCCGCACGGTTTCGGCGATCAAGAAGGCACTTCCGGAGCTGGGCGTGCTGTGCGACGTGGCGCTCGACCCGTTCACCTCGCACGGGCATGACGGCGTCATCCGCGACGGCTATGTCGCCAATGACGAGACCGTCGCGATCCTGCAGCGCCAGGCGATCGTCCAGGCCGAGGCCGGCTGCGACATCATCGCCCCCTCGGACATGATGGACGGGCGGGTCGGCGCGGTCCGGCGCGCGCTCGACGAGGCCGGGTTCGACCGCGTCAGGATCATGTCCTACGCGGCCAAATACGCCTCCTGCTTCTTCGCGCCGTTCCGCGACGCGATCGGCTCGGCCTCCTCGCTCGGCAGCGCCGACAAGCGCACCTATCAGATGGACCCGGCCAATGGCGACGAGGCGATCCGCGAGGTCGCGCTCGACATCGCCGAGGGGGCCGACATGGTCATGGTGAAGCCCGGGATGCCGTTCCTCGACGTAGTGCGCCGCGTCAAGGACGCCTTTCGCATGCCGACCTTCGCCTACCAGGTCTCGGGCGAGTATTCGATGATCCGCGCCGCCGCCGAGCGCGGCTGGCTCGATGGCGAGCGGGCGATGATGGAAAGCCTTGTCTGCTTCAAGCGCGCCGGCGCCGATGGGGTGCTGACCTACTTCGCGGTCGACGCGGCGAAACGGCTCAAGGCGGGGTGAACCGCGCTCCGGTTGTCCATTTTTTGTAATCGTGTTTAAATATTCAGGATTTCACAGGGCCGATGAGACCGTGTGACCGTGACCGCATTAGATATTGTTGAATTTGCTGCGAAAGCGGAGACCATAACGCTCCGCGTCGGAGATGTTTTGTTTAGAGAGGGCGACGATGGCGATGCGCTGTACATCGTCAGGCGGGGTACACTTCAGATCGTCAGCGGCAGCACAGTCTACGAGACAGTCACGGCCGGGGGTATTGTCGGCGAAATGGCCATTATCGAAGAGGGCGCGCCTCGCAGCGCCACGGTGATCGCCACCGCCTTTGCCGAACTCATCAAGATCGACACCTCTAAATTCTTGCAGCTGCTCGCGGAGACCCCGGAATTCGCGCTCACGGTGATGCAGGCGATGTCGCGGCGCCTGCGGATCATGAACCGCCGCTATCGGGCCTGACCTCTGCCGGTTGCCGCCGGCCTGCTGAATACTCACGACTTTGACGGACGAAGCTGATCGCCAAAAAGGGAGGGCGCGATGTTCGCATGGTTGCGCGATCTTACCTCGCGGGAACGCCGGACAATGCTCGCCTGCTGGGGCGGCTGGACCCTGGACGGCTTCGATCAGCAGCTCTACAGCTACGTCGTCCCGACGGTTATTGCGTTATGGGGCATGTCGACGGGCGCCGCCGGAACGATCGGTACCGTTACCGTCGTCACGTCGTCGTTCGGCGGCTGGTTCGCGGGTGCGCTGGCGGACCGATTTGGCCGCGTGCGCGTGCTCCAGTTCGCGATCCTCTGGTATTCGGTCTTCACCTTTCTGTGCTCCTTTGCGCAGAATTTCGAGCAGCTGTTCATCTTGCGGGGCTTGCACGGGCTGGGGTTCGGCGGCGAGTGGGCCACCGGCGCCGTGTTGATGGGCGAGGTCATCCGCGACAAGTACCGCGGCCGCGGCGTCGGCGTCGTACAGACCGGCGCGGCGGTCGGACCCGGCATGGCGGCGCTCGTTTACGCCGGCTTGTTCGCCATCCTGCCGGAGGCGATCGCATGGCGCGCGCTGTTCGCGGTCGGCATCTTGCCGGCTTTGCTCGTGCTTTGGATCCGCCGCAGCATTCCGGAGTCGGAGGCGTTCCAGGGACGCCGCGACAGCAGCGGCGCGCGGCCCGGATTTTCCCATCTGCTTTCGGCGTTTCGCGGACCCTATCTGTGGCTCACGATCAAAGTGTCGCTGATGGTCATGGGTGCGCAGGGCGGCGTCTGGGCGATCAATTTCTGGATGCCGACATATCTCCGCACGGTGCGGCATTTATCCGCCTCCGGCACCGGTCTGTTCGTGGCGGTGCAGGCGTGCGGGGCGCTGATCGGCTTTTTGATCGGTGCGTACCTCGCCGATGCGATCGGCCGGAAATGGACGTTTATGATCTCGGCGATCGCGACGATCACGATGGTTTTCATCTACCTGTACGTGCCGGTCGGCGACACCGCCCTCCTCCTGCTCGGGATCCCGCTAAATGCGTCGATCCTGATGAAATTCGCGCCGATGGGCCCCTACATGACCGAGCTCTACCCGACCGACATCCGAGGCACGGGTCAGGGCTTTTGCTACAACGCCGGCCGGGCGATCGGCTCGGTGTTCATGACCGCGATCGGGTTTGCCACGGCCGTGATGCCGCTCGGCAACGCGATCGCGCTGTTCTCGACGCTGGCCCATGTGCTGATGATCGTGATGCTGCTGATCCTTCCGGAGACGCGGGGACGGACCATCGCGAGCCTTGAGCCCGATACCCCAAAAGTAGCGTAGGACTACTTCGGGTCGGGCCACCTCCCGTCCTGGGCCAGGTAATCGGCGGAGCGGATCGCGGTCGCCAGCTCGGCGGGGGTCGCCATTGGCGGGTTCGATCCGCCCTTGAGACCGGCCAGCGCGGCGCGCACCGCGTGTACGGTCGCCGCGAGGATGTTCTGCGGGTAAACGACGATGCGGATGCCGATGCGCGCGAGCTCGGCGTCGCCTGGCATGAAGTGCTTGCCGGCGGGCGAGGTCACGGCGAGGGCCGGCCTGCCGCCGCAAGCCTCGATGCCGGCGCGCATCTCGGCCTCGGTCTGCGGCGAGTCGAGAAACAGGATATCGGCGCCCTCGGCGGTGAAGGCCTGGATGCGGGCGAGCGCTTCGTCGAAGCCGCGCGACACGCGCGCGTCGGTGCGGGCGAGCAGCAGGATGCCTTCCTCGCGGCAGGCCTCGACAGCCGCGCGGCAGCGGAGGATCGCGGCGTCGCGTTCGACGACCAGCTTGGCGCCGCTGTGGCCGAGCGGGCGCGGCCAGATCTTGTCCTCGATCAGGATCGCGGCGGCGCCGCGGCGGGCATAGGCGCGGATCGTCTTTTGCACGGACAGCGCGTTGCCGTGGCCGGTATCGCCGTCGGCCAGCCACAGCACGTTCGGCGCGGCGGCGATGCAGGCCTCGACCGTGTCGGCCATCTCGGCAAAGCCGACCAAATCCATGTCGGGCATCGCCAGGCGCATCGCCGAGATGCTGGAGCCGGAGACGAAGCCGGTCGGGAACCCGGCCTCGGCGATCAGCCGCGCGCTCATGCCGTCGCCGCAGCCGGGCATCACCTGCAGCCGAGGCTCGGCGAGCAGTGCTTTCAACGCGGCGGCTTGCGGACGCATGGCGGTTCCTTTCCCCAAGGGTCGGAACCGGAGCCTACTACCAATTGAAGGTCAGCGCCGCCGTTCCCACGGTGTCGGTCCCATGCTGGCCGACGAATTCCTGGCTGCGCGTGGCGACGGTGAAATCGGTCCGCAGCGATTTCGTCCACATCACCGAGAACCCGGCCTGCGCGTCGCCGACGAAATTCTTTTTCGGCACATGGCGGCTTTCGCGGAAGGTGTTGCCGTCGAGGAAGATGTTGCGGCCGACCGCGCGGCCCTGCGCCCCGACGAAGAAGTACCAGCCCTGCCCGTCGTCGAGCCCGTTCTCGTCGAAATAATCGGTGCCCGACAGCGACGGCCGCACCCGCACCGGCCCGTAATCGGCGGCGAGGCCCTTGCCGATGCGCAGCGTCCCGCCGACATCGCCGTAGGTCATGATGTTGCCGACCGTCGCGCCCGCCTCGGGGATGAAGTCGACACCGAAGCTGTTGTCGCCGAATAGCGGCAGCTTCCAGTACCGCTCGTAGCTCAGCATCCCGCCGAACTCGTGTTGGACCTGGTCCGACCAGCCTTGCGCCTGCGAGGCCCCGATAAACTGGTGAAAATCGTTCTGCGCCTGCTTGGCGAGGGTGCCGGGTCCGACCATGCCGAAATCGAGCTCGACGTTTTCCAGCATCCGGCCGTGCGTTTCCTGCAGGAGGCTGGCGCCGATATAGGCCCAGCCGGCATAGGGCCGGTCCTTCGGGTCGGGCGGTTTTATGGTCAAATTTTTCGGCGTGAAGATGCTTTGCCCGACAAAGACCGAGGTGCGGCGCGTGCCGCCCTTCTCGAAGATCGGCCCGACGCCGACGAAATCGTAGATGTTGTCCCACCAGCTATCGGGCGCGGGCGTGCCGCCGAACAGGTTCGCGATTCGCAAACCCTGCGTGTAGTGCTTGTCGGTGTTGAAATAGAGGGAGTCGTTCTCCTCGAGGATCGAGACGCGCGGCGGCTGTTCGGAAAGCCCCGCCGAGGGTTGCGACGCGGGCGTCTGCGCCCATGCCGCAAACGGCGGCACCCACAACGCCGCCGCCAACATCATCGCCGTGAACCGCATGCGCTTAACCCCCGGACGCCTCGCACCCGACGGGTTTCAACGTCTCCGCGGCCGGGAGGTTCCGCGCGCTATCCCGCGCCCTGCGCCAACAGGAGCTGGCCGTAGGATGCGAAGGCGGCCTGGCGGCTGGCGGCGTGGTGGGTCAGGATCGCCATCACGTCGCGACGGATTTCCTGGAGCGGGTCGGTGTCGTACAGCCAGCGCGCGCCGGAAAGCTCGCATAGCCGTTCGAGCGCCCAGCCCACCTGATGCTGGGCATAGACCATGTCGCGGCGCGCCTGCAGCGCCTCGTGCTCGTGAATCTTGCGGCCGGTATCGACCTCGGCGGTCGTGTAGTCGCGGCCGTGATGGAGCGACAGGGTCGCCGAGTCGATCGCCGCGGAGGCTTCGCCGACCGCCATCCGCACCACCTCGGACTCGGCGATCTTGGCGACCCCGCGCGACAATCTGCCCACCAGCGACCGGCTCACGAGATCGAGCGCGCGGCGGCCCAGCGCGATCGCCACCGGCGGCAGCGAGTACGAGACGAGGAAGCCGCGTGGCGCTCGCACCACCGGATAGTCGGGATGGACCGAGGCGCCCGGCGGCGTCCCGGCGAAGAGGTCGGCGACCATCACATGCCGGTGCTCGGGCACGAAAACGTCCTTGAGGACCAGGGATTTGCTGCCGGTGCCGGCGAGGCCGAGCACCTGCCAGTCGTCGACGATCTCGGTCTCGCCAAGCGGCACCAGCAGATAGGCGATCGAGCGCGCGTCGCCCATCTCGCCGAGAAAGGCGCCGAGGATCGCCCATTGCGCATGGTCGCAGCCGCTCGAAAACGTCCAGCGCCCGGTGAGCTTCCAGCCGCCCGCGACCGGCTTTGCCGCGGCGCGCGGGGCCAGCGACGAGGACGCGACCGCCGCGGGATCGTCGCCCCAAACGTCGATCTGCGCCTGTTCGGGATATTGCGCGAGGACCCAATTGTGCTCGCCGAGCACCGCATAAACCCAGGCCGAGGAGGCGCAGCCGAAGGTCAGCTCCTCGACGATGCGCGAGAACAGGCTGAACCGCATCTGGAAGCCGCCGAACCGCCGCGGCTGCAAAAGGCGCAGGATGCCGGCGGCGTGGTACTCGGCGATCGTCTCGCCCGGCACGACCCGCGCCGCGGTGCAGGAAGCGGCCCGCTCGGCGAGGCGCGGGACCAGCGCCCGCGCGCGTTCGAGGAACGGGCGTTCGTCGTCGAGCAGGTTCCGGTCGGTCTTGGGGCGGAAGGTCACGCTACAGCGCGCTCCTGCGGCTCGATCCGCCGCCGTCGATGGTGATGATGCAGCCAGTCGTGTAGCCCGACACCCGGTCCGAGGCGACAAAGGCAACCATCGCCGCGATCTCCTCCGGCTTGGCGGCCCGGCCGAAGGCATGGTGCTTCATCAGCTCCTCCCAGCGGTTCTCGTCGCCGAGATTCTGCTGGGCGCGGGTCTTGGTCAGGGTAATCAGCCGCTCGGTCATCACCGGGCCGGGGTTGATGCCGACGACGCGGAGATTGTCGCTCGGCGCCCGGCCGCCCATCGCGCGGGTGAAGGCCATCAGCGAAGCGTTGCCCGAGGACCCGGCGATGTAGTCGAAATCGGGGTTCTCGCCGGCGGCGCCGAGGACGTTGACGATGACGCCGTGGCCGCGCGTGCGCATCCGGTCGTAAAAGCGGCGGGTCATGTTGATGTAGCCGAATACTTTGAGATCCCAGGCGGTGCGCCAGCGGTCCTCGGTGACCATGTCGAGATTGCCGCCGGGGATCGCCCCGGCGTTGTTGACGAGGATGTCGGTGTCGGCGCACTCGGCGATCAGCTTGTCGACGTTGCGGCTGTCGCTGAGGTCGAGCGCGAAGACCCGGACGCCGACATTGTGCTTGGCCGCGATCGCGGCACGAGCCGCTTCGAGATCGGCGGCGGTGCGGGAGACGAGGGTGACATCGCACCCCTCCTCGGCCAACGCCTCGGCGACCGCCCGCCCGATGCCCTTCGACGCGCCCGAGATCACCGCCTTCTTGCCGCGCAGCCCCAGATCCATCCCCGCCTCCCTGATGACGGGACCTATCCTAGTAGGAATTCGCGGATCGGCGCTATCTGGTCGGGGGTCATCAGCGCCGGGGCATGGCCGACCCCGTCGAAGCCGACGAGGCGGGCGTTCGGGCCGCGCTCGGTCATCGCCGCCGCGTCGGCCGCGCGCAAGATGTCGGATTCGGCGCCGCGCAACACCAGCGTCGGGCAGGTCAGCCGGTCGTAGAATTCCCAGAGATCGACATCCTCGGGCGGACGCGCCTTGAACGCCTAGGCGATCTTCGGGTCGTAGGAGAGGCCGAGCCGGCCGTCGCGGCGGGTGCGGCCGGAATGGGCCGCGAACTGGCGCCATTGCGTCTCGCTGAGCGGGCCAAATGCTGCATAATTGCGGCGTAGATGAGCCTCGAGCTCGTCGCGGCTGGAAAAACCGGGATCGGCGCCGAGGCCCTCGCCGATCCGCGCGAGCCCCTCCTTGGGCAGCAGCGGCCCGATATCGTTCAGCACCAGCCGCCGCACCGGCGCGTTCGGCAGGCCGGCGAGGAAAATCCCGATCAGCCCGCCCATCGAGGTCCCGACCCAATCGACCCAGGCGACATCGAGCCGGGCTAAGAGCGCCGCGACCGCCGCCAGGTAGAACGGGAAATTGTAGCCCGCCGCGTCGTCGAGCCAATCGCTGGCGCCGCGCCCCGGCATGTCGGGGCAGACGACGCGGAACTCGGCCGACAACGCGGCGGCGAGCGTGTCGAAATCGCGGCCGTTTCGGGTGAGCCCGTGCGCGCAGATCGCCACCGGCGCCCCGGCCGGCCCCTCCCAATCCCAGTAGGCGAGATTGACGAAGCCGTGCGGCCCCAATACCGGCAGGTTGCGCGCGCGCATCGCCATTCATGCCCTCCTGCCCCGCTTGCGCACCATTGCCCGCCCCGGCGGGCGGAGCAAGTTTCTTGCCGATGGCGGCGCGGGTTTGCCAAAGTAGCGCATGCATCCCGACCGCGGCATCGCCGCCCTCGCCCAGCTCATCGCCGATGCCGAACGCGCCGTCGTCTTCACCGGCGCCGGGATCAGCACCGAAAGCGGCATCCCCGATTTCCGCAGCCCCGGCGGCGTCTGGACCAAGATGGCGCCGATAGATTTCGACAGTTTCATGGCGTCGGAGGCGGCGCGGCGGGAAACCTGGCGGCGGCGCTTTGCGATGGAGGAGATGTTCGGCGACGCCGAGCCCAATCGCGGGCATCGCGCGGTCGAGGCGCTGGTGCGGCGCGGCAAGGTCAGCGCCGTGATCACCCAGAATATCGACGGGCTGCACCAGGCTTCCGGCGTCCCGCCGGACAAGGTCATCGAGCTGCACGGCAACACGACCTTCGCCACCTGCCTCGATTGCGCCGAGCGCTACGAGATCGCGGCGCTGCGCGCGCAGTTCGAGGCCGATGGGGTGGCGCCGCGGTGCACCCGGTGCAAGGGCTTCGTCAAGACCGCGACGATCTCGTTCGGCCAGGCGATGCCGGAAGAGCCGATGCGCCGCGCTCAAATCGAGACGCTCGCCGCGGATTTGTGCATCGTGCTCGGCTCGTCGCTGGTGGTGTACCCGGCGGCCGGCTTCCCCGAGCTCGCCAAGCGCAACGGCGCCACCCTCGCGATCGTCAACCGCGAGGAAACCGGGCTCGACCGCTTTGCCGACCTCGTCCTCCACGACGGCATCGGCGACATCCTCGGCGGCGCGGTCGGGGTCAACTAGGGAGATCGGCGATGAGGCTCGACGGCAAGGTAGCGATCGTCACCGGCGCCGCGTCCGGCATGGGCGCCAGCACGGCCCGAATCTTCGCCCGCGAGGGCGCCAAGGTCGTCGTCGCCGACCAGCTTGACGATGACGGCAAGGCGGTTGTGGCCGATATCGTCAAGGCGAACGGCTCGGCCATTTTCCACCACCTCGACGTGACCGACGAGGCGAACTGGAAGGCGGTCGTCGAGGCGACGGTCAGGGAGTTCGGCAAGCTCGACATCCTCGTCAACAACGCCGGGATCAGCGGCAGCGCGGTCGATGACCTGTTCGACACCGCGGCGTGGGACAAGATCATGGACGTCAACGCGCGCGGCTGCTTTTTCGGGATGAAGTACGCGATCCCGGAGATGCGCAAGGCGGGCGGCGGCTCGATCGTCAACCTGTCGTCGATCTCCGGCGTCACCGGGCAGCGCGGCATCCACGCCGCCTATAACGCGTCGAAAGGCGCGGTGCGGACGATGACCAAGGTCGGCGCGGTGCAGCAGGGCCGCCACAACATCCGCGTCAACTCGGTGCATCCCGGGCTGATGCCGCCGATGCGCACCTCGGGCCGCACCGCCGACCCGGTGGTCCGCGCCAAGATGCTGGAAATGGTGCCGCTCGGCCGCGACGGCCGGGTCGAGGAGGTGGCGAACGCGGTGCTGTTCCTCGCCTCCGACGAGGCGTCCTACGTCACCGGGGCGGAGCTCTACGTCGATGGCGGGTATCTGGCGGGGTAGCCGCGTACGGGTTGACGAGTTTTTGGCTCCATGCGCGTTATGTTGCGCAGCGGCGTGAAAAGGATCGAACAATGCTGGACGCACGACCAATCCGCGTCCTTCTGGCGAGGGAGGGCGACCAATGGGTCGCACAATGCCTTGAATACGATATTGGTGCGCAAGCTCGCAATCTTGACGAGCTGAGAGAGCGCCTTATGGTTGCTCTAGTACTTGAACGCCAGGAAAGCTTGCGCCGACATGGTAGGGCATTTGCCGGCATCGATCCGGCACCGCAGTTTTATCACGACCTTTGGGATAAACGAGCGGGCGAGTTCACACCCGCTCGATCGGCAGTTCTGGAAAACGAGCCGAATATCGATATCGAATTCGGCGTCGCCGCGTAACTGTCTGTGAGCGCCGCCCCGTTCGGCGGCCATCCCACGCTCGGCGACTACATACGCTGGGCCCAAAGCGTCGGGTGCTCTGCCCGATCCGGCCCTTGTCGTCTTCCAAACGGGGAAACGGCTACGTTCACCTTCATTGAGTCGCCGGATCGGCAGCGTTGGGTCGTGGAGGTTGGAACCGATCAGGTGGAGTACCTGGTTCCGACCACCGTGGGCCGCCTGGATCGGAGGCTTGGCCTGCGATCTCCTTTTCCCGCGATGCCTCCCCACCCGGACGATCCGTAAGCCCGCGGCCGCCGGCGGACAAAGCTTCCTACACCGCCTCCGCGCTGTCGTCGTCGATCGCCATGTTGCCCTTCATGTGTTCGAGCGCGGCGAGCAGGGTGTCGCGCGCGCTCGGGCTGAGGCCGGCGCAGGCTTCCTCGCGGATTTCCTGGTTGATCGCGAGGATGCGCTCGACGACGCGCCAGCCCTGGGGCATCAGCCAGAGGGTCCAGACGCGCCGGTCGGTCGCGTGCGGGCGGCGCTCGACCAGCCGCTGCTCGACCAGCCGGTCGAGCGCGCGAACGAGCGCGATCGGCTCGATATC
>DASUIE010000048.1:0-19761 GCA_036273175.1 Allostellaceae bacterium
CCGCATCGCCTATCCGCATTTCCTCGGCGCGGGCATCGCCAATTTCTGGCAGGACGACCGGCAGGTGCGGGGGCTGTGGCGGCGGTCGAGCGTCGAATCCTATGCGAGCGCGGCGCCGGAGTGGGAGGCGGTGCTCGACATCGACGCGCTCGCCGCCGCCGAGGGGCGGAACTTTGTCTACCAGGGCGGGGCGACCTTGGCGCCGGAGGACCGGCTGTGCCTCGTCGCGCTGTCGGATGGCGGCAAGGACGCCAGCGAATGGCGCGAGTTCGACATCGCCGCCAAGCGCTTTGCCGAGGGCGGGTTCGCGCTGCCCGAAGGCAAGCAGAGCGCGACCTGGCTCGACGCCGATACGCTGCTGGTCGCGCGCGACTGGGGGCCGGGGACGATGACCGCCTCCGGCTATCCGTTCGTCCTCAAGCGCTGGCGGCGCGGGACGCCGCTCGCCGCGGCCGAGGAGATATTCCGCGGCACCGCGCAGGATGTAAGCGTCCGCGCCAGCGTGCTGCGCGGGGAAGACGGCGCGGTGCGGGGCGTGATGCTGACCCGCGCGGTCGATTTCTTTGTCAGCGAGCGGTTTCTGCTGACCGAAGGCGGGCCGGTGCGGCTCGCCCTGCCGGGACGGTCGAGCCTTCAGGGGTTTGTGTCCGGGCAGCTTCTCGTGACGCTGGAGGAGGCCTGGCAGGGGATCGCGGCTGGAGTGCTGGTGTCGCTCGACCTGGAGGCGTGCCGCGCGCGTCCGGAGGCGCTGGAGCCGGTCGTCGTTTATGCGCCGGGCCCGCGCGAGGCGATCGAGACCGTCGCCGTGACGCGCTCCCGGCTGGTGCTGACGATCTACCGCAATGTGCGGGGAAGCGCGGTCGCGTACCGGTTCGAGGGCGGCGCCTGGGTCGCGGAGAGGCTGGCGCTGCCGGACAACGCCTCGATCTCCGTCGTCTCGGCGAACGACCGCGACGAGCGCGCCTATCTCGATGTCGCGAGCTTTGTGCAGCCGAGCACGCTCTACCTCGCCGATCTGGCGAGCGGCGGCGTCGGCCGGGTGAAATCGGCGCCGGCAAGATTTGACGCGGCCGGGGTCGTCGTCGAGCAGTTCGAGGCGCGGTCGACCGACGGGACCCTGGTGCCGTATTTCATCGTGCGGCCGAAGGGTCTCGCCTTCGACGGCGAGGCGCCGACCCTGCTTTACGGCTATGGCGGGTTCGAGGTGTCGCTGACCCCGAATTACGCGGCGATCGCCGGCAAATTATGGATCGAGCGCGGCGGGGTCTACGCGATCGCGAATATTCGGGGCGGCGGCGAGTTCGGCCCGGACTGGCACCAGGCCGCGCTCAAGGGACACCGGCAGCGCGCCTACGACGATTTCATCGCCGTCGCCGAGGATTTGATCGCGCGCGGGATCACCTCGCCCCGCCGGCTCGGCATCATGGGCGGGTCGAATGGCGGGCTCTTGATGGGGGTGATGCTGACCCAGCGCCCCGACCTCTTTCGCGCCGTGGTGATCCAGGTGCCGCTTTTGGACATGCTGCGGTTTCACAAGCTGCTCGCCGGGGCGTCGTGGATCGCCGAATACGGCGACCCGGACGTGCCCGAGGAGGCGGCGTTCCTGCGCCGCATCTCGCCGTATCACAACCTCCGCGAGGGTGTGGCCTACCCCGAGCCGCTGTTCGTCACCTCGACCCGCGACGACCGGGTGCATCCTGGCCACGCGCGCAAGATGGCGGCCAAGATGGCGGCGATGGGGCTGCCGTATCTCTATTACGAAAACATCGAGGGCGGTCACTCCGCGGCCGCCAATCTGCGCCAGCGCGCCCATCACCAGGCGCTCGAATTCACCTACCTGACGCGGAAGCTGATGGATTGACGGCGGCGGCCCGAAGGCGGCCGACGCGGCGGATGGCAAACGCGAGCGGCGTGCACAGCAGCAGCATCAGCGCGCCGACGATAAAGAAGCTTTCGCCGACTCCCCAGCGATCGGCGATCGCGCCCATCACCGGCGGGACGACGATCGAGGTCAGCCGCTGCCCGGTCTGGCGCAGACCGACGACCGCGCCTTGCTGGTGGCGCCCGGCGGCCTTCGCCTGCACGGACAGGACGAGCGGCTGGATCACGCCCTCGAGCCAGCCGCGCACGAGCTGGAACAGCAGCAGCACCGCGTAGATGCCGCCGAGGAGCGGGGTTACCGCGATCAGCACGATCGACAGCACGGTCCCGCTGAGCATGGTGCGCTGCGCATCGCCCAGCCTTATTGCCCGGGCCGCGAACAGCGCCCCGAACCCGCTGGCGATCTCGGCGACCGAGAACAGCGCGCCGATGCTCGTCCCGACAAACCCGATACGGTCGAGATACACGACATAGACCGATGTCTGGATGCTGTACGAGGAGTTGCGCATTGAGATGATCGCCATCGACAGCGCGATCGCCGGGATCGCGATCAGCGTGAGCGAGGCCAGATAATCCGACAGCCGGGGCCAGACATCGCGGGCGCGGAACCGCGCCCTCGCGGTTCCGTCATGCCGCGGCGGCGCGAAAAACTCGGCCTCGGGCGCGCGGAGCAGCGCCAAGGTCAGCACCCCGGCCCAGGCGGTGCCGACCAGATAGGCAGGCCAGGCCCCACCCAAATCCCACACGGCGCCGGCCAGGATCGGCGCGGTGGTGGAGCCGAGCCGGGCAAAGAAGGTAAAGCGGCCGAGATGCCGCGCGTCGCCCTCGGCGAGCTGGGCAATCAGCGTCTGGGCGCCCGACCAGGCAAACGAAACCGCCGCGCCGTTGATCACCTGGAGCAGAAGCAGGCCCCAAAACCATGGCACCAGCGGAAACAGCGGGGCGAGGACCATCCCGGCCATGACGAAGAACAGGGTCACCTTGCGGGTGCCGAACCGGTCCATCAAGACGCCGATATGGATCGACAGGAACAGCCCGACGATCGAGCGGGCGCCGACCAGGATGCCGATCTGCGACGCGTCGAACCCCAGCGACAGGCCGTAAAGCGGGATCACAAAGGTATAGAAATCGGCATAGCCCATACTGAGCGGGCCGGCGACGTAGAGCGACGCCAGGGAAGCGGGGCGGGTGTCACTCATGCCGATAAGGTCGATCCGTGTGCGGACTGGCGAGAGGCGGCGGGCCGGGCACAGCAGCGTAAAGCCAAATCGCCGGGGACGTAAGGTGGGCGCTACGTCCGGGTCATTTTTCGTGGGCGACGAAAACGCCATCCCAATCGCCGGGCGGCGGCTCGATTTTGAGGTGCTCTATGCGCTGGCGAAACAGTTCGTAGACGGGCGCCAGCTCGGTCTCGGCGGCAAGCGGCCCGTCGTTGAGCAGGCGCAAGGCGCCCTCCCAGTCGCGGTGCCGGTACGCGGTCAGCAGCGCCTGATGCCGGGCCATGAACTGATCCGCCTGGGTCGGATGGGGCGGCAGGGTGAAAATGCGCACCGCCCGCGACTTTCCCTTGACGGCGACAAGATCGAGCTCGACGAAGTCCGGGTTGCCGACCATCGCGGCGGTGTCCTCGCCGATGATCAGATCGACGCCGTACTGCTTGGTCAACCCTTCCAGACGCGAGGAGAGGTTGACCGGGTCGCCCAGCAGCGAATAGTCGAAACGCTGGTCGGAGCCGAAATTGCCGACGCAGCATTCGCCGGTGTTGATCCCGATGCCGATGTGCAGCGTGCGCAATCCTTCCGCCGCCCAGCGCTCGTTGAGCTCGCCGAGCCGCCGCCGCATCTCCTGCGCGGCGAGGACCGCGTTCTTCGCATGGTCCGGGTCGTCGAGCGGCGCGTTCCAGAACGCCATGATGCAATCGCCGATATACTTGTCGATCGTGCCTTTGTGATTGGTGATGATCTCGGTCATCGGGGTCAGGAAGTTGTTGATCAGCCGGCCCAGCTCCTCGGCCTTGAGCCCTTCGGACAGGGTGGTGAACCCGCGGATGTCGCAGAACATGATCGTGAGCAGCTTGGTCTCGCCGCCGAGCACCAGCTTCTCGGGATGGCGGGCGAGCTCCGCGACCATGTACGGCGACATGTAGCGCGAGAAGGCCTGGCGGATCTGGCGCTGGCGGCGTTCGGTCTGGCGGTAGCCGAGCAGGGTCGACGTGACATAGACCACGGCAATGACCAGGATCGGAAACGCCGGATCCACGAGAAGCTGGGCCTTCTGGAAGGCGAGCCACGAGACGCCGGCGGCCCCCGCCACCGCAACCCCGCCGATCGCCGCGCCCGCCAAGGCGCCGATCCGGGGCATCAACAGGATCATCAAGAGACCGACGATCACCGTGAACAAGGTTTCGGCCCCGACCAGCCAATCCGGCCGGGACAGGAAATTCTGCTGCAGGACCTGCTCGATCAGCTGGGCATGAACCTCGGTGCCCGGCATGTCCCGGGCAAGCGGGGTCGCGTGCAAATCGTTCAGCCCTTTCGCCGAAACGCCGATCAGCACGATGTTGTCGGCGATGCGGGCGCGGTCGAAATTGCCCGACAGAATGTCCGCGGCCGAGATGTAGCGCCGCGCATCGGACGGTGCGTAGTGCAGCCAGACCATCCCGGCGCCGTCGGTCGGCACCGTCAGCTGGCCGATCAGAAACGAATTGAGCCCGGTGTTTTCGCCAAAGCTCCTCTCGCCGCTCGCGCCGGAGGCCCGGCCGATATAGGTCGTGGTGCCGAGCGCCAGCCGCAGAGCCTCCGCGGCGAGCGAGGGAACCGCCTTGTTTTTCAGGCGCATGACGAGCGGCACCCGGCGCAGGACATTGTCCCAGTCGAGGTGCGGGTTGACAAAGCCGTCGCCGGCGGCCGCCTTTTGCAGGATCGGCAGGTCGCCGATCGCTTCCGGATAGTTCTGGACGAAGCTTAGCGGGTTTTCGCCGGCGCCCCCGGTGAAGGCGAACCCGGCCTTGCGCGCCGGTGTCCCGTTCCCGCCGTGCTCGGTCAGGGCAAACCCCAGTACGACCGGAAGCTTGGCGATCGCGCCGGCCAGCTTCTTATCGGGATCCGGCACGGTCGCGAGCACGCGCTCGACTTCGTCGGCGCTGGCGCCGCCTTCGGTCAAAATCGGCAGCAGCAGAGAAGGAGATATCCGATCGGGCTCGGTGAACAGCACGTCGAAGACGACGACGGCGGCGCCGGCCTCGCGCAGCTTGTCGACCAGCTTGGCGATCAGGCTGCGCGACCATGGCCACTGGCCGACCTCCTTGAGGCTGCGGTCATCGATATCGACGATCCGTACCGGCGCATCCGGGTCGGCGACGCGCGGCGATGCGCGCTCGTAGACATCGAAGACGATCAGCGACAGCCGGTCGAGCACGTCGGGTATCGCGATTCGGGCAAACGCCGCGACGCACAGCAACCCGATCGGCAGCCAATAGGCGACACTTCGGCCCGCCCACCTGCCCAGCGATGAAAGCAGACTGTTCATCGGCGTGCGCGCGACCGGCCCCAAGTTGCCGCAAACGAGCGAGAAAGACCGGCCGTCGCCGGCCTATTCGCGCATCGGTATTCGCGCCGCCAGTGCGGCGCCGCCGCCAGCGCGAGACAACGAAACGTTCGTGGCATCAAAGGTATGTGTGGCATCCGGGCAACGATGGATCACAGTTTTTTGTAATAGACGCTGGATCATTGTTCAAGCCCTGGGGAATGGGTTAGCACCACCTTTGGTAGATGTTAATGCGGTGCAGACGAGTATGTGCGGAATCGGTAAGCGGAGTGATCGCGGCAGGTCTCTAATCCGTTGCATATCGGTCTTTGTAGGGGCCTGGCTGGGCTGCGGCGTGTTCGCCCTGCCGGCGACGGCTCAGAGAACCGATATGGACCACGGTCAACTGCCGGTACCGATCGGTTCGCGGGGTCTCGCTGGCGGCGGCAATGCGGCGCTCGCGCAGCAGCAGGAAGCCCTGTTCCAGCAGATGCTGCGCAATCCCGCGGATTTGAAAGCCGGGCTTGCGTATGCGGAGCTCTCGGCCCGGCTGGGCAATAACGAAGCCGCGGTCACCGCGCTCGAACGCATGCTGATCTACAACCCGAATCTCGCCAACATCGACCTCGAGCTCGGCGCCCTCTACTTCCGAATGGGCTCCTTCGAGATCGCTCATACCTATTTCGACAAGGCGCTGGCAAACCATCCCTCGCCCGAAGTCGCCGCCCAGGCCAGGAGATACCTGGACGCGGTCGGCAGCCGGGAATCGCCGCACCAGATCGTCGGGCAGCTGCTCGTGGGGGCACAGTATCAGTCCGACGCGAATGTCGCTCCGGCCGCGTCATTCCTCGAATCGCAGATCGGCACGGTTCCGCTCGGGCGGCGATCCGTCAAGGAGAACGCGCTCAACACCTTTGCCGCCGGCACCGTGATGTACAGCTACGATCTCGGAACGCAGGACCGCGATGCGCTGGAGGTAGGCGGCACCGCGCTGATCAACCACTACATCAACCACGGGCGCCTCGATGTCGGGTTTGCCGAGGTCACGGCGGGTCCGCGCCTTCGCTTTCCCGACACCGGTTTGCCGTGGGCGCCCTCGGGCTCGCTCAAGCCTTATCTGATCGCCAACGAGGCCGGGTTGGGCGAGGAGCAGTACTTCTACAGCTACGGCACCGGCCTGGAGGGGACAACGGTCCTGCCCGGCGACGTCGTCGCCAAGGCGGCCTTCGAATTCCGCCAGAAGACCTTCAGCAGCCATCCCGACATTCCCAACGCGAGGGGCCTGAGCGGCAGCGACAAGCTGGTTTCCCTGACGCTCAGCAAGGCGATCACCGCGAATTCGACGTTGAGCGGCGAGTTCGATTACCTCGATCAGGGGGCGCGGTTTCAGTTTTACGCGAACAAGAGCTACGCGCTGGGGGGGAGCTACAGGATTCGCTATGACGACCCGGCCGGCTGGCAGAGCCAGCCGTGGGACACCACGTTCTACGCCAGCCATAGCTGGGCCTATTACGAGGCTCCCGACCCGTGCTGCAACAGCAGCGGCTCGGCGGCGATTTCGTTGCCGAGCACCCGGCGCGACGGCGATTGGCGCTTCGGGGTCACGCAATCGATCCCGGTAACCGATACGATGGCGGTCGTCGTGCAAGTCCAGCGCGATATCCTGTCGTCGAACCTGCAGCTCTACGGCTACACCAGCACGTCCGCGCTGGCCGGCCTCAAGATTCTGTTTTAGGAGAGGTCGGATGGCACCGAGGCGGTTTTCACGCCGGATCTTCATTGTGGCGGTGGCTCTTGGCATGGCCGGGTCACTTTCTCCGGCGGTCGCCCAGGAGCGCGTGGGGGTAAACAGCGCGGTCAACCCGGCCGTCACGGGCACCCCGCCGGGCGGCGCCGCGCGGCAGCTCAGGGTCAACGAAGACGTCGTGTTCAACGAGCACATCGCGACATCGGCCGAAGGCCAGACCCAGATTCTGTTCCTCGACCAGTCCGCGATGACGGTCGGCCCCGATGCCGACCTGACGATCAACGAGTTCGTCTATGACCGCACGCGCGGCACCGGCAAGGTGGCGATGAGCACCGCGCGCGGCATTTTCCGCTATGTCGGCGGCAAGGTCGCCAAACAGGGGGATTCGGTCACCCTGAAAACGCCGCTGGCGACGATCGCGGTGCGCGGCGGCGTGTTCCTGGCCAATCAGGTGGCGAACGGGCGGCTCGACGTCTATTTCGTTTACGGCAACGAGGTCGCCGTCAGCGCCAACGGCGTCACGCAGTCGTTGCGCCGGCCTGGTTTCGCCATCACCGTCGCGGGTCCCGGCGCCTCGCCCTCGGCGCCGTACCGCACGGAGCCGGGCACCCTCGCCGCGCTTGAAGTGCGGCTCGATGGCCGCCCCGGCGGCAACGGCGGCGCGCCGGTGGTGCCGACTGCCGGGCTCGTCGCGGCAAGCGGGATCGGCAACGCGATATCCGGCGATTTCAGGGGGTCGCTCCAGGCCGCGGCGCAAAGCCAGCCGCAGACCGGAGCCCCGGCGCTGCTCGATCCGACCGATATCCTGACCGATCTGCAGGTGAACTCGATCCAGGCGCAATCCGATCGGCACCTCCGGGCGATCTTCCAGATTTACGTACCGGGCGCGGCCGGCGGCAGCTTCAGCACCGGGGGATAGCGCGGGCCGCCGAAAGGCCCGATCCGCCTGACGTAGCGGCGGTGCGGTTCCCCGCGCCGAAATAATCCTTTAGCCTTCCTTTAGCGCAGCCCCCGCCGCGAAAGGATTCCCCGATGATCAACAAGTTCACGACGGTCTATGCCGGGCATATCGACTTTCCCGATCACGGCCAGGACGCGACCCCGGCGAACGAGCGCCGGTTCGACAATGACGCGCTGGCCGGCGTCTTCGAAAAAACCGAGGCGATCGCCAAGACGATGGACAAGCTCGGCTTCGACATGCTGTGGCTGGCCGAGCACCATTTCCAACACGAGGGCTACGAGTGTCTGCCGAACATCCTGATGATCGCGGTGCATCTCGCCCATCTCACCGAAAAGCTGAAGATCGGCTGCGGCTTCAATATCGCGCCGATGTGGCACCCGCTGCGGCTCGCCGAGGATTTCGCGGTCGCCGACATCATGACCAAGGGCCGCTGCGTCTTCGGCGTCGGGCGCGGCTACCACACCCGCGAGGTCGAGACGTTCGGCGCGCCGATGATGGACCAGAACGCCAATCGCGAGCTTTTCGAGGAGCAGGTCGAGATCTGCTTCAAGGCGTTCAACAACGAGAGCTTCTCGCATAAGGGCAAGCACTACACGCTGCCGCCGGAGGTGCCGTATCGCGGCTACCAGCTCAAGGAGCTGAGCCTGGTCCCGCGGCCGGTGCACCAGCCGGTCGAATGCTGGCAGCCGATCGTCAGCGCCAACCCGCGCGGGCTCGACTTCATGGTCAGGCACAACATCAAGGGCGCGGTCGGCGGCGGCGCGGCGACGATGCAGGACGGCCCGATCCAGGGCTATCAGCAGGCCGCCGAGCGCGCCGGCAAGCACCTGAAGCTCGGCGAGAACCTCACGCTCGGCATCCACTATCTCGTCGCCAATACCCGCGAGGAGGCGCTCAAGCGGCTGAAGCCGCTCTATGAGGAGCACGCCAAGATGTTCGCGCCGCTCGGCTTCGTGCCCGGCGTCAACCCGGACCAGATCGACGCGATTGCGCATCGCGGCGGCTGGGACATAAAGGGCGTGCCCAAGGTCGAGCATTTCGTCGGCCTCGGCTCGTGGTTTGCCGGCACGCCGTCCGATCTCGTCGAGTTCCTGAAGGGGGTCGAGGCGAAGTATCCGGGGATGGAGCACATCAACCTGTCCTCGCCGCTAACCACGCCGAAGGCGCTGATGCTGGAGCAGTTTCACGTGCTCGCCGAGGAGGTGATGCCGCATTTCGGCGGCAAGCTCGCGGTCAAGGATGCGGCGAAGTAGCGGCTGCGCCGGCGGCCGCGCGGGTCAATGCTTCGCGGCTGTCCTTACCCAGCTGCGCAGGACCTCGGCGACGCTCCAGGCCTGGGCGATACAGCCGCGCGGCGCGAAGGGCGGCTCGCCATCGAAGACCTCGCTGATCGAGCCGATCCCGGCTTCGGAGAGATGTGGCTCGAACGCGGCAAGAAAACGGCGGGCGGCCGCCTCCTGGCCGGGGTGGACCTTGAGCCACGCGTCGATGAACGGCCCGATGAGCCAGGCCCAGACCGTGCCCTGGTGATAGGCCGCGTCGCGGGCGCGCAGCTCGCCTAAATAATGCGGCTTGTAGTCGGGTTCGCCGGGCGCCAGCGAGCGCAGGCCCATCGGGGTCAGCAGGCGGCGTTCGACGCCGGTCACCACGGCCTCCCAGCGGTCAACGTCGAGCACCGCATGATCGAGCGAGATCGCGAAGATCTGATTGGGTCTGAACGAGGCGTCATCGCCGTTTTCGCCGTCGACCACGTCATAGAGGCAACCGCCCTCGGCATTCCAGAAGCGCCGATTGAACGACGCTTGCGCTGTCGCGGCGTGCGATGCGATCGCATCGGCCTCGTCGTCGCCGAACAGGTCCAGCCACTCGGCGGTGAGCCGCAGGGCGTTGTACCAGAGCGCGTTGATCTCTACCGCCTTGCCGCGGCGCGGCGTCACCACCCAATCCCCGACCTTGGCGTCCATCCAGGTGAGCTGATAGCCCTCCGCTCCCTGCGTCAGCAGCCCGTCTCCGGGATCGACGCGGATGCCGAAGCGGGTGCCCGCGAAGTGCTTGCGGATAATCTCCTTCAATGTCGGCAGGATCACCTTCAAGGTGTCGTGGTCGCCGGTGTGCGCGACGTAGCGGTGCAGCGCGTGAAAGAACCACAGGGTCGCATCGGCGGTGTGATAAAGGCCCCGGTTCTCGCCCTCGGGAAACATATTGGGGATCAGCCCGTCCCGCACGTAGTGGGTAAAGGTGCGCAGGATCCAGCCGGCCTCATTGGCCCGCCCCGTCGCCAGGGTCAGCCCCTCCAGCGAGATCATCGTGTCGCGGCCCCAATCGGTGAACCAGTGGTAGCCGGCGATGACGGTGCGCACGTCGTCGCCCTCCGCGTGGGCGCGGGCGAGGTCGGCGATGCGACCGATCGGGGTGATGACGAACTGGTCGGCCGCCAGCACCAGCTCCGCGGCAGGATTGCCGCGGGCCGCCGGACGGGCCATGGCGACGAGCCGGCGCCGACGCTCATGCTCGAAGCGACGCGCCTCGTTCGGATCGAGCGCCAGCACGGTGTGCCAAGGCTCGGTGGCGGCGATCAGGCAGATGCCTTCGCCCTTGGACACTCCCGCGTCGAAATAGCCCGGGCTCCACTCCTCGCCATGAGATTCGTAGCCGCGCTGGGCTTCCATCGGGAAGACGCTGTCGTGGCGCGAGCCGCCATCGGCGATGAACCGCACGCGAGAGCCGCCGACGGTCGTTATGCGCAGGATCGGCAGATCGGGGCCGGCCGCGATCTCGTAAAGCGGGCCGCGGGCCGTGATCGCGTAGCCGAGCGCGACGCGGTCGCTGACCGGCGCCTCCAAGGCGCGGAAATTGACGAACGGGCGCAACCGCAGACGAACCGGACGCTCGCCGGACATCAGGCGGAAGTTTATGTGCACCATGTTGTGCCCGGAGATGAGCACGATCGATTTTTCGATGACGACGTCGTCAATCGCATAGCGCCAGCTCGGCAATCCGGCCGAGAGCGTGAAGCCGAGAAACTCTCCCCGCTCGCGCATACTGGCGAAACTGCCGTCGGCAAGTTCGACCGAGGCCTGGAGGTCGTTGAGCACGACCATGCGGCCGTGCGGCGGCGCCAAGGCGGCGATCAGCATCCCGTGATAGCGCCGGGTGATCTCGCCGGCGATGGTTGCGGACGCAAATCCGCCGAGCCCGTTGGTTACCAGCCATTCGCGGGGCACGAGAGGCTCGTCGCCACCCTTGCCGATCCGGATTGGCTCAATCATGCAGCTCCAGTTCTTCGGTCGCTAAAATGAGCGCGGACCCGCCCGGGACCTGCCAAACCCCGTCCGCGGTGGGTCGGGGGATGCCTTGCCCGCCGTAGCGCGGCGCCTCGCTCGACCACAGCAACTCCCAGCTCCGTCCCGCGACCGGCGCGAGCAGCGGTTCCGGGAGCGGCACCAACGACAATTCGGGGCCGAGATTGACGATCAATATCCGGTCCCGGTCGTCGCGGGCGAAATATCGCAAGACCCAGGCATAATCGGTCAGGACCGCACCCTCGACCTGGTAGGGTCGCTCTCCGAACACCCTGTCGTCGCGCCGCAGCACCAAGAGGTCGCGGTGCAGGGCATAAGCTTCCGTGTGGGTCCCACGTTCGGCCGCGTCTATCTTAGACCGGCGGAAGGCTTCCGGGTCCGCGGGGTCGGCCAGCAGGGCCTGCGTGTCCGCGGAGGCGAGGCTCGGAAACTGGGCGAGGAACTTGCCGCGCCCCGCCGCTACGGCGCGTCGCAGATCGCCGCCAAACTGGGCGAAATACAAAAACGGCGCCGACGCGGCGAATTCCTGGCCCTGAAACAGCATCGGAATACCGGGCATCAGCAGCAAATAGGCGGTCATGGCCCGCCATGCGCCGGGGCTCGCCAAAGCGTGACCGCGCCTTCCCGACATTGAGTTGGCGATCTGATCGTGATTTTGCAGGAAGACGACAAACGATTCCGCCGGCAGGTCGAGCGACGGCGTGCCGCGCGGCTGCTTCTGCCACCGTGAAAGCTGCCCCTGGAACAGAAAGCCGTGGATCGCCGCGCCGACCAGCTCCCCCGCCCGGCCGCTGTAGTCGCTGTAATAGGCCTCGCGACGATCGGTGAGGGCGACGATTGCACTGTGATGGAAGTCATCGTTCCACAGCGCGTCGAGCCCATAGCCGCCCTTCTCGGGAGACCGCAGCAGGCGCGTATGCTGAGGCTCGTTCTCGCCGACGACAAAGGTGCGGCGCTCGCCTGCCGCCTCCCGCACGCGCCGTGCGACCGCGGCGATCACATGATCGGCCGAGGCGTCGAAGATCTGCTGGGTCGCGTCGAGACGAAGGCCGTCGAGGTGATATTCGTCGATCCAATACCCGGCATTGGCGATGAAGAACTCGCGCACCGGCCCCGATTCCGGGCCGTCGAAATTGATCGCCTCGCCCCACTCGTTCGCATAGCGGTCGCTAACGTAATGGGGGGAGAGGAATTTCAGGTAATTTCCGTCCGGGCCCAGGTGGTTGTAAACGACGTCCAAGATCACCGCGATCCCGGCTCCGTGGGCCCGGTCGACGAACCGGCGGAAATCGTCCGGCCTGCCGTAGAGCCTTGTCGGCGCGAACAGATTGACGCCGTCGTAGCCCCAGCCGAAATCGCCCGGAAAATCCGCGACGGGCATCAGCTCGACGCAAGTCACGCCGAGATCGGCTAGGCCCGGCAGCTCGCCCTCGGCAGCCTTCCAGCTTCCCTCCAGCGTGAGCGTGCCGACATGCATCTCATAGATCACCAGCCGCTCGCGGGGTACGCCCTGCCAGGCCGCGTCGGTCCAGGCAAACGCGGCGGGGTCGACGATCTCGGACCAGCCATGCGGTCCGTCGGGCTGAAAGCGCGAGGCAGGATCAGGCACGCCGGCGCCCGGATCGCCGTCGAGCTGAAATCGATATTGCATCCCCGCCCGAGCTGCCTGTATCCGACCCGAGAAATAGCCGTGCGGCTCGGCCGAAAGCGGCTGCGGGGTCTGTCCGTCGAGGCGAACGGCGACCTCGCGGCAGGCCGGCGCCCAAACGCGAAAATGTACGCCGCCATCCGGATGCAGCTCCGCTCCGACCGGCAAGCGCCGCTTGGACGGTCTGGCGATCCGCGGTGCGCCGATCTCCACGGAGGCGTCGAGGAGGCCGAGGGCGGTCTCGATCTTGTCACCTTGCTGAATGCGGCGGGGCTGCTGCGTGACCGGTCAACGTCCGGCCTCGCGTTTCGCTCCGCTACCCCGCTATGTGATCTCTCGCCGGGCCGAAATCGCCATCGCGACCAGGGTAGCGCCGCCGAACAGCAGATCGATCCCGACGAGGAGGCCGAGTGCCCAGGCGAGCGTGCCGGGAAGCCCGGCGATGATGATCGCGGCGAGAACGAGGTCGACGATCCCGCCGATCAGCATCCACTCCCAGCGGCCAGATAATTCGCGCCGATGCTCGACCGCCATCACGATGTTCAGCACGCCGTCGAGGACGAAGAAGAAGATCAGCACATAGGTCAGCGTCGCGAGGCCGGCCAGCGGGTTCCACAGCAGCACGATGCCCGCCAGAAGGGCGACGATCGCCGACGACAAGGCCCACCCGTATCCAGGTGCGCCGCGTGCCGCGAAGGTCGCGACCAATCCGATCACCCCGCCGAACAGGAACAGCCAGCCAACGACGATCGTCACCGCGATGCCGGCGATCGGCGGTACCGCGATCGCCGCGGCGCCGAGGACCAGGAGCACGATCCCCTCGATCAGAAACGTCTTCCAATGCGCGTGGATCGCTTTCCTGAAATCGGTTCCGAAACCTGAGTTGAGCGTCATCTCCGGTCTCCGGTTTCTGACTAACGGTTCGGCCGCGAAAAACCCCTCCGCCGTGCGACGGAGGGGCTCTTCCCGGATGAGGGTGAGGCGGCCTACCGGTGCGCCGCCTGGTAGCGCGAGTTGCGCAGGACGTGGCCGGGGAGGTTGCCGGTGTGGCTGCCTTCCTTCATCAGCATCTGCCCGTTGACGAAGGTGGCGTAGATGCCGGCCGCCGGCTCCTTGAAGCGCCAGCCGCCAGCCGGGAAGTCGTGCACGATGTATTCGGGCAGCGGCTTTACGGTGTCGGGGTCGAACACGGTCACGTCGGCGACCATGCCCGGCCGCAACAGGCCGCGGTCGTAAAGCCCGAAGGTCGAGGCCGAGTCGAAGGTCAGCCGCCGCACGGCGTTTTCGAGGCTCATGATCTGCTTGTCGCGGACCCACTCGCCGAGGAGCCGCGTCGAGAAGCCGTAGCCGCCGTGGTATTGCACATGGGCGCCGCCGTCGCTGAGGCCGATCAGGGCGTTCGGGTAGTTGAGGATCGCCTTCATCGCCTCGATGTCGATGTTGTTCTCGGCCTGCATAAAGGTGGTCTCGAGCTTTTCCTCGACGACGAGGTCGAGAAACCCGTCGATGATGCGCTTGCCCTGCATCTCGGCGACCTGCTTCAAGGTCTTGCCGACGAAGCCCTTGTTCTTGTCGAGCTTGACCTCCTCGACCCAGATATAGTTGTACCATTCGCGCGAGATCGTGTTGCCGGGGATCTCGACCTTCCACTCGACCATCTCTTCGTGAAGCTTGCCGCGAACGGCCGGGTCGGCATAGGCGCGCAGCTTTTCCTCGTCCGAAGCGAGGAGGATCGGGTGCCAGGTCGGCGAGCCGCGGAAGACCTGGGTGTTAGACATATTGAAAATCTGCGTCGTCGTGTTCGGCGAGGCGAGCGGATAGGCGCGGATGCCCTGGGCCGAGGTCTCGTTGACCCGGTCCATGTGCTTCTGCCATTCGCCGGGGCGGCGCACCGACTGGCCGAGATTGTTGTAGACGACCGGGCGGCCGCTGGCTTCGCTGAGCCGGGCCATCAGCCCGTCCTTCATCTCCGCGTCGCGGCCGCCGCCGGACTGGATGATGCCGGTGCCCATCTCGCGCAGCACGTCGGCGAGCGCGAAAATCTCCTTCTCGTCTGCCCACAGCGCCGGGATGTGCACGCCCTGCGGGTCGTAATGGCCGCGGTTGCGCGACACCGACAGGCCGAGCGCGCCGCCCTCCATGCCGTCGCGCACGACGTCTTGCATCTGCTTTATCTCGGCATTCGACGCCGTGCGCGCCTGGCACTCGTCGCCCATCACGTAGTAGCGCACCGCGGTGTGGCCGATCAGCGTGCCGACATTGACCCCGAGGTTGCGGTCGAGCCGCTCCATGTATTGCGGGAAGGATTCCCAATCGACCTCGATCGTGCTGAGCACGTCCATCGGGATCGCCTCGACGTAGGAGAGGTACTCCGCCATCCGCTTCTCATTGCCCTTGCGCACCGGCGCGAGCGAGAGCGAGCAGTTGCCGATGACGACGCTGGTCGCGCCGTGGTCGCAGGAGAACGAGCAGAGCGGGTCCCACGTGACCTGGGCGTCGTAATGGCAATGGTTGTCGATGAAACCGGGCGCGATGGCCTGGCCGCCGACATCGACGGTCTGCTGGGCGGCGCCAGACAGCTTGCCGATCTCGACAATCTTGCCGTCCTTGATCGCCACGTCGCCGTGGAACGAGGGCATGCCCGAACCGTCGACGACGCGGCCGTTCTTGATCAGCACATCGTAGGCCATCGGTTTCCTCCTATGCTCGTTGAGGAAACTATAGCCCTCTACCCGCGCGCGTGATCAAAAAAGTCGCGAGCCGATCGATAGTCCGATGATCAGCAGCACGATGAAAATCACAATGAAGATGACGAACAGCGCCTTGGCGATGCCGGCGGAGGCCGCCGCCAACCCGGTATAGCCGAACAGCGCCGCGATCAGCGAGATGACGAGAAAGAACAGCGCAAGCTTTAGCATTCGTCCCTCCGGCGAGTTGCCTGGGATGCCAACGCCGGAGGGACGAAAGGATTGCGTGCGCCGCGGCTACTCCGCCGCGGCGCCAAATTTGGGCGAGCCCTCGAGGTCGTCGACCAGCGCCGTGTCGCCCTCGGTCGGCAGCAGCTGAAGGTAGTTCAGCCCGGCATCGATATCGCCTTCCCACAGCTCGCGCGGCAGTTCGTAGAGCAGCTCGACGCCGTAGCCGTTGGGGTCATTGATGTAGACGCTGTGGGTCACGCCATGGTTGATCCGCATGTTGAACTTGACGCCCTTGTCCTTGAGCTCGGCGAGCTTGGCGACAAAGGCTTCGCGGCTCGGCATCGCGATCGCGATATGGTTGATCGCCTGGGGCGCGCCGAAAAGCTGCCAGTTCGCGGGCGGCGGGGGCAAATTAGGGTTTTCGACGAGGGCGACGTCGTGGTGGGTGAACTTGCCGCCATGGTCGCCGCTGTAGAAGCGCATCTGCGGCATCTCGCCCATATCGGCTCGCTTCTTCAGCGCGCCGACCTGCTTGAGCCCGACGATCTCGGTCCAGAAACGGTGCGACGCCTCGATGTCGCGCACATTCAGCACCACGTGGTTGACGCCGACCGGCGTACCGGAATCCGCTGCCATCGCAAACTCCTCGGGAAGTGGTGGGTTGAGCAGCCCCGAGGATACGCCGAGGTGCCGCCTGGCGTCACGGAATCTCGTAGACCGCGTATTCCTCGGCGATACCCCGCAGCTCGCGGTTTTGCGGGACCGGCTTCAGGCCTTTGGCCGCGAGGAGCGTGGTGGTCGGCGCGTAGCTCACGATGGGTTCGCTGACATAGATCGCGCGGTCCCGGGCGAGTTCCTGGACGCGCGAGGCGATATTGACGGTCGAGCCGAAATAATCCTGGTGGTCGTTGAGCACGACCGCGAGGCAGGGCCCTTCGTGAATCCCGATCTTGAGCGTGAGGTCGTTGCTGCCGCGCTCGCCATTGAGCCGCTCCATCGCCTCGCGCATCCGCAGCGCGGCGGCGACGGCGCGGTCGGGTGTCGTGAAGGTCGCCATGACGGCGTCGCCGATCGTCTTGACCACGGCGCCGTGCTCGCCGGAGACGATGTCGTTGAGCACGTGGAAATGCGCGCGCACCAGATCGTAGGCGGCGATGTCGCCGACGCGCTCATAGAGAGCGGTCGAGCCCTTCAAATCGGTGAAGAGAAAGGTGAGGCTGGTGATCTTGAGGCGCTGCTCGGGGTCGAGCGTGTTGGTGCCGTAGAGGTCGCGGAACACCTGGTTGGTGAGCAGCTGTTTCGCGGTCAGGAACGGGCGCCGCCGGGCGAGCAGCTCGTGCAGCGTGTCGCCGACGATCCACACACCGGGCAGCACCCGCGTGTCGGTGCGGTTCTCCAGCGATAGGCGCAGCGGACCCGGGCGCATCTCGACCGTCGCGGTCGGGGCCTGCAACTGGGTGAACGCGATCGCCAGGTTTTGCCGGTCGCGCGTGGGCTCGCCCTTGACCTCGATGAATTGGGCGGAATGGGTCACCGGATCGAAGACGATCAGAAATTCTGCGGGCAGATGCAGAGACAGCTGCGCTTTTTCGCCGGCCGGGAGCTCCAGCGTGTCGAGGGTGATCTCCTCGCCGATGCGCTCGAAATCCTCGGGTAAATCCATCGCCGACGCGTAGAAAACCTGCCGCAAATATTCGAAATACGGCAGCTCATGCGGCGTGTGGGCGTCGATATGGCGAACGCGGGGGCTGACCGTGAAGGTGACCTCGACCATCTCGTCGAGGTTGGGCTCGTAGCCATCGGCGCAAAGCGCGCACAGGTATTCCGAGCGGTCCACGGTCTTCAGCGTCGTGCCCTCGCCGAGGACGCCGCCGCAGCCCGGGCACAGCACGTTCCACGAGAGGTCGAACAGGCCGAAATGAGCGGCGCGCAGGAAAGCCGCGATCACCCGCTCGTCGTCGAGCCGATGTTTCGCGGCGAATGCCAGGGCGTTGATCCGGCACAGCGCGCGGTCCGGCGCCTCGCGGATTTCGGCCTCGATCGCCGCGGCGACCTCGGGGTCGGCGGATTGGCCGAGCGTCGCGAAAAGCGCTTCGGCCTGGCTGCTGAGGGTCGGGCTCACGCGGGCGCCTCCAAGCCGTCGCCCAGCGCCACCTCGCCGCCGCTCACCACCTCGGCGTAGATGCCCATGATGTTGTGACCGAATTCGCGCATCAGCGTGCCGACGATGTCGAGGTCGCGCTCGGCGGTGTCCGGGTTGACCTGGGTCGCGGCGCAGCGGGTGATCGGCGAGATGACCCTGAGCCGCGCGCCGCCGGCGGCGATGCGGCCTTCGATCCAGTCCTGCTCCCGCCACGCCGGCGCGCCGTCGAAATAGAAATTCGCCCGAAAGCGGATCGGGTCCACCGCCTCGCCGATCGCGGCTTCGAGCGCGCGGATGCTTTCGAGGTTGATCAGCGAGACGTATTTGTCGGTCGTCGCGTTGGGCTTGGGGCGGGCATCGGCGAAGGCGTGGCCCGGCGCTTCGACGACCCGGAGCGGCCCGGCAACGGCGCCGCCGAGAAATTCCTCGTAAAAGGCGGCGACGCGCCGGCACCCGTCGGGCTCGGAAAGCCGCGCCTCGACCAGGGTTTCGCCATCTTCCTCGACGGTAAGCAGGGCGGTCGCCGGGTCGAAGCGGGTTTGCAGGCGGGCGAGCGCCTCGTCGCGCATCAGCATGATGAAATGCGTTTTCGACAGCCATTTCGGCCGAGCCGCGTCGAATTCCGTGGTGCCAAGCGCGATCGCGAAGCGGCGGTCCTGCGGGAGGCAATTACCCGGCGACAGCGTGACGCGGTCGAGCGCCTCGGCGGAAAGCCCCTTGACCGGGTAGCGATAGATGCGGCTGACGGCGATGCTCATCTCGGGTTCTCCCCCTTGCCCGCATAAGAGTAGTGAGGAAGAAGCCGATTTTCATCCCACGGCGCTGCGATAGAGTAGCGGCCGGAGCACGTCGCGGGGAGCGGAGGGAAATGCGATGAAGGCGGATTATGTGATCGTCGGCGCCGGTTCGGCCGGCTGCGTGCTGGCGCGGCGCCTGTCCGAGGACCCCAGCGTGTCGGTATTGCTGATCGAGGCCGGCGGGCGCGACTGGAACCCGCTGATCCACATCCCGGCCGGCTTTATGAAGATGCTCGACCACAAGACCCTGACCTGGGGCTACACCGCCGAGCCCGATCCGGGCACCGCCGGCCGCGCGATCCTCTATCCGCGCGGGCGGGTGATCGGCGGGTCGAGCTCGATCAACGGCCTCATCTATATCCGCGGGCAACCCGAGGATTACGACCACTGGTCGCAGCTCGGCAACCGCGGATGGGACTGGGATGGCGTGCTGCCCTACTTCAAGCAGGCGGAGCGCTGGTCGGGCGAGGAGGGTGGCGAGGTGCGCGGCCGCGAGGGGCCGCTCTTTACCTCGAAGATGGACCGGCCGGCGCTGTGCGAGACCGTGATCGAGGCCGGCAAGCAGATCGGCCTCGAATACAAGGAGGACGTCAACGACCTCGCGCGCAGCCACACCGATTGCATCGGCTGGTGCCAGCAGACCCGCGGCGGGCGCACCCGGGCGAGCACGGCGCGCACCTACCTGAAGCCGGTGCTCCACCGCCCGAACCTCCAGCTCGTCACCAAGGCGCTGGTGCAGCGCATCGTCTTCAACGGCAAGCGCGCGGTCGCGGTCGAGTTCAAGCGCGGCAGCCAGCTCGAAAAGGCCGAGGCGGAGCGCGAAATCCTGTTGAGCGCGG